>JAILAI010000293.1 GCA_024681705.1 Prevotella sp.
CTGATAGTCGATCTCGGTGACACGCACTCCGGCTCGGAACCGCTCCAGGTTGTTGAACAAGGTGCGGTAGTTCTTCTTGGTCACCTCGTTGCGCTCGCTGGCGTTGATGACTTCGAGCCCGAAGTCGATCAGCTTTGCCGAAGGCGACAAATGCGCCTTTACGGCTTCCTTGAGTATAGGCAAGGTGACTTCGACACCTTTTTTGATATACTCAAGTTCGACATCCTCGACTTCGCGAATCATCGAGTAAAGGGCATAGTTGAGACCATCGGCCAAATCGGTGTTCACCACACAGCCACGGGCGAACTGCTCGGGCTTCAGGTAGGTGTGAGTAGAGAAATAGGCTTTGCGCCCTTGCTGTTCGGCCTCGATTTGTACGAGGCCTTCGCCTCTTTGGTTGAGGCATCCGCTCCGGTTCCACACCAGGCGGTAACGAATCTTTTTGATCATGTGAATTGATTTAGTGAATATATGGTACCATTAACGGTAGTCTTTCAATCCGTCGGGAGCCTTGAGGGCAGAAGAACGTCCGTAGATCTCGGTGGTGCTCAGGTCTTGGTGGCGTGCCTGGTCGCGCACAACGGCTGAAGGCACACCTCGCTGAAGCATGTCGGTAATGCCAGAATTCTTGAGCGAATAGAATACGATGCCACGTTCTTCCAACTCCGGGTAGATACCGCCTTTGCAAGCCACATGACGCTCCCAAAAACGACCGAACTGCTTGGCGTTTCCGATGGTCGGACCACATTTCAATCCCTTGCCAAAGAGGTAGTCGTCGCCTCTATGCCTGTCTATGCCCAGTTCCTTCATCAAGTCGACGACAACGCTGGGCACCGTCACCTTGGCAGATTTTCGGTTTTTGGAAATCTCGGCAGGGATGGTCACAGTCTGCTCCTTTATATTAATGTACCGCACGCGCACACGATAGAGCTCGTTTGGTCGGATATAGGTATAGTATTCCATCATGCAGGCCAGAAGAAACTCCAACCTGTCATGTTGACGAAGGCGGTCGAACAGCGACTCACGCTCGCAATCGGTCAGTGTCGGTCGACCCTGCTGACGAGCCAAGGTCTCGGTCTTGATGGGAGAGGCAGGGTTGTTGCTGACGATTCCGCGCTCAAGCATCCAGGCAAAAACGGTCTTCAGCCATCCGATGACGCTATTGCAGTATTTGGGCGACAGCTTTTGCTCCTTCATTGAGTCGATGAAGCCAACCAGGTCGACAGTGGTGATATCAGAAGAGGAAATGGAAGATGGAAGATAGGAGAGGAGTTTCGCGGAATAGGATAGATAGGTGAGTCGAGTGGCCTTTGAGAGGACCTTTCTTTCGACCTCGGAATCCACGAAATCGTTGTAGCGCTGCACAGCGACAGAGAGAGGGACGGCTGTAGCAACTATGTCGACAACAGGGTCGAGTCGGGTCAGAATCGTGTCATGTCTATCCTCGAAAGGGCTCCATCCTTGAGAGAGCAGCGCAAGGAACCGACCACAGATCTCGCGTTCCCTGCGCCGGATGAACCATCGGCGGCCAAGGTGGTTTAGTTTGATGCGCTTGCGACGCATCCTGCCGAGCTGATTGTCAAAGGCATAGAAGGATAGTACGGTGTCCTTTGAGCCATAGGTAATCCGTGGCATGGTGAATGCCAGGGATGAATGGATTACATCAAAGGGCTGAAATTTGTTTTGTTCGCTTAAAGGCATTTTTTTTCTTTCGCCAACGCGAGCGAGGCGAAAGAAACTGACCCGATAAACCTTAAACCACCAAAGGCAGCGCGATGTAACGTGCTGCCTTTCAATGGATTTGTATAAGTAGCGGGAATGAGAATTGAACTATAGACAAATCTCACAAAAGTTTCTATATCACCAAGTCGCGAAGGCATTTTTTTAAGGTTTTACTTGTGTTTTTGACTCGTTATTGACTTGAATTTGGCGCGGTTCTGCCCCGCTTTTCTCATTCCCTTCCGGGAAGATAGAATAGGTTTTGCCCACGCATGGGGCGCGTCGCACATGGGTGCGATAGGGAAGGTTGGCACGGCTACGAAGAAATCATCATCATGAACTCATTCTCCGACAGCACCTGAAGCGGAGCACCCTTCGCAATCATCTCCAAGGCCTTCTTCTGCTTGCCAGACATTCCTTCCTCGCCCACGATGCGGAAGTCCTGTTGGCCCACAACAAGGAAGTCGGCGGTCTTGGTCAGACTGTCTTTGGTGCGACCGCCGATGTCAAGCACCATCCGCATCAGTTCCTGGCGTGGCATGGCCATCGTGCCGGTAAATACCACCTCTTTGCCATAGAAGGGGTTTTCGTCGTCGAAGCCTGCCTCGTCGGCCTGGTATTCCTTAGCAAAATGGTCGAGGTTGGTCTTGTTGGAATAGTCGCGCTGGCGGTTGAAAGGTTTGTAGGTGCCGCCCTCGAAGGTGCCGTAGCGGCAATGGTATTTCTCCAGCAGCTCGTCAATGGTGCCGACCTCAGCCACTTCGCAGAGGCGAAGCATCAGCTTGGCCGTCATCAGCGCGTCGGTTCCGGCGCGATGGTGACCATCGGTGGCTATGCCGAAGTGGTCGCACAGCGGTTCGAGGCCATAGCTGTAGAAGCCAGGCAGCACATAGCGGGCAAGGGCGCAACTGCACACGAAGCGGAACTCGGGCAGGGGCAAGCCGCAGCGCAAGCACTCTTCGCGGATGACGCCCATGTCGAAGGGCGCATAGTGGGCAACAACCGTCTCACCTTCGAGGACGGCGGAGATGGCGGGCCACTGAAGCCAGAACTCGGGCGCGTCCTCCGTCATCTGCGGCGTGATGCCGTGCACCGCCGTGTTGACGGCGTCGTAGCGGTTCGACGGAGGGCGCATCAGGTAGGATGGCGACGACATGATCTGTCCGTCGCGGACGAAGCACAGCCCCACCTCACACACTGAGGCACGGCTGGCGGTGGCGGTCTCGAAGTCGAGAGCCACGAAGTTGATATTGCTCATTTGAATTTGTTCCTTTCGATAATGGTGAGTAGCCGATTGATTTGTTTGTCCTTCTCTTTGATGATGCCGGTTTTCTCTTTTAGTTCGGTCATTAAGGCCTGGATGACTTCGTTTGAATTTTGCGTGTTGCCTCCACTAATATGTGAGGCATAATTGCCACCACCAATAGGAGTCGATTCCCATCCAAAAAACTCATTCGGAGTAATCCCTATGAATTCACATAGGATAGGAACCTTGGAGAAACTCATTGTTCCGTCTTCAACGGCGACCTTAAAGCTGTTTTCGGCATAGCCAGCAATTTTGGCCGCATCTTTTACCTTCTTTTTGTTTTTCGTTAGAAGTGTTTTTAATCTATTGTAAACCATATAGTTAATTATTTTGTTGAAAAAAAATCCAAATAATTATCTTTGTTTCCAAAGATATTTCTTACTTTTGCAAACGAAAACACAAACGAAAATACAAATAATAATCTTATAAAAATGAAAAAGATGAAACTTCGGGAGTTTTGGGAAACCCAAAGCGTCGAGTGTCGGAACAAGATTCTCATTGAAATGGCAGACAAATGCCGCAATTCAATTCAAACCGTAAGGGCATGGATGCTGGAATACCGCAATCCAAAGGGCCTTGACCGTGAAGCACTCTTCACTTATCTAAAAGAGAATTTCCAAGTCGAAATTATCGAAGATAGCCATGCTTAACGAAATCGACATCATGCCGAAGAGGCATTATTGGAAATGGACCTTCCCCATCATACGCAAAAGGTTCTACATCACCATTTCCAACTGCCGACTTAAAAAGCGGCCGAAAAGGGATTTGGAAGTAACCAAAAAGGAGAGAGAAAGGTATAAAAGGATCAAGAAAGAAACGCTGGAATCAAACGGTGGCTGCTGCCCCGTGTGTGGCTTGCCCTGTCGCATTGATGAAATAACGATCCACCACATACTGCCAGTGCACCGCTTCCCAGAACTGAAAGACGACAAACGCAACATAACTGTGATGTGTTGGAGGTGCCACAAGGATATTCATCGCAACCCGTTTCGTAACGCCCAACTCATGTTGGCCAAAGCCGAAGAATTAGACGTTGACATCAAAGAAATCTATCATATAGAAAGAAAGCAACAATAGCCGCTGAGGTGAAATAAAGACAACCTATTCAAAAACAACAACAATATGACAACAACAGCAACACAAACAAGAGAGCAACAGCGCACCTGCGACAGCTGCGCCCTGATGACGCTGCTGCTCTGCGGCGATGGCCTTCTGCACCGCCATTGCGACGAAATGAACCTCTTCATCGCCGACTGGAACGTCGCGGCCGTCTGCAACCTGCACACATTTAGTCAGTCAGTCAGTCAGTCAGTCAGTCAGTCAGTCAGTCAGTCAGTCTGCTTGAAAGGAGGTGCGGCATGAGAACGAAGAGAGAAGATGCACCCGCCAAAGTTCGTAATTTCTACAAGAATGCGAAATCGCTCATCGACATGTCGAACGGCGAGATCAAGCCTGGCATGTTGCCCATGGTCCTTCGAATGGTGGGCGGAATAAGCCGTGCTAAAGAGGAAGACCTTGAAGCCGTCAACAACATGACGGAAGAGGAATGGATGGAATATGCCTTGCCTAAGTTCTTCCCCGGCTATTTCGGCCCAAAAGAAGAAAGCACCAAGGCATTGCCAGCCTCTATCGACTACACGGCCAAGCTGGACGAGATTAAAGAATGCCTCGTCAACCTTGGCGCAATGGATATCCGCATATGCGGGAAACTCGACCGCCTCATTGAGCTACAATCCGAGCTGCTGGCTTATTGGAAAGGAGGTGAACAATGACACCTACCAAATTCTCAACCCTCACCAATCAGGAGGTGATGGACAAATTGGCTCAAATAGTCGTCGAACGAAAAGACAACTCCACCGTTCTCGTTGTTGAACCAGACGACGCTTCAGATATTCTTCTTGAAGCGAGGAACCGCATCGAAGCCTATGATCACGTAAAGGATTTATTTGAAAGGCCTGCATACGCACAAATGAGTCTTGAAATCTCACCCAATAATATACTTGAACTCGATATAAAAGTCAAAAACGGAGGAGGTGTAAGATGAGAAAAATCAAATTCAGAGCAAAAGTCAAAATGCCCGAAAAGAGAAACTTTGCACGGCAAGAGTATGTCCCCGAAGGGCAATGGGTGTATGGCGAGCCACACACCATTGACTGCCCAATTCCACACATTCACACTTTATTTGTCGGCAAGCAGCCTGTTGATAAGGAAACAATCGAACAATTCACCGGCGTGAAAGACATCAATGGCCGCGAAATATATGAGGGCGACATCGTAAGGGTCAGAGTCACCAACGACCGTTTCAAGAAAAACCCAAGATTTTGTAACGGTGTTGTTTCATTCTGCAGTAATGATGGGGGGTGGACTAACGGATGCTATTTCCGCTTTTTACCTGCAAGAATGGAAGTCATCGGCAACATCCACGACAACCCCGAGCTGCTGAAAGGAGGTGACCAATGAACCAGCAAGAAAGAATACTGAAACTCGCCCAGGAGAAAATCCAAATTGTTGGGACAAGTGGTGCCCGATTCGGTAAGACATACAAGGCCGCATTTGAACTGGCCATCCGATTCACACTCGAAAACCTTTGGATTTCGGTAAAAGAAGAGCTTCCTAAAGAGGATGATTTTTATTTATGTAAGTATTACGACGACGATGACGGACTTGTCTTTTATGAAGATGTCATGTATTTCTGTTCAAAAGACAAGTTGTTTGATACTATCGACAATGATAGAATAACCCACTGGATGCCAATTCCAAAATTGCAGGAAGGAGGCGTGAAATGATAGTAAAATTGGTCAGAAGAAGGATTGAAGAATCATACCCAATATATGAAGTGTATGACATCTATATCGGAATACGAAGAATGTTCCTTCCTTTTCTCATACGATGGTTCCCGGACGCGAAAGGATTGTCTGAAAAAGAAGCGAAGGAACGGATTTGGAACAGCTATTTGTCAGTCAAAGGAACAAAACTAACAACAACAACAATATGAAAGTAAAAGAATTAAAGAAACTACTCGAGAATGTAGACGACCAACCGAAGCTGCTCTATAAGTGGCCAGTACTGGAACCCATCAAGCTGATAAGCCCTTTGGTGAACATTCCCGGCAAGCAAAGAATATGGAAAATCAAATTCTGAAAGGAAATCCCCAATGATATACGAATTCAAATACCGTCTCTCGCAGAAGAGCAGCCTCGCCACCATCGCCAAAGCAGTTAGGGCGTTGGGATTGTCAATGAGCATTGAAAAGAGAGGCGGATGGTCTTTCAGTTGGTTTGAAGAAGACCCCGCCACAGGAAAGGAAATCTATAAAAACAGGATTGTCCTAGACGAGAATGTTGCAGAATGGCTTAACCTGGAACTCGAAGCTCACGAACTTTTAGCACCGGAGGTCGAGCCATGACAGTGAAAGAACTGAAACAACAGCTGCGCGGTCTCGACGACAACGCAGAGGTGTTCCTGGTCAAGGACTGGGACCAAGTGGAAGACGGCATCCTCACCGACCGCTACAAGCTCGTCGACGTGTGCCACCAGACAGTGGTCGAAGACCAAGGTTTGGACTTCGTCGACATCCAAGAGGTAATCCTGTGTTTCGAAGAAGAAAGGTCTTGATCATGCCCCAACGAGAACAACTTGCCCTTATAGGCGAAAGCGACACGCAGATGCACTTTACCTCCGAACGGTGGGGGCTGCTGGCCTTCTTCCCCACGAAAAGCGACAAGTGGAAGGACACCTGCAAGCACTGCCTTCTGTGGGACCCGGAAGACAAAACCGAATGCGCACAAGCCCACTGCACGGCCGAGTCGCGCGCCGACGGCAAAAACGGCTTCTATTCCATACGAGAAATGCCAGAAATGGCGAAAAACACAAAGCAATGAAAACCGACAGCTTGACATTACGGACCCTTGACAAGAAGCTGGCGACAGCCATCGAAGCGATGGACTGCCGCCGTGGCAAGGAGTTCCACGACGTCTTCGACGAGTTCCTCGACGTGTCGCTCGGACTCATGGCCAACAACCCCAACCCGCACCAGGTGGAGTTGCTGAACAGGATGCGTGACGACGTGGAATACAAGGACGCCTTTGTCAATGCCATCAACGCCTACGGCGAAGCCGCACAAGACTATCACGACCCACTTGGCGACGTCTTCATGGAGAGGATCTCGCACGGCAACAACGGCCAGTTCTTCACCCCCGAAGAGATGTGCCGCATGACCGCGCAATTCACCGAGTCGACCAATGGCTACATCAACGACCCCACCTGCGGGAGCGGCCGCATGCTGCTGGCCGGGCTGAGACTATCCAGAGAGAAAGGCATGGAACCGTGGCTGTGCGGCCAAGACCTGTCATACACCTGCGCCAGGATGACCCTCCTCAACCTGATGGTCAACCGCGCAAGGGGCTTCGTCACCTGCGGCGATACGCTCAGATACGAGCAAGAGAAATGGACCTACTACCGCATCGAGCGGGTCTTCACCCTCGACGGCGAAATCCTACCGACCTACTGGCAATACTCACTGTCGAATGTCGATGCCGTAGACGCCCAGCGCACCACCTGGCTCGTCGACGTGCTCCAAAAAGGCATGTGGGCCGAACGCTCGAAGACACCGGAAGAGGTCATAAAGGAACAGCAAAGTATTACACAACACTAAATGACAACAATATGAAAAGAGAAATCAAATTTCGAGGAAAAACGTACCGAGGTGAATGGATTATCGGTTCACTTAAGGATGACAGAGGACATACTAGTATTGGGAGACGAGCATTTGAACCTAATATACCTGGTGAAATAGCAGATGTACCCAGAAAAGAAGAGTCTTATTGGACCTCTGATTATGTCAATTCAGTAACCGTGGGCCAGTTCACCGGCTTACGCGACAAAAACGGCACAGAAATCTATGAGGATGACATCGTAGATTGTGACTACATCGTTTACGACCCTTGGGATGACGGCAAGGAGACACTCGACCCCATGAGATGCGTCGTAGAATACGATGATTTCGGTTTCGTCTTCAAAAAGGAAGAAGACCTTTACTACTTCCTCCACGATGTCAAAAACATTAAGGTTATCGGCAACATCCACGACAACCCCGGGCTGCTGGAAGGAGGTGCCCAATGAGAATGATTAGATACAGGGCTAAAGTCAAGTTGCCAGAGCGGCCCATAGTTAGAAAACATGAAGTCCCTGAAGGGCAATGGGTGTATGGAGAGCCTCACACAATCGACTGCCCGACTCCACACATCCACACCGCAAACGGTGATGTTGGCAAGCAGCCTATTGACAAGGAAACCCTTGGCCAGTTCACCGGCGTGAAAGATATCAATGGCCGTGAAATATATGAAGGAGACATCGTAAGGGTAAGAGTCACAAATGACAGATTCAAGAAAAATCCCAGATTCCGTAACGGTGTCGTTAAATTCTGCAAACACGATGGAGGATGGGAAAATGGATGCTATTATCGCTTTATCCCTGAAAGAATGGAAGTCATTGGCAATATCTTCGACCATCCTGAACGACTGGAAGGAGGTGCCAAATGAGACAAATCGTTTTCAGAGGCAGAACGCCTGAAAAATCATACAAAGGTAGCCGCTGGATCTTCGGCGACCTCTTCCGCACCATCGGAACCGACGGTGTTGGCATCCAATACTGGGACGAGGAAGACGGCTGGATGACCGAAGACGTCCATAATTCCACCGTCGGGGAATACACCGGTTTCTACGACACCAACGGCCAACCCATCTTTGAGGGCGACATCCTCAAAAGCCGTATCAAGAAGTTTGAGCATATCCCTTACGTCGTCGGCTATAGAGAAGGGATATTCGAGACAAGACCAAACAACCAGGATCTGGCCAGCATGCCACTGAAATACCTCTTAAACGACGACGACGAAGGTACCACCCTCAAAAGCTGGACCATCATCGGCAACGTCCATGATAACCCCGAGTTGCTGGAAGGAGGTGCCAAATGAATTACCGCAAAGCAAAGAAAATATGCCGACCTGGTGCATTGGTGACCGTGGAAGGAACCTCTCATGTGTTCATGTCTCTTGGGTTGATACCTGGCACCAACCAAGTCGATTCATTCAATGGCTTCGACATAAAGGAAGGCGTTCCTGTTCGTCGGTCAGACGGAAAATGCCGCCCGGCCACCAAAAAGGAAACGGATGCCTATTGGCGATGCATGAGAACCGTCTGCAGCCGCCATCCGGGAAATGCGGGTGCTGAACTTATTGCCGAAGAAAGAAAACGGCAAATTGAAAAAGAAGGCTTTACCGCCGAACACGATGCCAATCATTTATGCAGCGAACTGACCGATGCCGCTGTTATGTATGCAATGCGTGCGTACTGGAAGAAAAGAATTGACCCAATGATTGTCGGTACAGACGAGATGCCTGGTATAATGTGGCCGTTTGGTATTGAATTCTTCAAGCCATCAAACGAGCCGTGGCCGGATGGAAGGATTAAAGACCTTGTTAAAGCAGGCGCTTTGATCGCGGCAGAAATTGACCGATTGCTGAACATAAAGAAAGGAGGTGCCAAATGAGCGGATTGAAAATGGCGAAAGCCGACCCTGAAGAATTCGAAAGGGTTATGTCCTTCGTAAGAGTAATGGAGGCTCTTTTCGAAAGTCGCTCATTCTTCAGCAATGAAGAAGATTGGCGAGAATGGGAAGATGATGACGAGGACAAAAAGATGCTCCTTGCCATCGAGAAGGAAGTGAAAGAAGAAGATGGCACAGATTGGAATGGAGATGCCGACAACCGGCTAATCCTCTACGAGTTCATCAAACGCAAATGGAGACAAGCCAACTTCTCAGGCTCGTTCGGCAGGATCATCATAGATGCCGAAGTGCTGATTGATAACGCCTGCGACCCCGACCTTGATTATCTGGAGTTCAAGCCGGAGATAAAGGCCGCCATGGAAGAATACGAGAAGAAGGAAGAATTGATGGAAGCCGCTCGAAAGCAGTTGATGAACGAGTTATGGCACAAGGGCACGGATAATCCGGGCAACAAACATCCATACCCCGTCATCAATCCAGACACGCAGGAAATGGCCTTCGCTTACTACGACCAGCGTTTCGGCATGTGGGAGTTCGACCGCGACTACAACCCAGGCCGCAACATGCTTTGGCTGGATATTGAGAAGATTCTACCTAACTTACAGGAAGGAGGTGCCCAATGAAACGAGCAAACCTTTGTCATATTACCTTCACCGGCATAGATGCCAGGACCGACGTCAGAGCCTTACACGAGATACAGCGCGAGTTTCCAATTGCAGAGTTCGGTGTGCTTGTTAGTAACAACTGGAAAGAAAACGGAAACCGCTTTCTTGATCCAAAACTGATAGGCTGTTTGCGAAGAAGGCAGAATGAAAAAAGGCTTAATCTTGCCTTGCATATATGTGGTTCTGCAGCTCACGATGCCGCAAATGGCCATTGGGATAAGGTGGACGAACAGCTGACACTATTCAGACTTGGCCTCTTCCAACGAATTCAGTTGAATATAGCAGGACGTAAAGACAACCCTGTCACCGTTTGTCCGCCATGCTACCCCAATCAAGAAGTCATCATACAGCAGAAAAGCATAGATGACATGCACGTCTATTTGAATTCAATGAGGATTCATCCCAACATGTTTTCCGTCCTGCTTGACGCTTCGGGTGGAAGAGGCATCGACACACCCATCAGAGTGCTTGACCACCCAGGTCACAAAGTGGGTTATGCCGGAGGTTTTACCCCCGACAATGCGGGCGACAAATTGTCCTACTTGCTGGAGCAAGACACAAACGATTTCTGGATTGACATGGAAACAGGTGTGCGTACCGAAGGATGGTTTGATTTGAACAAAGTCGTGAAAGTATTGCAGATCTGCAAACTGGTCTTAGACGACCATAGAAAAGGAGGTGAGAAATGATTTGGCCCGATTGTATACTCGCATTTCTCATAATGTACCTATTGGCCATACCTATTATAGGAACAATAATAGATTTCATCAAAACACTAAGAAGGAGACAAAAAAATGAGCGACTCAAATAACATAGACTGGCGTCTTACAGATGAAGAAAGAATGCTTATTGCACAATGGAACAGCATTATGGAAATGTGCACCATTCTTATTTACATCTTACATGGTAAAAAAGCATTTGAATGGAATCTGGCCTATCCAAAGAATGCTGCTAGTGAAATAATGAAGGCTTTTCATGGCATAAAATGGGAATTGGCTGAATGCAAATATCAGAAAGAAGAGTATGAAAAAGAACGCAGGGAAGGAGGTGAACAATGAACCAACAGGAAAGAATACTGAAACTCGCCCAGGAGAAAATTACGTACCTCGGGAACAGAGGCCGCCAATGGGGGAAGTCTTTCAAAGTAGGTTTTGAAGGAGCCGTCAGATTCACCCTCGAAAACCTTTGGATTTCGGTGGAGGATTCGTTGCCGGAACGAAATAGAAATGTCCTGGCGTTAAATCTCAATGGCGACGTGCTCGTGGCATTTCATGACGGGATGGAGACATGGTGGTGGTGTGATGGATTCGTTTGCGGCGAGAAGGCAAATGGAGATAAAAAATACTCATCGTGCTGCGAAATTGATTCAATCACCCATTGGATGCCAATCCCAAAGCTGATGAAAGGAGGTGAGAAATGAAAGTAGAGTATAGACAAAAGACCATCACCGAAAAGGTGTTTGTTGCTTCTGACGGTAAAGAGTTTTCGACTGAACAAGCCTGCAAGGAACATGAAGAATACCTTGATGGAACTCGTAAGAAATGCGAAAGATGCAACGGGACAGGACGTATCAACCAGCATACGGAAAAAATATTTGACGAGATGCTGGTTAAAATGGTCGATGTCGAATTCGATGATCCTTGCCCGGCTTGCCAAGGTAAGGGATATTTAAAGAAAACAACTGAATGGAGGTGAATAATGAACGAAATCGCAAAAATCCAATTGTTCCACATTACCGCCACAATGCCGTGGGCCGAGGTGGAAACCACCCAGCACAACATCAGGCTGACCTACTATGACGGCGAACAAGAGAACGCCCCGAAGACCGTCCTGGTGCTCTCAAAGAACGAAGCCATTGATATTGCCAAGGCTTTGAAAGTATTGGCCGACAACTACTGCTATAATGGAAAGGAGGAAGACGAACTATGAAATTCGAAGCTACTTCGCGGATTTTCGGCGACTGCACACAGAACTTTAAGGTCACTGACTTCCCTGAAACCGTAAAAGAACTGGTCGACCAGATTCTTGCACGTACCAATGAATGGGGGTCAATCAGAATAGACATGGGCGAAGGAATCGGTTTCTTTGACCTGGAAGAATATGAATATAGATATGGAACCCTGAATGACCCAATCCCAGATGAACAACTGGCCGCCAAAGTAAAGAGCGTCACAGCTAACGGAGGCTGGACCTATATGAGTTACTTGATCATTACGGAAGGAGGTGAACAGTGAAACAGTTAACCAAAGAAGAAGCGATTGCTTTTTGTGATAACGAAGGATGGAAGGGATGGACTTCCAAACAGATTGCAGAGTTCCAATTAGAGCAAGATCGGCTTTGCATACCTATGGACGTGTTCTGCAAAGCAATTCAAGAAACGTTAGGCAGGCCGGTGTTCACACATGAATTTGCATTCCGCGACAGGCTAAAAGCCGAATTACATGGTGAAGCACAACCCCCGACTTTTGAGGAAATTGTTTCACTGATTCCCGAAGAAAAACGGATAATCATTTTCAAGGAAGGAGGTAAGCAATGAAATATAGGATAACCACAACATTCCCTGTCTATTTCAACGGTGGCTGCCTGCCAAGTACAGGGTATGTTCTTCAAGTATTGCAGGAAGGTATCTTCCGCGACAAATGGGTGGATGTCAAAACTTTTGCAAAAAAGGAAAATGCAGAAAAAATGTTGAAAATGCTTCAATGAATCTAAAACAAAAGGAGGTAAATAATGCCACAAATCCATATCATACAACTAACTGAAGACACCATGTGCGCCCATGACAGGCATGAGTTGATACATTACCCCCGCCCATGGTTCAAGGCGAAGCCAACTCTACACGCTGGAACCGTGCTGGAGGTGAAAGAGATTTTCACCAACTTCTACGGCCAGTACTATAAATGCGAAACCAAAGATGGCGTTTACGACATTCCCGTTGAAAACGCAAAAGACATTTCGGTGGATTTCAAAATGACATTAGCCGAATCTTATCCTTGGGTTAAGCTGCAAGAGGAGGTAGACAACTTGAAAAGAGCATTAGACGAGATGTATGGACCAATCATGAGAAAAATCCTTATCAAGGTAAATAGCAAAGGTTGGGATGGCTTGTTGAAAATCCTCATGCCAATTTGCGTTTTGATCAGACAAATTAGGAAAGGAGGTAAGAAATGATAATCAAGTACAAAGTAAGAGGCCATAGCAGTATGACGGAATGCCCTCACGGAATACAATACTCAAACATGGAGTATAATAATTCCATCAATTCAAAACAGGTCAAAGAGTGGTATGGAAAATCAAAAGGTGTTGTCCATGTGAATTCTGCGTCATGTAGAGCATGTAAGTATTTCGTTCGGCAGGACATGGAAAAGAATATCGTAGAATGCAGTAAAAAAAGTGAAATGATCAAACTCCTCTACATCGACCTCTTCTGTGGCGCGGGTGGCACCACCACGGGCGTTGAAGCTGCCCGCATTGGCGGCGAGAAATGCGCCAAGGTGATTGCCTGTGTCAACCACGACGCACACGCCATCGCCAGCCATGCCGCAAACCACCCCGACGCGCTGCACTTCACCGAGGACATCCGCACCTTGGATATTGCGCCCTTGGCCACTCTCCTGGCCAAGTGCCGCAAACTCTATCCGGGTGCCAAGGTAGTGCTGTGGGCAAGCCTCGAATGCACAAACTTCTCGAAGGCCAAAGGCGGCCAGCCCCGTGATGCCGACAGCCGCACTCTCGCCGAACACCTCTTCCGCTACATCGAAGCCCTCGACCCCGATTATATCCAGATCGAGAACGTCGAGGAGTTTATGAGCTGGGGCGACATGGACGAACACGGCCATCCCATCAGCCGCGACCGTGGCCGCAGCTTCATGGCGTGGGTAAACCACGTCCGTAGCTATGGCTACTACTTCGACCACCGCATTCTGAATGCTGCCGACTTCGGTGCCTACACCAGCCGCAAACGCTTCTTCGCCATCTTCGGCAAGAAAGGTCTGCCGGTGGTGTTCCCTGTGGCCACCTATTCAAAGAACGGCAACGAAGGACTGGAAATCTTCGGCGACACGATGTATCATAAATGGAAACCCGTGCGCGAAGTGCTCGACCTCGAAGACGAGGGTGAGAGCATCTTCAACCGCCGCAAGCCATTATGTGAAAAGACCCTCGAACGCATCTATGCGGGTCTCGTCAAGTTCGTTGCCGGAGGAAGGGAAGCATTCCTTATCAAATGGAACTCCGTCAACCAAAAGACACAAAAGTACGTGGCACCTGGTATCGACGAGCCATGTCCGACCGTGACCGTGCAGAATCGTCTCGGTATGGCCAAGGTGCAGTTCCTGAGCAAACACTTCAGCGGCGACCCCGACAGCAAGAACATCGGCATCGACCAGCCCGCCGGAGCCGTCACCTGCAAAGATCATCACTCGTTCGTGACCGCCTTCTACGGCAACGGCTTCAACCGCTCCGTC
>JAILAI010000295.1 GCA_024681705.1 Prevotella sp.
TCTTCCTTTTGTCCTGGCTTCAGCTTATCGCGGAATGTTGTCCACTCCATCAGCAATCGCTTGTCGGGTTCGGGTCGTTTGATCTTCGTCACATGCTTATACACCTTACCTTCCTTCACCCACGCATAGGCGAGCAGAAGACCACTTTCGTATTCATCTTTGTACTTATAGCGGAAGGTCTTAACGGCGTTGTCGAGCGTGAAGTGTCCGCTTTCCAACACCTTGCTACCAGCCATAATGGAATAGAGCACATAGGTGTCGGCGTCGCTAGTGCCAAGTTGGACGGCCACGGGAGCGGCTTTCTCATCACGCGGGAACTCAGATTCCGTCTGGTAGAACCAATCAGAGGTCTCAACACAAGGACGTTCGTCGTCGAGGCTGAACACAATGAACTCCTCACGCAATGTGTCTTCACCACAGGTTGCCTTGAGCACATGACGTCCCGATGTCAGCTTCGAAGCCATGATGTCTACGGGTTTGTTGGCATTTGCCTTTCGCTGAGGTCCGTCGTCAATCGTGTAGAGTACTTCACCATCAATGTCTTGTCCGGCAGCATTCTTCAGTCCGAAGGTTATGGTCTTCAGCTTTTCCTTTTCCGATTTGTCGGGTATGTTGCAGAAGAACGATGTGGGCTTACGTCCAATCGGTATGCTGATTTCAGCCTCATGGGTTTCGCCACCCTGATCGATGACCTCCGCATTGGCGGTGAACGAATAAATGCTATTATCGTTTTCGGGCAAAAGCAACGGCATGTCGACGACAAACGAACCATCGTCGGATGTCTCTACTTCGCCCTGCTTGATGACTTCGCCATCATCGCGACCGCGCCACCAATACCACCACGAAAGACCGCGCTTGATGGTATACTTCACCTTGGCGCCCTGAACGGGCACACCAGCATAAGAACGAGCATGTCCCTTCACCTGAATGGTCTGCCCTGCCTCATAGCGTTCCTTGTATTCTTCGAACTCAACTTCGAACGTCGGTCGTTTGTATTCCTCTACACGCAGATAGTGGATGGTTTGCGGACTCATCACCCTCAGCATGAAACGTCCGGTAAGTCCGTTACTGGGTAATGTGAAGTCGGCTTCGGCGGCACCGAACTCATCGGTCGTCAATTCTACTGTCTTTACATCTTTGTAGTTAGCATCCACCAACTTAAGTGTCAGATGAGCATTGGGAGACACTTTAGTTGTCCAGCCTTGCCTGGTGCTGAAAGCGAGCAACGAAACGTGAACATTCTGACCCGGACGATAGATAGACCTATCGGTGAATATCTCTACACTTTTAATCGTTTCATCATCGCTCTCTCCTGCTCGATAATAATTGCCTGTAGAATGGCTGATGGCAGGCATGAAGCGATCCTTCTCGGTGTATGCCCAATAAGCCATCAAAGTCCTATCGGTCCTAATGGCACTCACTACTTCACCTTCGCTATTACACCTGAGCGTGTCGCTAAGCATGTTACCAGCACGCGATTTGTCGTAGTACAATACCACATTGGCATTGGGTAGCGGATGGCCAGTAGTGGCACTAACCACCACAAATCGGCATTTATGGTTGGGCAAATCCTCGCGCAAAAGGAATACGTCGCTCACGTGATAGAGATTGTACTGAGGTTCTATGGTATCGTCGTCGGTGGCAAACTCCAACAGATAGACGCCTGGATCGAGAACCGGCAACTGGAAAGTGTCCTTAAGAAAGGCGAACTCATTGGGCAAGTCATAGTTTCGGGTGACGGTCTGTTGAGAACCTTTAACGATGCTGCTCTTGATTTTCGCCAGTTGCTTTTCCGTATGGATGCTATAGATTTGCGGTTCTTTCAAATCCACACGATTGATTCGGATGTTCAGTTGATGTATGTTTCGGACGGAGGCCACCTCAACTGTTGTGGTCTTTCCCGGTAGTTGCAGATCGTTCTTCGTGTATATGCTGAACTCAGGATTAATCTCTCTCGTACGTTCGTTCTTCAGCTCAGCGATACCCGGCCAATGTTTCCATCGCTCGATGGTCTCGTCCATGAATGCGATTTTCTGATCTTGCGTCAGATCGGTGCATCTTTTAATGCACTCGTAGCGTTCCAGACCCACCATACCGCATTCGGGAAGGTCACCGTAGCGCTCAATCAACGAGTCGAGGACGTGAATGTATTCGTTGCCTTCAAACTTACGCGAATAAGAGTAGGTGTCGTCCATCAGCTTAAATGTCGAATACATAGCTGCGATGCGCGGCCCATGGGCGTTGTACCACTCGCTCATCGTCTTGTAGTCGTCGAACATCAAGCACACCACGCTGAGCAGGTCGTCGCCGAAGATGTAGCTATCGTCGCCTTTCTTGATGGCAGGTTTCAGAATACCAGCTTTCTTACTGGCCAACAAAGCTGGATCGCTAATGGCTTTCTCGTAGTACATACGACTACGTGCGCTTGCCTCTTCACGTGGGACGGTAGGTGCGAGCACTCTGTGGTTTTCCTCAAATAGCTTACCAAGCACAGCCCAATAGACGGCGGCGCCCACCTTATCTTTCTTCTCAAGCTTTACGGCCATGTCCTCGAGCTTTCTGAAAGCATTGCCCGCACTATCGGGAGTCAGCATTACCTCCAGTCCTGAGTACATGAGCTGAGCCTTGAGCAGATGCCCATAGTCGCCTTTACTTTGAGCGCGCTTCACGATTTTCGCGAGCTCTTCCATCTGCGTCTTGGGCAGATCTTTCTCTTCAGCCTGCTCCACGCGTTTCCACATTGTATCGTAGCCATTGGCCCAAAGAATCGTTGGCATAAGCATCAAAACGATTAAACTGATTGCAAATTTTAGTTTCATGAGGCAAAAGTTTTTTGGGGTTTCACCTATTCAAACGCAAAGATACTACATTTCTTGCATAAAACAATACGTTCTTTCCATTTTCTTCATAAAGCGTAAGAAACATTAACTCAATAGACATGCAAGAATGAAGGAGTTGACTAAAAGTTTAGGAATTACGAAAGTTCTGGAGTTTCAGACATCACCTTCGTACGCCTACAAAAGGCCCAGAACTTTCGTCTGTAACTCCAGAACTTCGGATACTCCTTGAGAGTTCTCCAGATTGGCTCTTCCCTACTTTGTCAAATTGCCGAGAATATCGCGAGTGAGTTCCTTAGTAATGGTTCGAGTAGCGGCACTCGTAGCATTCTTCACCACTCGACCCGTAGCAGAAGTTTTGCTACGACTCTTCTTGCCCGTTATCTTATTCGAGACGGCCGTGCCAAGAATAGCGGCGAGCGTGCTGGTGACGGCGGTGAGTATAGCCTTCATCACCTTCTTGAAGAATCCGGGTTTCTTGTTCTCCTTCTCCTCTTCTTTCTCTGCCTTCTCTTGTTCGGCGAGTGCCTTCTCTTCTTCTTCAGCCTTCAGGGCCTTTTCGTTCTCCTTGACCAACAACTCGTAGGCGCTCTCACGATCTACGGGCGTATCGTACTTTCCATAGATGCGACTACCCTTGATAAGGTCCAGACGCTGACCTTCTGAGATGGCACCTATCTGACTCAACGGGAATAGAATCTTGGCACGTTCCACCACACTCGGAGCACCCTTCTCGTCGAGGAAGCTCACCAGCGCCTCACCTGTCTCGAGGTTCATGATGGCCTCGTCGGTCTTGAATGCTGGGTTAGCGCGGAATGTATCGGCGGCGGTCTTTACGGCCTTCTGGTCCTTCGGCGTATAAGCGCGGAGAGCATGTTGCACACGGTTGCCCAATTGTCCGAGAATCACTTCGGGAATATCGGTAGGACTTTGTGTCACGAAGTAGATACCCACGCCCTTGCTTCGGATGAGACGAATCACCTGTTCGATTTTGTCGAGCAAAGCCTTTGAGGTTCCGTCGAACAACATGTGGGCCTCGTCGAAGAAGAACACGAGTTTAGGGAACTCCAGATCGCCCACTTCGGGCAGGGTGCTATAGAGTTCGGACAACAACCAGAGCAAGAAGGTGGAATAAAGCTTCGGCTGAAGCATCAGCTTATCGGCGGCGAGTACGTTCATGACACCCTTACCGCCCTCCGTCTGCATCAGATCGTAGATGTCGAATGAAGGTTCACCAAAGAATTTATCGGCACCTTGGGCCTCGAGCTGAAGCAATGCACGTTGAATAGCTCCCACGCTGGTAGAAGAAATGTTACCGTATTGAGTGGTATATTCCTTTGCATGCTTCGACACATAATCGAGCATCGAACGGAGATCCTTCAGGTCGAGAATCATCAGGCCTCGCTCGTCGGCAATGCGGAATACGATGTTCAGCACGCCATCTTGCGTCTCGTTGAGTTGCAACAATCGCGAAAGAAGCTGAGGTCCCATCTGCGAAATGGTAGCGCGCATGGGGTGTCCCTGCTCTCCGTAGACGTCGAAGAAACGCGTTGGGCACGATTGGAACACAGGGTTCTCAATACCGAACTCGGGCAATCGCTTCTCGATGAATCCGCTCATCTTTCCCACTTGCGAGATGCCCGACAGGTCACCTTTCATGTCGGCCATGAAACAAGGAACACCAGCCTGGCAGAAGCTCTCGGCAATCACCTGAAGCGTCACCGTCTTTCCCGTACCTGTGGCACCCGCGATAAGTCCGTGGCGGTTTGCCATCTTACCTATAATACTAAGCGCTCCGTTGGCGCAATGGGCAATGTGCAGCCCATGTTCTTTGTCGTACATATCGTTGTGGTTTTGTTTTAATATGCAAATATAGACATTTTTTTTGAGATAAGCATGGGGTTGCATCATTTTTTTTCATTTTATCATCGAAAGTGTAAAAGTTAGGGGGTTGAGGACGAGCATTTTCCTCGTGCACTATCGACATTATTTTAATGTTAGTTCAACGAAAGCAAGTCTATGATAATCATTTGATAATTAGATGATTAGCGTTTTTCAGACATTCAAAAACAACACTCTCGTTTTGTATTGGAATATTGAAAGACGAACGTTTTGAAGATTGGAAAATTGATTCTACATCTTTATATTTATAGTTTGTATAAACGCCTACCCACCTAGCATAACCTCTTGAAAAAGCACACCTAAAAAGAGTTTAAGCTATGGTAGGTCTATGGTAGGTGTTGTGAAAAGACCTACCATCGCGAAACCCCTTTATTTAAAGGCGTTTGAGGGTTGTTATGGTAGGTCGGTAGGTCTTTTTCGGAAAATTCTTATTTTTTATTGTTTTCGTCGAACTCATGTTATCATATACACAATATGTATAGACGAAACTGATACTTTTTATGACGAGAACTTACCACATGCGACAGATTTTGAAGCCATTTCCCTCTTTTGTCGCAAAATAACGCCCTTGTCGCATCAATCTTCTAAGAAATTATGCATATTTTTTGGAACGACCCAATTTTTCGTATTACCTTTGCATCAGAAATTTAAAAACAAAAAAAAGAAATGAAAAAGATTTTTATGATTTTGTGCATGGCACTCATGAGTGTTGGTGCATTCGCAGAGAAAGATGATGTTAATGTAGGTGTAAGCGGTCACTATAATGCTGACTCTGACTACTCTCAGATTGGTGTTGGTGCCAAAGTTCAATGGGAGTGCTTGAAGAACATCCGCCTGGAGGGCAATGCCGCCTATTTCTTCGAGAAAGATGGTTGCGAGGAAATCTTCGCAGGAGTAGATGCCCAATATCTGATAAGACTCAACAAGAAGGGCTTCAACATCTACCCCATGGTCGGTGCCGGATATCGCAACAGCAAAGATTACACCCACATCAACTACCATTATGAAAATGGCGTTGGAACGACTACGGGTTCTGAACGCGAGTGGGATGGCTCATTCAATCTAGATTTAGGTGCTGGTATAGAGTTCCCCATCTCCGACAGACTGAAGATTAACACAGATTGTAGGTATTTCTACTTGGACGACTATCCAGTAATCTCGGTGGGTATCAGCCTCAAGCTATAAGCAAAATAACGATAGAAAAAACAACGAAATGACGTTTTAGATAATTTGCATAACACGCAGAAAATCAAGAACAAAAGAAAAACGATTAAACGAAAACAACGGGAAAGTGGCATCCTCTTTTTTGCGGATGCCACTTGCTCTTTTTCGTTCGTATCGCCCGTTCTCAGGATAGAGATTCCGACTCTCGATTCGCTTCTACACTCATCTACAAAAGACCGCTATTCTAGACCAAAAATCTCGATGATCAAAAGCGGCAATTTTGACGAGCAAAAGCGCCAATTTCGATGAGCAAAAGCGACGGTTTTAATCATCAAAACCGACGGTTTCTCTCAAGCCACCCAAGAACAGACTATCTGACAATCAGCTTACAACTTTTACGTTGACCAGCTGGTGTGACGACGGTAGCGATGTAATAGCCGCGAGGAAGCGAAGGAAGAGTGATTTCATTGCGACCTGCCGACATCGAAGCCTTCGAGACGTAGACCTGACGACCAGCACTATCGTGAACGATGATTTCGCCTTGCACATCGGCTGGAGCGGTAACCACGAGACAATCAACGACATATGAAATAGCAAGAGACGCCACTTCAGCATCGACGGCACGTATACCATTAGGCGTCTGCTCGACCGCTACCTGATAACTCGTGCGCACGTTGTGTTTGCCAATGGTGGGAACGTTGGTCAAGTAGACTTTGGCACCACCGTCGGGATAGCGCACAACGGTTTCATCCATCGTGTGGGCCGCATATTGAAGCACGTTCGACCAAGAATCGTCAGCAGCCGTAATCATTACGGAACCTCCATCATCGGCCAACTTGAACGAAGCGTGTAGTTGTGTGATGGGCTCTCTCTTGTCGCACCAAACGACGAGATGTCCGTGGGCGGGAATCAGTGCGGCATTGCCATCGGCTGACGATGCGGGAAGTTCGATGCGGCATTTGTGCGGGTTTGATGGGTCATCACTCAGGTACATGCCCTCCACGCTGATAGGTTGGTCGGTGGTGTTATAGAGCTCTACCCAGTCGGCACGTTTGAAATAGTCGTTCACATAGGTGTCGTTAGCAGCGCTCACCTCGTTAATAACCACCGCGGGTCGGGTGGCCGACTGACCATCATCAGCAATGGGAGTGAAGATGGCCATGAGGTTGAAACTGCCCGTAGGCATAGTCGTCTCGGCATCGTAGGAATAGTATTGCCCATTGTTCTGATTTCTCCATCCTTCGAACTTATAGCCGGCTGGAGCCTCAGCCCTGAGCGTTACGGGTGCGAAAAGTCGTCCGTTGAACTCGGCATAGGGCACTTCAAGGTCGTTGATGAAGAGCGTAGCGCCCTGAGTACCCGACGACAAACGAGCTGCTTGTGTGGTGACGCCCGACAATTTGAAGAGGCTATAGCGTTTCAGGGAGTTGGTGACGGTGCTGACCCAGTTGGTGAACTTGTTCTTCATGTCGTTGGCCGTATTCCAAGGTGAACCGTTCTCAAACTTCATCATCGGTGCAATAGCGTTGGCCAGTTCGTCGACAACGGCCTTGGAACGATTGGCTTCGAACACGCTACCTCCCATGATGCAGAACACATCGATGAACTGACGACGGAAGCCTTCGTGGGCAAGAAGGTTCTGGAAGATGGTAACCATTCGGATTTCTTGTTGGTATCGCGTCTGCTTGTCATAGAGCCAATCGAACATATGGTAGCGCTTGTTGAAGAAAGTGGTGAATGGGTCGGTCTCGGAAAAGGCAAAATCCTGGTCGAACGACACGAAGCGGAAGCGCCCATCGCGATGCTTGTAGCCCTTGATATTGTTCTGCGGCCAGTCGTTTCCACCGAGATAGAGGGTGGCGGCCATGTAGTTGATGTACTCGTCGACATCGAGCAACTGGCGGATTTCGTCGTAGACACCTGCCTCGTTGACGTGCTGAGATAACGTGTAGAGACGGTCGAAACTCTCAATCGTACCACATTTCTGCACATATCCAGAGTCGGCGTCCATCTCGAAGAGGTCTATCTCATCGTCGTCCCACCCACGATTGGCAAACACGAAGTGCTTGTTGTTGGGCTCACGCATATTGATGACACCGATGTACTTTCCGTTCAGATAGTGCACCACAGGCTGATAGCTTTGTGCGTCGAGGTCGATGCCCGAGCGCAGAATCAAGGTCTCAATAATAGGATCCTTAATGCGACAAACGTTGTCGTTACCACCGTTTCGCATCTGCAATGTGCGGTTGCGGATGTAGGGTTTATCAGCGAAGAACTCGTGGTCGAGCGTCTTTCCTGTACCGTACACTTTGTTGGCTTTGAGCTTGAACGAATGAGGATTCCACGCACGACTCCAGCCTCCGCACATGCTGAGGCTTACGTCTTGCGAGAACTCATGCTGGCCCGATGGCGAGAGGAGCGTGAAAAAGACGGGGCGCTCCCAATCCATGTTCCAGTTGCAGGGTTCGGCCTGACCATGTCCGGGTCGGCCGTTGGTGCCTTTCACCATCACACCATGCTGGTTTCCATAGAGGAAATCGGCATCGCTGACAACAGAGAGCACGGGAACGGTATAGGCATTCCGACTCTTGATGAACGACCGCGTGACGACCTCGCTCGGCAGATAGCCGTCGCGGAAGAGGCGGAAGCGGTAGTTGATGGTAGTGCTCACGGTGAAGTCGAAACGCTGATCGCTTGTAGCGTCCTGAGGCGATGCGGTGACGCCACTGGTCAACGTCGGTGTGGAACCGTCGGTCGTATAGCGAAGAGTGGCACCTTCAGGAGCCGTCACGGTGAAGGAAAGCGAACCGTTGATGATTTGCGACTCGGCGCTCACCTGGGGCAATGGCAACTGGGCGGTAGGCGGAACAAGGTTCTTATTCGTTGCGGCGGGTGTGGGGTCGCCCGTCAGAAGCCACTCTCCCACTCCATCGACGGAACGCGCGTAGGATGTTCGGCCGATGGCGGCAGGATACGATTGCGACAAGATGAGCTGACCTTGAGAGTCGTAGAGGCAGATGGTTCCACCGTCGACATCGAGTTTGAAAGGCACCTGATGAGGCGATAGATTGTTATCGTCGAACCAAAGCAGAACGTAGCCTCCAGACGGCACAAGCTCGTAGTCGTCGGGAATCTGCCATCGGGTGTCGCTATCCACACCATCGCTCAGATAGCTACCGCCAATTTTCACGGGTGAGGTCGAGGGATTGTAAAGCTCAACCCACCCGTTGAAATTGCCGACCGGACTCCAGAACACATCGATATTGGCCGACATGATCTCGTTGAACTGAAGGTTCTCAGACGTCGGTTCAGGCACATCGTCATAGTATTCGAGACGGAAATTGTCGAAGATGCACCAGTTCTCGTTCTTCGAAGTGGCGTTCTTGATGCCGATGGTAACAGGTCCGTCGGAGCTTACATCGAATTCAACAACATTCCAATAGCATCCTTGTTCAAAAGCCTCGTGGGCACTGAGCATACCATTCGGGAAATAGCTCAGTCCTTCCCACCAGTTGCCGTAGGACCAACAATTGTTGCCAAGATTCGTTCCAAACACATGGTCATAGACGCTATGGAGCTTCGTCTGACTCCCTCCAGCATAGAGAAAGGCGGTGATATTCTCGGTGCCGTTTCGATGTGCCTGATAAGCTGCATCATT
Organism: Prevotella sp.; assembly: GCA_024681705.1. Classification (GTDB taxonomy): domain Bacteria; phylum Bacteroidota; class Bacteroidia; order Bacteroidales; family Bacteroidaceae; genus Prevotella. The sequence continues at coordinate 9,562 of JAILAI010000295.1, forward strand.
GCCAGTGGTGCGATAGAATCCCTGCACATGGAGGCGATAGTGACCTGAAGGCAACGAGGCGATTTCCTGAGAGACATCGAACGTGCCGTTATAAATCTCCATGCATTCGTATTGTAAGTTTTGAGCCGAATAGTAGCCCGTCAACGTCCAGCCGTCTTTTGAATTATTGTTGAACGAAGGGTTCGTCAGGTATTGGGAAGTGACATCTACCCAAGCCATCGCCGCCGAGACGGGCAGGGAAAAAGTGAAAAGCAGCACGACTAGAACAGCACTGCCAACGAACTTGTTTTTCAATTTCAGCATGTGTACAAGGAATTTTGGCTGCAAAGGTACAACAAAAAACCAAATAGTATAATGAAAAATCAAAAAAGTATCATTATTTTATACACAAAATGCGTAACTTTGCAACAAAATTAACAATCTAACAATCAAGTTTAAAATGGAAAACAAGATTTACGGACATTTTGATGATGCACAAAGAGAGTACGTCATCACCGATCCGAAGACTCCTTGGCCCTGGATAAACTATCTGGGCAACGAGGATTTCTTCTCGCTCATCTCCAACACCGCCGGTGGCTATTCGTTCTTCAAAGACGCAAAGTTCCGCCGCATCACACGCTATCGCTACAACGGCGTGCCGATGGACAATGGCGGTAGATACTTCTATATCAGGGAGGAGTCGGAGGCTGGCGCTTGCGTTTGGAATCCAGGATGGAAACCTTGCAAGACACCGCTCGACAGCTACGAATGCCGTCATGGCATGAGCTACACACGCATCACTGGAAGCAAGAACGGTGTAGAGGCTAGCGTGCTCTTCTTCGTACCACTGAAGAAATGGTGCGAAGTGCAGAAGCTCACCTTGACGAATACCACCGACGAAGTGAAGCGTCTGAAGCTGTTCTCGATGGCCGAATGGTGTCTGTGGAACGCCGCTACCGACATGGAGAACTTCCAGCGCAACTTCTCTACGGGTGAAGTGGAGATTGACGGTAGCACCATTTACCATAAGACGGAATACAAAGAGCGCCGCAACCACTACGCTTTCTACCATGTGAATGCTCCCATTCAGGGCTTCGACACAGATCGCGAGTCGTTCGTTGGATTGTACAACGAGTTTGCCACACCCGATGTGGTGATGGACGGCACGCCCAAGAACTCGGTGGCACACGGCTGGAGCCCCATCGCCTCTCACTATATCGAGGTGGAACTGGAACCAGGTGAAGTACGCGAATTTGTGTTCCTCCTCGGCTATGTGGAAATGAAGCAAGAAGAGAAATACGGACAAGCTACCGATGGACTCATCACATCGCTGGGTTCGCTCGACCACACTATTATAAATAAGGTGAAGGCTCAAGAGGTCATCAATCAGTTCAGCACCGTCGAACAAGTAGACGCTGCCTTCAACGAACTATGTGACTACTGGGACGACCTGCTCGATCGCTATAGCGTGAAGAGCGGCAACGAACGCCTCGACCGCATGGTAAACATCTGGAACCAATACCAGTGCATGGTGACGTTCAACTTCTCTCGCTCGGCGTCGTTCTTCGAGAGCGGCATCGGACGCGGCATGGGCTTCCGCGATAGTAACCAAGACCTCGTGGGCTTTGTTCACCAGATTCCGAGTCGAGCTCGTCAGCGCATCATCGACATCGCCTCGACCCAGTTCCCCGACGGCGGCTGCTATCACCAGTACCAACCACTCACCAAGCGAGGAAACAACGACATTGGTGGCGGCTTCAACGACGACCCGATGTGGCTCATCTTCGGCACCGTCGCCTACATCAAGGAGACTGGCGACTTCAGCATCCTCGACGAGCAAGTGCCCTGGGACAACGAACCCGGCACCGAGGTTTCACTCTTCGAGCATCTGCGCATCTCGTTCAACCACGTGGTAGAGAATCTCGGACCCCATAAGTTGCCGCTCATCGGCCGTGCCGACTGGAACGATTGCCTCAACCTCAACTGCTTCTCTTGGGATCCGAACGAGAGTTTCCAAACCACAGAGAACAAGACCGAAGGCTCGAAAGCCGAATCCCTGATGATTGCAGGTCTGTTCGTAGTGTGCGGCAAGGACTACGTAGAACTCTGCCGTGAGCTGAAGAAAGACGACGAAGCCGCTCGCGCCGAAAAAGAAATCGACACCATGATCGAAGCCGTGAAGCAACACGGATGGGACGGCGACTGGTATCTGCGCGCCTACGACTTCTACGGAAACAAGATTGGTTCGAAGGAAAACGAAGAGGGAAAAATCTTCATCGAGAGTCAGGGTTGGTGCACAATGGCCGGCATCGGATTGGAAGAAGGTATGGTGGACAAGTCGCTCGACTCTTGTAAGAAGTATCTCGACTCTGAACACGGAATGGTGCTCAACAACCCAGCCTTCACACGCTATCATGTGGAAATGGGTGAAATATCGAGTTATCCTGCCGGTTACAAGGAGAATGCTGGTATCTTCTGCCACAACAACCCGTGGGTCATCATTGGCGAAACGGTTGCCGGACGTGGAAACGACGCTTGGGAACACTACGCAAAGATTTGTCCGGCTTTCATCAAAGACCAGACACTTCACAAGGTGGAGCCTTACGTTTACTCACAAATGGTAGCAGGTAAGGACGCCGCAAAACCAGGAGAAGGCAAGAACTCTTGGCTAACGGGAACGGCCGCTTGGAACTGGTACACCATCACTCAGTTCATTCTTGGCATCAAGCCCACCTACGACGGATTGCTCATCGACCCGTGCGTGCCCGCAACAGCTAAGGAATACACCGTCTGCCGCAAGTTCCGCGGAGCTGACTATGTGATAACGGTGAAGAATCCAAACGGTGCTCAGAAAGGTGTAAAGAGCATCACCGTTGACGGAAAGCCCGTACAAGGCAATGTGGTTCCGGCAACAGATGGAAAGCATCAGGTAGAGGTTGTTCTTGGATAACTGAAAAACGACTTTACAATATGATAATGGCGGAGCATCCTGAAATGTTCCGCCATTGCATTTATTAAACACACTCCTTTCTCGAGTTCCTAAGCCTTGAAGGGGATTCCGACAATCGTCGCTAAAGAATTAGAAGTTACCCCACGAACGACTCACCCATTCTACGGTTCTCAATGTGGATTCCGTGTGCGATCCTTCAGTCATTTCGAAGAGATTCACAACGCTACTTGGCCATCCGTTGTAAAAGAATTGTGTGGAGTACGTATCATCGATTGTCATCTTCGAACCATTCTTTTTGCTCTGCTCAATCATCAGTTTACCTAGTTCATTGTCCTCACCAAGTTCGCCGACAATTGCATTAATGTAGCGTTCGACGTTCTCTCCCTCTAGCTCGGTTGTGGTCTGAGCCGACACATAATAGTCGCCTTCGAGCAAAGCATCTTCTTCATCACAAAGACCAGAAACGACAACTGTTCTCGAAGGCGGTTCCTCTTCATCGCCAGTTTCATCAAAAAGGGTCTCTTCTTCGTACGAACGTCCATGAAATTGGAAGAGCATCGTCACTTCCTGGAACCAATCTCTGATGCCCTCCTCCGTCTGGAATCGATTGGAGACAACACCCATTAGCTGTCCCTTCGGCAACAATTCCTCTAATCCTGGCATGAGCGGATAAAGCTCGTTATAGGCGGCATAGACGCCTTGAATCATATCGTTGCGCACCGCACTCCAATTCTCCAGTTGAAGTAAATTGCCGACTTCGTCAGTCAAGAACACCAGTTTCTTTCCTTTCAACCTGTCGAACACACGCTGGTGCATCAGCGCTTGCGCATCGGTGCGTATAGTATCCTCGCGTTCAAAATTCGTCATAACGTACTCCAAACGATAACCATTTGAAGTAGAATCAGCGACGGACAGAGTGAAGTCAATATGGTAAACGGACTTGATGATGGTATCGGTTTCGTTCGCTTTGTATTTAACCGACTGAAACGAATATTGCATTGTGTCACGCTTACAGAAATAGGCAACGACATTGGTTTCCTCACCGCCTTCTTCCTCGTTCTGTTGACTATCCTGAGCATTTGCAACACACAGGCAGAGCACCGCACCGAGCAGCGCCAAGAGTCTTTTCATGTTCATTGGTTTTTATCTTTGTTTTTCTGGCGGCAAAGATACAACAATTCCTCGAACCCGCAAAACTTTTGGACACGAATAAAACAAAACTGCCCCATCAAAAATAATGAGGCAGAGTTGCAATATTGATTATTCGGTTTCGTTTTCTTCGCGTTCACGCCTTGTTCCCATCGGATTCTTCAGCTTCTCGGCATAGTCGTTCACCTTCTGCATTTCACGAGGAATGTTGATGCGTTGTGGACAATGAGGATTGCACTGACCGCACCCAATGCAATGGTCTGCCTGACGGAGCTTTGGAACAGAACGGTCGTAACCAACGAGGAAGGCGCGACGGGCACGCTTATAATCGGGATCGCCCATCACATCTTTCTGATCCTTCTCCATATTCAGCAGATTTCCCTCCTTGATACATTTATTATAATGTGAGAAGATGGCGGGAATATTGATGCCGTAAGGACAAGGCATGCAATAGTTGCACTCGTTACAAGGAATGGTCTTCAGGTTGTAGATGTCCTCAGCAATCTCCATGAGGAAGGCGTCCTCGTCCTTTGTGATGGGCTCGAGAGGCGCATAGGTAGCGACATTCTCGCGCAGATGTTCCATATAAGTCATACCGCTCAGCACGGTGAGCACACCTTCTGGAGTACCAGCATAGCGGAAAGCCCAGCTGGCAACACTATCCTCTGGTCGTTTCTGCTTCATTTTCTCGACGATAGGATCGGGCACTTTGGCCAGTCGTCCGCCCAACAACGGTTCCATGATGACGGCAGGGATACCGCGTTTGTGCAATTCGGCATAAAGATAACTGGCGTCAGTGTTGCGGTCGTTGATTTCGTTGGCCCATTCCCAATCCAGATAGTTCAACTCAATCTGAACGAAGTCCCAATGATACTTTCCCTCGTCGTGCCAGCTGAGCAACATATCGAAAATCTCCACATCGCCGTGATACGAGAAGCCAAGATTGCGCAAACGGCCTTTCTTCTTCTGCTCTACCAACCAGTCGAGAATGCCATTGTTCATGAATCGGGCGTTGAAAGTCTCCTCGCTATCGAGATCTTTTGATTCACCACCGATTGAATGAAGCAACAGATAGTCAATGTGATCGACTTGTAGTTCTTTAAGCGAGTTCTCGAACATCTCGATACTTGCCTTCCGGCTCCATGTGTCGGGCGAGAAGTTCGAAAGCTTTGTGGCCACGAAGAACTTCTCTCTCGGATGACGCTTCAGGGCGATACCCGTACAACGTTCCGACTGACCCATGCAATAGGCGGGGCTTGTGTCGAAATAGTTTACGCCGTGTTCGATAGCGAAATCTATCTGTTTGTTTATCATTTCTTGATCGAAGGGCGATTTGTCGTCGTCCATATCGACCTTGGGCAGACGCATCATACCGTAGCCCAAAAGGGAAACCTTATCGCCAGTATTGGGATTCTGGCGCATCGTCATCTTATCTTTGGGCGGATCCAGGTTCTTGGAAACAGCCTGTTGCGGATCGTCCTTACAAGCTGCTAGGAGCGTTGAAGAAGCCACAGCACTTCCACCCATCAGTTTTATGAATTGTCTTCTTGAAATATCTTTCATGTTGTTTCTTTTTTTATGTTCAGAAGTTGCACACGTTTGTGGAAAATAAACGGCTTGAGGGCGACACTAATTCTTCTTGTGCACCTCGTGTCCTTCCACATAGATAGCGGTGAATGGACGTGCCGGACACAGATATTCGCAGGCACCGCATCCGATGCACTTTGCCTCATTGACGGCAGGAACCATTGGCGATTCTTCGTCGTTCTCGTCGAGTTGCACCATTGTGATGGCACCTACCGGACAATGCCGCTCGCAATTGCCACATTCCACTCCGTCGGTAACGGGAATACAATTCTTCTTGATCCACACGGCGTGACCTATCTGGATGCTCGATTTCTCTTCAACACCTATAGGTTTGATGGCACCTGCCGGACAAACCGTAGAGCAACGATTGCACTCTGGGCGACAATAGCCACGTTCGTAGCTCATGGTGGGTTGCATCAACGTGAGAAGTCCGGTGGAAGGACGCAACACATCGTTTGGACATTCCGACACGCAAAGTTGACAACCTGTGCATCGCTGAGCCATATTCTTGGCCGAGATTGATCCCGGAGGCGTCAGTGGTGTCTGACGTGCGGGGATAGCCTTCTCCTCAATTTCGGCCAGACCGCCGTCCACCTTTTTCTTTTCTTGCGCCAAAGCCACACTTGTTGTGGCAATCGCGGCACCAACGAGGAAAGCGCGACGGCCTTCGTCAGCCTTCTGTTCATTCTCCTTCGGTTGAGCGGAAGGGCTCGACTTCTTGGTTGGATGAGCATAGCTCAATGCGCCAAACTTACACTGATCCAAGCAGTTTCCACACACCACACAACGACTATAGTCGACCGTATGATTCTTGAAGTCGATGCACGAAGCCTTACAATTCTTGGTACAAAGACTACAATTCTTACACTTGTCTTCGTCGAAATGAATCTTCAACCACGAGAAGCGTGCGAAGAAGCTGAGCACGGTTCCTACGGGACAGATGGTGTTGCACCAAGTACGACCACCTCGCCAAGCGAGCACGGCCACCACGATGAACGACACAAGAGCGATGATAAACGTGGGAAGCGAACGAATCCAGACGTCGACCGAATAGAATGCGTAGCTCTCATAGTGTTCGGCAATGCCTGCGAGCACGTTATTTCCCATCTCCCAAAGGGGTTTCAACAGGTTGGTAACGATACGACCATAACTACTATAAGGTGCAAGCAAAGCCACCAAAGACCCTAAACCCAAGACCAGAGCCGCCACGAATATAACAAGAACGGGATAGCGCAACCATTTCTTCTCGGGCGAATAGGTGAAACGATTTTTCTTCTTCCGAAACCAGGAAATCACGTCTTGCATGATGCCCAACGGACAAATGACGGAACAATAGATGCGGCCGAAGACAAGTGTCAGCACCACCAACAGGGCTATCACCACAAAGTTCAAAGCCAGCACGGCGGGGAGGAACTGAATCTTGGCCAGCCACGAGAACCAATGATGGAGGGTTCCTGTGAAATCGAGGAACAGCAACGTGATGAACACCATCACGAAGGCAGCCAGTGTGATTCTAATTTTTCTCAGCATAATATTCTTGTATATTCAGTTTTCATTATCAGAGAATGTTGCTTTATCCTAATCGCCCTGACCATTTGTGCGGGCCACAATAAGTATGCTTGCCTCATAGAGGAGCCAGATAGGCAGTGACACGATAACAAGCGTGAATGCGTCGCTTGTGGGAGTGATGATGGCAGCAGCCAGAAGAATGACGACGACAGCATGGCGGCGGAACCGCTTCATCCACGTGGCACGCAACAGGCCAAATTTTGCCAGCAGCCACGAAACGACGGGAATCTCGAACACGATGCCAAAGACCAGGCTCATCATCAACAGGGTGTCAGCGTAGCTACTGATGCTCAGCATGTTTGCCACCTCTCCGCTCACCTGATAGGTGCCCAGAAACCGCACCGTGAGCGGGAAGATGAGCACGTAGTTGACCACCATGCCAAACAGGAACATCAGGTAGGCAGAGAGCGTCAGACGGACACTGTAGCGCCGCTCGTTTTCATAGAGGGCGGGCGACACAAAGCGGAACAGCACATATATAATATAAGGTGAGGCCGCCAGCACGCCCACGGCAAAGGCCACGCGCAAGTGAATCATAAACTGCTCGGTGAGACCTGTGTTGATGAGTTGCAAGGTGAACGGCTCGCTGCCCATCCACCGATAGACGAAGAAATCGCTCTGCGACGGGGCCAGCACCACACGAAACAGTGGTTCCTTCAGCAGGAAAGCCACCACTCCCATTGCGACGGCCGCCACGAGCATGCGTATCAGACTACCGCGCAGCACGTCGAGGTGCTCCCAGAAACTCATTGTCCTCTCGTCGTCCACTCTCTCGCGATTACTTGTCACGGCAGGGGCTTTGCTCTGCTCCTCACTTGGTTTTCTCTTCACTCTTCGGGTCGTCCTCGTCGAGTCCCTTCATGCCGTCCTTGAAGCTTTTCACGCCCTGACCCAGGCCCTTCATCAGCTCGGGTATCTTCTTGCCGCCAAAAAGCAGCAACACTACAAGGGCAATGAGAACAATCTCCGTAAGTCCTAAATTCATATTTCTTTCGATTAATAGTAAACTTGTGCTGCAAAGTTACAAAATAAAATCCAAATGATAACGACAAATATTACATTCGTCAGTGTTTTTGCGCGTTTTAATGTTTTTTAAGAACATAAGAACAAGCGGATGAAAAAAAGACAGATGAAAGGATACGACAGACAACGGGATGTCGTCTGCTGTTTCCTTTCATCTGCCTTTCTATAGCTTTTTGCTACTACTGATGGCCTGCCACATCACAAACCACAGTATCGCCGACTATACTTTCAGCAGCTTGAAGTGGCCGATAAGCGGCAGCTCCTTGGCGCGACCCTTGGCAGCATTGATGACTCCGAGGATGAAGAAGACCGCGATGATTACCCATATAGCGAAGGAGATGATGCCCATAATCCACATCAGCTTGTAGGAAATGCTAAAAAGAATGGTTGACAAAATGCTGCTGATAATGGAGAGCGCAATGCCAAGAATGAGGAGGATGAGGCCCTGGTTTGAATGGAAGCGTGCAAACTTCGACTCTTTCGCAGCGAAGATGGGAATAAGCACAAGGATGCCAAAGTAGGCCAGGACGGCCATTACCTTGTTCTGACTGATGTCTTGCGGATCAAACTGATTGGTGATGTCCGCCGTGTTGTTGAGGTTGGAGAACTGTTCTTCCAGGCTCTGTTGACCGTTACTCATAGTAATGATGATTTAGATAAATGATGAGCAGCACTGTGTTTTGTTGATTCTCACGTTGCCTCTGCGCCCTATGCCCGTTTTAGTGCCGCCCAACGAAAACGAACACAATGGCTCATAAGCATTGCAAATATAAACAATTTTTCTCAATTCGGTTTTATTTTGCCAATTGTTTTCCATTTTTTAACAATAGGGAAGGACCAACTTGCGTTCTTTTTCTATAAAGGTGGGTTCTATTAATTCGCTTTGTCAGATTTCTGAGCTGTTTTTGCTTTCAGTCTGTAAGTTGAAGAGGGAGTGTAGCGGGCTACACGACTGATGAGACTTACAGAATGGAACAAAAAGAGCCGGAAAAATGACAAAAGGTTAACAATACCCAGCAATGTCAAACTTAACCGTGGGAATTAATAGAACCCACCATAACATACTGAATTTTAAGTTAAACATATATCGGAGCGCATGGGGCCCGTGTGCGCATCCATTTTTACAGTGCAAAGATACAACATCCGCGCGACGCACTTGCTACTTATTGCTACTTACTGCTACTTATTGCTACTTAAAGTTTTGCCACGGACTATGCGGACTTTTCCTTCTGCCGCTCTGTCGGATTTGCAATCCGGCCGCCAGGAGTATCAGGATTTATATCCGTGAAAAGATGTGTTAAGCGCATTGAAAAATGCTGATACTCAGTAAGGTCGGATTGCAACTCCGACCTCGCGGATCTCCACTTGCTCCCCATTAGGCACCGCCGCGCGGTCGGATGATGCACCGCCGCTCGGTCGGATTTGCAATCCGGCCGTCA
>JAILAI010000100.1 GCA_024681705.1 Prevotella sp.
TTGCCGGTTTTTCTGTTATGCTCAATGTTGAATTTATCGCCTGCCAGAAGCTTGGTCTTCTTGAACTTCACGTTGATGTTGAATGTGGCGTCCGATGCTTTTGCCCTCGGGTTGAGCATCACCAGCACTACGTCATTTCCCGCAGCACGGGCATAGACGAAGGGGTAGGGCGACGGGCTTTGTGCGTCGGCAGAAGGATAGATGGGAACGAACTCTGCATAGTTGGCGAGAGCGGGTTCCGAATGACGCAAAGAGATGAGACGTCGCGTCTTGTTCAATAGTGAGTTGGAGTCCTTCTCCTGTGCTGCTACGTTGGGAGCGTCGGGCGATGGGTCGACGGGCAGATAGAGGTTGGCGGGATCGCCAGAGGAGAAACCGAGGTTCTTGCCTCCGCTCCATTGCATGGGAGTGCGGGCACCGTTACGCGGTTGGTAGGCTCCCTCCACTTGCGGCCAGTCGTTGGGCAACTGACGCATGCCTATTTCATTGCCATAATAGAGGAAGGGCACACCGGGCATGGTGAAGCCGAAGGCATAGATAATCTCCAGTTCCTTGTAGCTGCGGTGGTTACCCAGACGTGCATTGTCGTGATTGCCGAGTGGCAGACTGATATAACCCTTGCCGACGGTTTGCTCGTATTGCTCCATATAGCTTTTCAGGAATGCGGTGATGTCGCCTTTTCCTTCAGCATCGAAGTAGCTGTGTCCCTCACTCACACCGTTGAGAATGCGCCAGCTTTCTTTTTGGAACAAGTCGTTGTAGCCGTTGAACCAATGGAAGAAGTCAACGTGGAAGCAGTTGTCGAGCGCATCGGCAGGATAAGACCATTCGGCCACCATGAATCCGCGCGGATACTCTTTCTCCAATAGTTGACGAATCTCCCGCCAGAAGAGTTTTGTCTCGTTCTCGTTGGTATTGAAGAACTGCTCGTTGCCTCTCACTCGACGTGTCTTCACGAGTGCGCCAGCCATATCGGCGCGGAAACCGTCAGCACCCATGTCCATCCAGAAGCGCAGCACGTTCTTCAAATCTTCGCGCATGGCCAATACGTCGGGATGATTGGTGGGCAGCAGCCAAGGTTGTTCGGGATCGGGATTGGCAAAACCGAAGTTGAGCGCAGGCTGACACCAGTAGAAGTTGCGCATGAACTGGCCGTTGCGTTGTCCGTAGCCTTTGATGAACGAACCGGCAAACTCGCGGGGTGGATCCACCCAGTTGGTTTCGGTCCAAATGTAGTAGTTGGAGTATTTGTTCTTCTCCTGTTTCTGCGATTCTACGAACCATGGGTTGTCGATAGCAGTGTAGCTGATGACATAGTCGAAGATGACGTGCATGCCCCGCTTATGGGCTTCCTCAAATAGTTGGCGCGCATCTTCGTTGGTGCCATAGCGTGGCGCAATCTTGTAGTAGTCGCGGATGTCGTAACCAGCATCCAGGAAGGGAGAGTCAAAGAACGGATTAAACCAGATGGCGTCGACGCCGAGGCTCTTCACGTAGTCGAGTTTGCTGATGATGCCTTGGATGTCGCCGATACCGTCGCCATCGGAATCGCAGAAGGTCTGAGGATAGATTTGATAGAAAACCGCATTCTTTGCCCAGTCGGGCATAGCCGGTATTTCATACTTCCCAGTGATGGTTTGTGCTGAGGCCGCGAGCGATAGTGACGCGATGCCGAGCATAAAGAGTCGCTTAATGTTCATAGGTGCTTGAATTGATGTTTTTTATTTTTGATAATGCACTATCGTCGGCAAAGATAACCATATTTTCTCTTTTCTGCAAGTAATCGTGGATGTTTCGGTTTGTGTCGAGGTGAAAAAGCTGAATAAATACAAAAAATGAGGCCGAAACGAAAAATAATTCTTGTTTCATTCTCTTTTAAGCTAAAAAAAGTATATCTTTGCAAGAAAATCGGGAGAAGACGGACTAAGTGTATTCTTACTTCTATGATCAATGCCGCAATGCGATTTTTGAATAGAATCTCCATTTCCGTCTTCTCTTTTTTATGAAAACTATTAACAAGGTCAAGACTGGCATATTCCTCACAGATTATTTGAGACGGTACATCCTGCCGTAGCTAGCCGATTATTTTAAAAACATAGAAAATGGACAATAAGAGTTTGATAAAGGTGGCCTTGCGCTATCGGGCGGTATTCCTCAATGTCAATCGTGATGGCATTGGTTCTGCTGAAAATGCTTCTTCAGGTAGCGATATGAGAGCAGAGGCAACAGCACCCGTGCTGGCGTTTGTCAGCCAGTTGGCAGAGAATGGATTCTGTGTCAGTGAGGAATTGTTGCATGCTCTGAATGCAGTTTCGTCCGATGGTCTCTTGGAAATCACAGAATGCATCAATGACGTGATGAGCGTGAACCTGAATTGGGCACCACTCGTCAAGGGATGGAGTGTTCCTACAGGGGAGACAAGGGCCGACCATTTCATTACGCTTATTGCTAACCTCTTCGGTAAGGAAGGTGGTTTCACAGGGACAACGCTTCCATGCGGGCATCTCATTCCCGATGGTACCTTCCCATTGGAACGCTATAACGGCTGTCCGTTCTGCGGCACGCCTTTCAAGACGGCGGACTTCGTGTATAAGGGACAGGGCAGCAAGCTGAAAGAACTCCGACTTTTCACCTTGAAGGACATGAACAATGTCTTTTTGTCGCTCCTTACATCAGCCACGCCGCTCGATGCAACGCAGAAGGACTCGCTGGAACAGTTGCTTCGTGAGTTCCCATTACCTGGCGATGTACATATTTCGATGAAGGAAACGGCGATGCTTGTCGTCAAGTCGTTGGTAGAGCAGGGGAGAGCCGATGAGGCTACACGGCTTTTAACAACGCCAACCGACATCCTTCGCTACCTTTGGTATGAGAAGACGGGTCATGTGCAGATTATTGAACCTAAAACGCTTATCGCCCATGCTCGCAAACTGTATTCTCATATGTGGGGACCACTCGACGAGAGTGCAGATGCTGCCGAGAGCATGAAACAGAAATTGATGCTGAAGTACGACCGCAGGGCCTGTCTGCGTGTGGCCCAGTGGATGAATGCCATTCCGATGACTGCTGAGCAAGCTGCCGAAAACATGAATCCCAAACGTAGGATGTGGGTGCGTATGATTCGTGCCCTTCGTCTCGGTGAATACTCGCGCAAGAAAGGTTTCACGCATTTGGCAGAAATTCTCGATGTGTTCTACAAACAAGAGTATACCACTTGGCAGGGACGAGTAGACAAGGCCCGCACCGCAAACGATGCCGACACAACATTGGCATTGCTAAAGGAACGTCCTGGGCTTTTCGCACGTTGTCTGTTTGCGACAATGCTCCGTTTTGGCAGTGAGAAGGTCTTGGCGGCGTTCAGTGAAATCGCTGACAAATTGCCAGCTCGATTGTTATTGTCGCTCGGCAATGCGGCAGAGACCTACTTCGATACGAGTTTGACTCGCACCGCTCGTCCGATAACGGGCGTGACTACGGTCATTGACCCAAATAAATTGTTAGAGCGCTACAACGAAGATGCTCGAAAGACGATGGCAAAGCAGGTTGACGAGCTTTACAAGCAGTCGATGGCAAGACGTTTTGCCGCACAAACAACCGATGCAAAGACTATCTATATTGACCCTGTATTGTATCGTATTCCTGTCAGCGTGGGCGACCGGTCGACTTCTATTCAGGATACGTCCTGCGCCCTCATGGGCACTCATTTCCCAGTAGAGGGCGATGCTGTCCGTCTGTTTCTTCAGTGGGGAAAGGGACTTCATGCCCAGCATCTCGACATGGATCTCAGTGCTCGCATCGCATTGCCAGAGGGAGGGATTGCTGAATGTGCTTATTACAGTCTTGCTACTCCAGGTGCGAAACACTCTGGCGATATCCGCTCCATCCCCGAGATGGTGGGAACGGCTGAGTATATCGAACTCTCGTTGCCCGAACTCGAGAAGGCAAAAGCCACTTACGTTACTTTTACTTGTAATGCTTACTCGGTGGGGGCGTTGTCGCCTAACCTCGTTGTGGGTTGGATGGATTCTGCCAATCCGATGACGATTTCGGAAGAAAATGGTGTGGCCTACGACCCATCTTGTGTTCAACACATGGTTCGCATCAGCGAGAGCAACCTGTCCAAAGGTTTGGTCTTCGGTGTGCTCGATGTCGTAAAGCGTGAGATTATCTGGTTGGAAATGCCATTTACCTCACAGACGTTGCGGGGCGCTGATAGCAGGTCCGTCGAAGCGTTGCTTCATAAACTCGAAACGAAGCTGTCGGTGGGCGAACTGCTTTCTATGAAGGCCAGTGCACAGCATCTGTCGTTGGTAGATTCTGCCGAGGAAGCTGACGAGGCATATACCTACGAATGGGCTCTCAATCCGGCTGAAGTGACAAAGCTGTTGTCGTGTAATCTTTAAGTCTCATTTATAGTAAAAGCGATGCGTCCTGCCGTAGATTGGCGGGACGTTTTTCGTTTTGCAATTCCTGTATGGGCTTTTTTGAGTAAAAACTCACAAAAAACTTGCAAGTATCATAAATTTGTTATATTTTTGCCACGATAGAATGAATGAAAGTCAAACTTTCCTTATCTAAATAATAGCTTATGAGACACATAGCATTCACAAAACTGGCACTCATGGCACTCATGGCCATTGGAGTGTGGACACCAACCAATGCTGCTAACGTAGTCATTAACACGACCAATTTTCCCGATGCAGCTTTCCGCTCTATTGTGAGTAGTCAATACGACAAGAATGGAGACGGCAAACTCAATGACGCGGAAATAATGGATCTTTCGGTTGTCGATGTTCAAAGCGAGAATATTGTCAATCTGAAAGGTATCGAACTTTTCACTGAACTGAAGGAACTCCGTTGCGATAACAACGAGCTGGAAACACTTGACGTGTCGAAAAACAAGAAATTGGAAGTCCTCGAGTGTGGTGGTAACCAGCTGACCGTTCTTGACGTATCTAAGAACGTTGCGCTAAAGGAACTTCGTTGCAGCTTTAATCAGTTGACCGAAATAGATGTGACGAAAAACATGAAACTGGAGAATCTTGAATGTAACAATAATGATTTGACAGCACTGAATGTAACGAACAATCCTGAGTTGAAAGGCCTTTGGTTTGTCAACAATCAGTTGAAGGCAATAGACGTATCGAAGAATGTAAAGCTGGAAACCCTCGTCTTCGACGACAACGAAATCCAGTCTCTTGACGTGACCCGTAACATTGCCTTGACTTTTCTTAGGTGTAACTACAATGAACTAAAGGTGCTCGACGTATCAAAAAACACAGTACTTAACACTCTCCATTTCTGCGGTAACCAACTTTCAACATTCGATGTGACAAACAATCCGCTATTGGAGTCGCTAGATTGTAGCTACAACGATTTGAAGAGAATCAATGTGTCGAAGAACCCTGCTTTGAAGTACCTTTGGTGTTGTGGCGCCGAGTTGACTTCGCTCGACGTAAGCAACAACAAAGACCTTCAGAAAATTGATTGCTTTAATAACAGCATTACCGGTGCAGCAATGGATGCCTTGATTAAAAGTCTTCCGAGGAGGTCCGCCAACGATGGCGAATTCTATGCCATCAGAGAGAACTCCGACAGAGAACATAACACGCTGACCAAGAAGCAGAAGGCCACCTTGAAGTCCAAGGGTTGGAGTGAACCTGAAGAGTTCTAGCTATAGTGAGTTCCCTAGTTGTAAATACAATACATTAGTATCATAGTGGAGTTCTCAGCTATCCTTCCAGATAACTGACCTTCTTCCCTGTTTTCTCCGCGTAGGCAATTTCGCGGCGGGTGCTTTCTCCGATATAGCCGCCGACGTTGATGACGAAAATCTCGTCGGCTAGATCGATTTTCCGGAGGTGCATGTCGTCGAGCATTTCCTTTACGCCTGGTTTCCAGACGGCGTCGTCGCCAGCATGTCCGAACAAACCGACGCTGATGACGATGCAACCCTCCAGCGTGAGTCGTTTCTGGGCCTCCATATATTGTTCCTTGAATCGTGTGCTACCGCAGAGGGTGACAATCTTATAGTTCTGTATCATATCGTTGTTCGTTTTTTAGGGTTTAAAAATTCTCTTGTCGCGAACTTTGCCGCTTGAACGTGCAAAGATAATCATTTTGAACGACAATACGGTCTTTTCCCCTTGACTTTACTTTAATTATTTTCTTCCGTCAATCTTTCATTCGTCGCAAAAACCTTGAATGAGGCGATGAGCACAGTGTCCTAAATGAGAAATAGAATGTGATATTCGGGATAAAAACGGTTTTCGAAGAAATAAACTGCTCGACGAAGAGGCTTTTTCAAAATAAAAGTCCGAACTTTGCATGCATAAACGATGAGACATAATGTACAGTTTAGACTATAGAGTGACAACAAGTACCTGCAACAGTGATGGTCAGCTGAAGCTTTACTCCGCCCTTCAGATGATGCAGGACTGTTCGGAGATGTGGATCGATAGCGAACCTGCTGTCAAGCAATATTTCGCAGAGCAGAACATGGCGCAATTGCTGGCATCACGCCAGGTGGAAATCATCCGCGTGCCCAGTTACAAGGAGAAACTGACGGTGACAACATCCGTCTATGGCATGAAACCCATGTTCGGCTTCCGTAACACCTTCATCTACGACGCTGAAGGTAATCCCTGCTATAAAACCTGGAGCATGGGAGCCTTCGTCGACAAATCGACGGGGAAACTGAAACGTGTGGATGCTGCTACCATTGCCGCAATGAAGTTGGATCCTCAGCTGGAGATGGCGTATAAAGACAGGCGCATCATGGTGCCCAAGACCGATGGCATTGTTCTGTCGTCAATCCCCGTGATGAAGTCCGACATCGACTACAACCATCACATGAACAACGCCAACTATGTACGCATAGCAATGGAATTGCTTCCCGATGACTTCCCCGTGCATAGCCTCAGGGTGGAATATCGTGTGGCTGCTAAGCTAGGCGACCAGTTGATTCCTACAATCCATAAAACCGATGATGCCATTGTCGTCGTGCTCTCAATTGGCAGTGAAGTGGCCGCCATCATGGAGTTTCAGTAAAGCAGACGTAACATACATCCAACAAACGAACACCGCTGCGATTTCAGTCAAATGGAAACGCGGCGGTGTTTTCTGTTTTTTAGATTGTCAGACGATTGGCTCTATCTTCCTCCTGGACCGCCGCCACCGCCCATGCTATCGGACGATGTGGTGCTGGCGGTAACACTGTTGGACGTAGATCCGAGCGTGACGGTGTAGCTGGTACCTGACGAAAGACCTGAGCAGCTGATGAGAACATTGCTGCCATTGTTGCCACCGCCAGGACCGCCCATGCCGCTACTGCTCGACGATGAGTAGCCGCTTGGTACGGTGAATGAGGCCAATGTGGTAGAGCCGTTCTTCACGGTGACACTACTGTTGGCAGAAACGCTGCCTGAGGTGCTGAGTACGCATTGTGAACCGCTGGTTGAAGATACTCCGTTGTTGGACCCGCCGATAGCAAGCAGACTTCCACCTGTGACGTATACCGAATAGCCTTCGGCTGCATCGATTCCACATTCGGCGCCACTGGCTCCGCAGGCCACGATGGTACCACCACTAATGTAAAGGTTGGCATTTGAGTCGATGGCATCGTTTGCCGAAGCCACCACCGTGATGGTGCCGCCTTGCAAATACATTTCCTTGGCCGAGTTGATGCCGTCGTCGTAGCTGTTGACGGTCACGGTTCCACCAGTGATGTAAAGGGTGTTCTTGCTCTCGATGCCTTCGGCGTTGTATCCGCTGGTCGTCACGCTGATGGTGCCTCCGCTGATGACAATGCCACCGCTATAGGTATAGCTGTTGCCGCTCTCCGTCTTCAGGCCTACCTTGATGCCCTTTGGCGACGAATAGTAGTCGCTACTGACGTTGTCGGTGTTGCCCGTATAGTTGGTGTTCTCGGTCGAACCGTTGTTGTAGTAGAGGCCTCCCGACGTCTTGACGGTGATGGATCCGTCGGTCACGGTCAGCACGCCATCGCACTTCATGCCCTTGCCTCCCGCGCCAGTGGCCGTCAGCGTCAGTGTTCCGCCGCCGATGGTGATGTTTCCGTCGCTACTCATGCCGCAGGCAGCTTTGGTCTCCTCGTCGTCGTCATCCCATTCGCCGTTGCCGGTGGTGGTGACGTTGACGACCGGACTCCCACTGACAATCATGTCGCCCTCGCCCTTGATGCCCTTGGCGGCCGTTGCCGAGCAGTTGACGGTGATGGTTCCACCTTCGAGATAGATGTTGCCGCTATCTTCGTCCTCGTGGTCGGTGGTCTCGCCCGTAGAGCCTGTTTCGGTGTCGTCGATGTCACACTGGATGCCGTCGTCGCTCGTTCCGCTGATGCTCACCGTTCCGCTCTCCATCTGGAAATATTGAGTGCAGTTGATGCCATCGCCAGCTGCCGACGTCACGTTGATGGTGGCATTCTTGACCGTGATGTATTCGCCGGCCTTGATGCCATGTTTCAGGTTGCCCACCACGTTGAGCGTTCCCTTCTGCTTGAACTCGGCATGTCCCTTCACGTACAAGCATCCCTTCTGCGAACCACTGGTTGCATCGGTCAGCGTGTTGGTGGTGCCTTCGGTCAGCTTGATGTTGATGCGCTTGCCGTTCTGTATGTGTATGGCCGCACCACTATATACGGGTGTCGTGTTGGTCAGCGTAAGTCCATTGAGAACGATGGTCGACTTGTACGACCCCGCCATGTAGAACTCGCCGTCGGAAGAAGTGCCGCTGAGTGTATAGGTGATTTCGTCGGCCACATCGCTGCTCTGGGTGATGGAGACGTGTGCCCCGCTCTGTTCCACCGTGAGATACTGAGCCACATTGCCGGCCACATAGACCTCGGCCGATGAGCTGCCGTAGACAACCGTCACCTGATTGTCGGTCACCGTTGTCTCGTCTACCGTCATGCTGACATTGGCCAGCGTGAACGTCTTGCCCATGACGGTCAGTGTGGTGCCGTCGGCAAAGGTCATTTCTCCCGTCTGCGAAGATGGGAACTGGTAGACCACATTGCCCTCTTTGACGTTGAGCGTCTGTGCGCTGGTCGCTATGGCAACTACCAGGCACGAAATGAATGCATATATCTTTTTCATCTTACCACGACTTTACATGTTCCGTTTTTCAGCTCTACGATGTAGACGCCTTTCCTCATCTGCTCTCTTCCCACCTTGTGCCCTTGCAGGTCGTAGAAGGTGCCCGTCAGCCATTCGTCGGCTGTCAGTTCGCTAATCGAGATGGGGTCGGTCGTCAGGTCTTCGGTAGAGAAGTACAACTTGCTCAGGTTCGAGATGGTGAACGATTTCGACCCGGCCGTCAGTGTGGTGCCGCTGACGCTGATGGAGAGCGATGATACTGACACCGACACCTTCTCGCCATCGGTCATCTCGAAAGTCAGGTACGGGTAATCGCCGGCGAGGGCGGTGAGGCTCCCTATGGCCAGCAGGAGTGTTACGATAAGCTTTCTCATGAAGTTATGAAGTTTGTTTTACTTGATGATTTTCTTGCCTTGCTTGATGTAGATGCCTTTCGTGACCTTGCTCACCCTGCGTCCGCTGAGGTCGTAGATGGATGCGTCGTCATTGCCGCCATTGCCGCTCTGCACCGTACTGATGCCCGTGTCGTAGGTCGAAGCGCAGTTCTGCACCCATTCAATGAAGTTGTCGTCGGCATCGCCGCTATCCTCTGCCTCGGTGTGTCCCTGGGCCCAGATGGTTTCGAAGTCAACGCTCTGCACGCCGCTATAGGCATTCAGGGCGAGGGCAAGGTTGGCTTCGGTGCAAAGCGATGTGTCGCCCTGTGTGATGCCGCTTCTGATGCGCCAGAAGGGAGCCACGTCGCTCGTTCCGCTACCACCGTTGCTATAGTAGGTGCTGTTGCTCATCAGGTAGTAGAGCGGGGTGTACATCATCAGGCGCGTCTCGACGGTCTTCCCCACGGCGTCGACATTGGTTGAAGCCAGGTCGCTGGTGAACGACGAATAGTAGTCGGAGGCATAGGTGCTGATGATGTCGGCCAGATATTTGTCGAAGTGGCCTGCCGTGCCGGCAATGCCCATCAGCGTGTTCTCGGCCTGTCCCTTGCCGTCGTAGTCGTCGAAGGCACCCAGACCTTTCGAGGCGCTCTTATACGACGAAGCAAACGACGAGAGGGCCGAAGCATCGGTCGTGGAGTAGCTCGACACGCTGGCGCTGTTGTAGGAGTTGTAGCGCGATACGGCATCGTTGATGACCTCCATGATGTACTCGTAGTAGGAGCCGCTCTGGTAGTAGCCATCGCTGGTTGACGATAGCGTGAGCGTTTCTCCCGACGTGGGGTGCTTGAATCCGATGGCGTTGACATAGGTGGCGAATTCGGCCGCCAGCTCCTTGCTGATGTTCAGCTCGGCCGTAGAATAGCTGGAGCTCGAGCGCGTCAGACCCATGTTCCACTCGTAGGCGGCATCGGCTTGGTCGAGGTTGGTGATGGGGCACCAGCACATCGAGCCACAGATGTTGTCTTTGTAGTCGGAGTTGGCACCGATGGCGTTCAGGTAGTCGTCGTAGAGCGAGCTGTTGCCCGATGCACCGAAGATGGCGCTTTGTGCTCCGCCGCCGCTATGTCCGAACGAGAAGATAAGGTCGGTGTTGCCAGGCACGCTGCCCTGAGCCGACAGATAGCGGTAGTAGCGCACGGCGGCCTTCAGGTCGGTCACGCCGAGGGGTGCACCATGATCGCGTCCGCGACATCCGGGCCACAGGTAGATGAAACCCTTGTCGGTGTAGGTGGCAGCAGTGCTCGACGTTCCGCTGGGGGCCGACTGGGCGGAGTAGCCGCTGGTGTTCACAGGAACCACGATGGGGGCAGTGGAAGCGGTATAGCCGTTACATGTTCCGCTGCTGTTGATGCTGTAGGAACCGTCGGAGTTCTTTGTCAGATAGGCTGAAGGTACATAGATGCCCATCTGCTCGTAGCTCTCGTCGGCAGGCGACTGACAGTAGAACAGTCCAACGATGTAATAGTAGTCGGAACTGCTCTGCCAAAGGCTGGTGATGTCCGTGCCATAAGAATAGGTAGTTGAGGCACCGCCCGAACTCTCGCCGCCACCAGGCCCTCCGCCACCACCGGGCTGGGCTTTCATGCCCACTAGCGTCGCAATGAGCGCAAATGCAAAAAGTAGATTTCTTTTCATTGTCGTAAACTCTTTTTCGTTAATAAAAATTATGTTTCGGTGGCAAAGGTAAGTATAAATCAAGCGTTAATATATAACTTTTTTTCGTTTGTGTTTAACAAAAGGTCGGACAACTACAACTTTTTGCTTACAATTTATTATCTTTGTGGCCTAAACGAATAGAAAATGAGTGAAAATGAGACTTGGAAGCAGAATGTCTATCGTCAGGTGATGGATGGACAGCTCGAGCGCGATATCGTGGTAGTGGAGGATGTACGGCAAGTGCCGATACTCGACACGGAATACCATACGCAGTTCTTCTATATAGGCCTGTGCCTGAAAGGGCGCACCATGGGGCAATACGACTACCGCGACACCGATTTCCGTGCCGGCGACGTATGCTGGCTGCCGCCAAACCACGTGTTGTCGCACCGTTATGTGAGCGACGACTACACGGTGCTTTCGTTGTTCATCACCCGCGACTATTACTATCACCTCAAGCAGCAGGGGGTGCTCGGCAGGTATCAGCTGATGACGCAAGTGCCCAAACTCAGCCTCGATCCGCAGGAATTCGAGACGATGAAGACCGCCGTGAGGATGCTCGGCCTGCTGGCGACATGCGAAAGCAACAAGCGCGAGGACATGGTGAACGCCCAGTGCAAAATCATCTCCATGCTGAGCAATGAGTACATGCTTCATCACATGCCTGACATTTCAAAGGCGCAATTGTTGTACGACGAACTGTTTGAACGTTTCTACGAGGCCATCATTCAGCACTATCGCGAGAACCATGAGGTGGCATATTATGCTGGCCTGCTTTCACTGACGCCCAAGTATTTTGCTACGGTCATCAAGAAGATTTCGGGTTTGCCGGCCTCCGAATGGATCAACCGTTATGTCATTGTCGAGGCCAAATGGCTCTTGTCCAATCAGCGGAAGAAGAGTGTTCAGCAGATAGCCCATTATCTGGGCTTCAGCGAGCAAGCTTCTTTCAGCCGTTTTTTCAAATCTAACACTAGGTTCACCCCAACCGAATTTCGGAACCAGTTTTGATGCACAGAAAAGGCAGGCGGACGACAATCGTCGTACTGCCTGCCTGGGTTTTATCGATGGTGGGAAGCAATGTTCCTGCACCATCGACGGCAATACAAAACATACTTACTTCACTACCACCTTCTTGTCGTTGTGGATGTATACGCCTCGGCGGGTGGGAACCTGCATCATGCGTACTCCGTCGACGGTGGTCCATACGTCGCGGTTGGTAACGTCCACATCGAGCTTCTGTACTTCTGTCGGCACTTCGGGCTCTATCATCTTTATGTTGACGGGTATGACGTTGTTGGCAGGATTAATGTCGTTGAGTGCCGTTCCTGATTCCATGGGCGTAGTGCGCAGGAATAGGGTTGACGTAAGCGTAGATGCCTGGGCTGTCAACGTCACGATCTTAACCTTGTTCTTCTTCAAACTGTTGTCGTAGAGGTCAGCATAGCTCACCGTTGCAGTTGATGTTCCTTCAGCCGTTTCGGCGGCCATCGGTGCTGCGTATAGACCAATCTTACACGTCGTGCCACTGCTTATAGGCAGCAGAGAGGCGTTGTTTACCTCGGCTACGACCGTTGTCAAACCATTTTCGTCGATGCTCTTGCTCAGCACCTTCAGCGCCATGTCTACCTGGCGGACGCCGGTTCGTGTACCGCTCTGTGCCACGCGGTGCGGACGTGCTGCTGCATGGCGGCGCAACTTCAGCGAGTTGCTGTTTGCGGGTGTGAATGTAGCTGTGACGTTGTAGTCAATGGTGCCGTCGAAGCTGTCGGTAACAGGATAGTTGTCAGTAAATGTCACAGTCTTCTGTGGCATAATATTCACCTTGTGAGTATAGGTGGAGTCACCCATCTGCACGTCGATGCTTTCGATAGGACTGAATCCGTTATTGGCTACGGTGACGGTCACAGGAATGTTCTGCTCGTCGGTAATCTCGTAAGCATTGTAAGCCACCTTGTGGTCGATGGCGTTGGTGAATTCAACATGATTCTCCAACACTGCCGCTCCGTCTTCTTCGTTGGTAACGCTGTAGGCTACCTTCATGTCGAGTCCGTCAAGCCATCCATCCAAAGAGGCAAGGCTGACGTCGTCGGGCATCGTAGCAACTTCTATTGGTGCTGAGAAGTACAACGTATGGTCTTGACAGCACAACTTCGAAGTGTATATACGATTCTTGAAGACAACGGTGGTGGTGCCTTCTTCGTCGGTCGTCGCTTCCTGGTCGTTCTGACTCCACAGGAGCGATACGCCGTCGAGGTCGACAGCATCGTCGTCGACGATGAGTCGGAAGTCGTTGACCATGTTGTTTTCCATACCCAGGTTGCCCGACAGCTTAAACGTCGGTTTTCCCCTCATGTTAACTGTGTTGAGCACGATGTCGCGTCCGTTCTCTTTATTCTGAATGTATCCAACGAGATTCGCGCCGTTGACGTTTACTATTTGCGGTTTGCTGCCTTCCACCATTGTGAACAGTTCGCGCACCTTGTCGTCGGGCGACACGCTGACGTATACCAGCGATGCCTGCTTCTCTGTGTTGTTGATGTCCTGCTTCAGGGTCATCATAACCAGCACGCTGTCGTCCTTCATTGTCATCTGGTAGTCAGCTGGTACGTTTCGGCGGTTCAGTCGTTTTATCTCGATGGGTTCGCCCCATTGTGTCCCGTCGTAGCGAGCCAGCATCAGGCTACCTTCTATGTATCGGTCGCCATCTTCGTTGTATTTCGCAAGTCCTTGTTGGTAGACGACAGCAGCATGACCATTCGATTGTACCGCAACAGCCGGTGTTACGCAGCCATTTTGGTAGTTTGTTCCAATGGTTGCTGTCGTCCAGTCGTTGCCGTCTTTACGAACGGCGACATTTATCTCAGTTCTTTCACTTATCAGCGAGGTCTGCTGTTCTTCTGTCATCGTTTCCAGCTCGTCCTCATCGATAGACGAGTTTACCTGTTCGAAGGCTATGGCCTCCGTGTTTCCGTTGCGAGCCACGCTGAAGTCGTACATTGGCTTATTGCCATTGTTGGTGAGGTCAGACTTGTTGCCGTTGTTGAAAATCTGCAGGCAGTCGTCGTTGTAGTTGCTTGCCGTCTTCAGATTGTTGAACACCAGTTCGTTGCCTCCCTTCAGGTAAGCGGGCCGTGCCATTCCGCTCACGTTGGAGATGATGGGTGTGCCGAGGTCGGCAATTGCTTTCCTACGAAGTTTCTTGTAGCTCTTGGTGACATTCTGTCTGGAGACGCTAAAGACAGGTTGTGGGAACGACGGGTGGAAGGGGTTGCTCTTGTTGTTTGGCGAGAGGTAAGTCTTTTGTGCCTTGAAGAGGTTCCACGACTTCTTTTTCTTCCACCATAAGATGCGTAATTCGGCAAATGCCTGCATATATGCTTCAAGCGATGTCTTCGTTCCAGAGCTGTGGTATCCGCCATAGGTAGGCATGATGGAGCGTGTGCGCACGTCTATGCTAGCACCGCCTCGTACGCCTACTCGGGCCTTTGCTATCCAGATGTCGATGCCGGCGTATGCCCATGCACACAATTTCAGTCGGCATTCGTTGTCGATGACGAAGTCGATGCGCGGCAGCGCTGCCACGTCGCCCAAAGCAGCGGCGCGGTTGACGAGTGCCATCGTGGAGGCAATCTTCGCGTCGATCGACAGACCGAAGCCGCCAATGCCGAAACGTACATTAGCCGAAGCGCCAGCAGAGGCTTCGAAGGTAAGACCACCATCATAGAAGTTAATGTCAATCTGCTTGGTTTGTGAGTTGTATGTTCCTATTCCAGACAGGAATCCTCTCACACCAACGAAGGCCGACGGGAGTCTGGGTATGTCATCGAAGAAGTCGTCGTCCATCGGTCCGGCGATATTGACGGCGTCCATGCATGCCTGATATTGCTCGTCGAAGTATCTCAAGTTGTCGAGCTTATCCAGTGCATTCATCACTGGTCCGCTCGGCAAGATGTTCAATTCGCAGGCAGCGCGCACCAGGAAGTAGTCGCCGTTGCGCTCGATGTTAACCGTGAATGGCAGAACGTCGGGCATCTGGAAGTTGAACTTGTCGAATGCCTTGTTCATGTCCTTTACGTCGACGCCCTGATTCTTGATATCGTTGTCTACATTATTCAGATTGGTGATGTTGTTCGGTAGACTTACGTCGTTGGCTTCCGACAATGCCATCAAGTCCATGGTCTCGTTATGAAGAGAGGGCAGTTCGGCAATCGTCTGCGTTCCGATTTTCAGCGATGGGTGTACGGTTGTGCCTTGGTTGATGCTTCCAACCAGGTCGAAGTCGAACATGCAGTAGTTCTTACTGAAAGTAGTGAACTCCGTCTTTGTGAAGATCTTCGTTGTCGGTGTGGCCAGCAGTGAACCGTCTTCGTTCATCAATTGCAGCAGTGTCGGGTCGGTACCGTTGTCATAAGGCATATAACCAATCAGGTGGGCATAGTTTGTGCCGCTCCATCCGTCAGTGCCGAATTTTTCGTCTTTAACATTTTTAGTAACCGATTCGTAGTCGGCGCTCTCAGAGTAGTTGAGCGTTTCCGAACTGCTTAGTGTTATCAGGTCGACGGTGGATAATTTTGCATCCACGTTGTCGTTCTTGATGTTGCCATCGCATGTCAGTGTCTCTAATGAAGCGGCGTTCACCTGTTTGTCATTCTTCTGAAGTACGATGGTGTGATAACGTGTCTTACCGCGATTCTCACGCGAGGTGTAATCGTAGTTCCAAAGATTCATCGTAGCAAGTGTCGGCTGATATCCGTCTGCGATAACCTCGATGAGTTCGGCGAACTGCTCGCAATCCGTTTGAATGGGGTATCCATTATAGGCTACGGTATACACAGCAGAACCCTCCACGTCTGTCTTTTTCATGGTATTATCTACGCAGGCGAAGTTGAGGGTAGCGTTGTTGATGGGTTCGCCTTCGGTATTGACTACTTTGATTACAGACACCTGACTTTTTATTTCATCCCAGTTGATTGACAGCAATGGAGAACGTCTATATTCGACAAAGTCAGTATAATAATTAAAGACATCAAAATTATTTAAAGACAAAAATTGCACGTAGTAATCCGTTATGTGAGTCAGTTCTGCCTTTACGTCGAGATCTATCGGAACAAACCATTCGGGATTGTTGATACGCGTCATTTTGTTGCCCGTATAACTTCTCACATATAAATCTATTGGCTTTTCGGCATAAATATACTTTGTATAAGAATTACCATACACCCTGCACACTTTTTCAATGCCATCCCTGTAATAACTAAAATTATTAACTTGATTTTTATTAAAGCAGATGCCATAAATATTCTTTATCGGATGGCGAACAAATGTGTTCTTATATCGTTTCCCATATCCGGGGAAATATACCTCTACCTCGTAAGTGCGACTATCAGCAGGAGGCAGGAAGTAGAAAGAACCATTGAAATTGTTGAGGGTTTGAATGACATCGCCTTCACACGAAAGTGTTATCTCTGCTCCGTTGAAGCAATCTTCGGCCATATAGAATTTGGCAAGACAGGCGACAGATGCATCTTCTATAGATTCATCAGTTGCGTAATTATTCTGTTTGATTTCTTTGTAGATGGCGTTTAGGGCTGTCTCGTTGTTGAACGTCATGTCACCATCTCTATACGCTCCGTTTACGACATATTTCAGGTGTCCTTCCGCATCGGCATTGAGGAATTTGGTGTGACATGTGTGGAAATATTCCATCGCCTCGTCAGGGTTGCAGGTGCGCTGCACAAACGTGTAGAGGTTGATGTCGTAGTCGGTAGCTGTCAGGTCGGGGTGCACGGTGATATTTGCCGTACAGTAATATTCATCGTCTTCCGACTCGATAATCTCCAGCCATTCCGGTATTTCCTGCCCACTCTTGTTGTTGTATGATTCTTTTATGTTGAGTTCCGGAATCTCGTAGCCTACGGTGAATCCTTTTCGTGGCAGGTACATCACTTCCGACGTAAGCTCAGGCGTGCGTATGTCGTTGTAGTAGGCTTCAAAGTTGCTATAGTCGCTGAACGAAGGCTTCCTGAGGTCGTTCACAAGTTCCGAAGTGGCTTCTACAGTGATCACCTTATTGTCGGGACTCGGCATGTCGAACGTCACTTCAGCCGTGATGACCGTTTGCCCCAGCTGCGAGAAGTCGGTGACTTCGGGATGTTCGTCACTGAAGGTAAATGGCAGGTCGTAGTAGTAGTTTCCGTTTGTCCCCTTATGGCGCGTCAACTTGCTGAACTCGTATTCCTCTGTCCACTGGGTGCCGTTCATGTGGGTGTACTTTACGCTGACCTTATCGTTCACGGCAGCCGCCCATCCGTTTTTGTTTTCTATCTGGAACTGGAACTTTGGGAATTGTGTACCTAAATAGTAGGTGTTGACATTATTCAATCCCTTTGGGAACGACGACCACAGGTAGAAAGTGCGCGAAGTGCTTACGCCGTTAGGCAACGTTGCTGTTATGGTTGTGGTTCCTGGATTAGTTTTGAGATACAGTATGCCGTCTTTTATTTCTGCATTTGCTCCGTCAGAGTTTGTTACGGTATAGGTCACATTATTTATATGGGTGGCATTGTCGGGTTTCGCCGATACGACGAGGGGATACTCAACCCACGTGAACGACCACATCTCGGGTTCGTTCACTACGATAAGGCTGCCGTCGGGTGGCAGACTCTGGAACTCCAGTTGCGTGGCGGGAACCTCGGTGGCGTCTGCTGCCAGCACACTCACCGCGAAGTTTCCTTTGCTGCCTCTGTTCATTACGTATTCAGACTCCCACATGTCGTAATCCTCACTGTAGAAGGCCACAGGTTCCTTTGTTCCCAACGACACGTTTACCTTGCTGTTGGCACTTACGTCGGGTGCGGTGACGAAAAATTTCACGGTGCCCGTTTCTTCGTCGAACGACGAGCGGTTGGGCTGCATTGTCTGGAAGTCGTCGAGCGAGACGCCGAACGACGACATGAATTCGTAGCCCTGTCCGCGTTTCACCACATTCCAGTTATCCATCTTGGCCGTGATAATCATCGTCTCGCCACTCTTGAACGTTGTCTTGTTGATGCTGACGTCTGAGAATTTCGGCTTGAATCCTTCAGTGAGCACCGACAGGTCCAAATGGGATGAATATTCAGGCAGGTCGGTTCGAGAGTAGAAAAGGTATTTCACGGCGCCCTCGGCTGGATTTACCACCTCCAACGGACCCAATTCAATCAGCTGATATTCGATAGTCTTCTGATTTTCTGTCGCATTGTCGCCGAAACTGTAGAAATACTCGTCGTCCTGTGGGTGGTACAGGCACCATATCTGGTTGGTCACCGAGCCGGCATTGATAGGCGTCAGCACTACCTGGCGCGTCTTTGCCATTCCGAAGTCGTCGGCATCAAACGGCAGGCCTGTGTGGTCCAGATATGGAACGTTTAAAATCACTCGGGTCTCGTCCGTAATCTTTACGTGCGAATTCATTTTGATGCGGAACACGGCATATTCGCCCCAATAGGACATCAGGTTGACGGCAAAGTCGGTGATGCTCATGTTGTTGAGCATCTCCAGTTGGCTCACGATGTTGCTCTGCTCGGGTTCTTCAGTGTTCTGCCGGTTCACGTTGATGCGCAGCAACTTGTATGCTGTATCGGCATAGGAGGTGCTCATCACGGAGAGCAGACCAGGCACTTTGCCGCTCCATGTACGTGTGTCCGATTCGCATAGCGTGTTCACTTCCACCGTCTTTCTTGTTTCGCCGGGAGCGAATGTCACTTTGAGCACCTTGGTCTCTATGGTGCCAAGAAGTTTCAGCGAGATGCTCGCCTCGTGGGTGGCGGTGGCTCCCTGCGGACGTACTACGGTGATGGTGAACACATCCTGATCAGCGGGAGCATTGCCCTTGTCAATCACATAGATATCTGGATTGTCTGGGTCAGGAGCTCCGCCTTCGAAGGTGATGATGTCGTCGCCGATGGCCGACGCTGACAGCATTTGGAGCATCAGCATCAACAATGTGAAGATAAATGATCTTTTCATAATATATAACGTGTTTTACTTTTTCAGTCGAAATATCGATTTGGTTATCAATCGGTAGTTAATCACGCAAATTTACGGCTTTTCCCTATCTTGGGGGCGTTTTTAAGTGTGGAGTTTTGACAATTTGCACAAAACTCCACACTTATTTGATAAAAACTCTACACTTTTTTGTCGAAACCCCCACACTTTTTGTATCTTTGCAACCGTCAATTCTACACGTTGGACCTGGACCTGTCACCGATGCTGTCCCCATGGCATTCGCATGGCATCCGCTCTCAGTCGTTCAACCTTTCATTCAGAAGAGAAGAGCCTCATGATAAACGACCTATACTTCAGTTTGATGCTGGTGGCGTCCAGTTGCATGATTGTGACGGGCATCATCTTGGCCATCGTGAAGACACCGTCCGACGAGCGTGCCGCAAAGTTCCGCATAGCCAAGCATGGACTCACGGTTGCCGTGATGGCGTTGGGAGTGCTGAACATGGTGCAGATCAGCATCGACCCGGATGCCGACATGCATTATTTGGGCAGTTGCATCGCCCTTGCCATCAGTTTTGTCCAGGCCATGCTGTTCACGATGGTCGTGCTGGTGCTCATCCGTCCGGAAGAGGTGACGCTGAAGCGTGTGCTATGCCAGCTGGCTTTCATCATCCTGCTCGACGTCTTGTTGGTGGCCTCCTATTTCCTTTTGCCGCTCAACGTGTTCTTCTACGTCTACGAACTGTGCATCTTGCTCTACATCGCCCTGTTGGTGGTCTACACACGGTGGTATGTGCGTTCCCACAGATATTTTGTCGAACAGATCTCGGCCTATTATGAAGAGGAGGAGATAGAGCGAGGTCTGCATTGGCTCGACCGTCTTTTCTGGATGGCGCTGGCGGTGGGCATTCTCTCCATGCTGATGCTTCTCGGCAACCACGAGATAGAGATGTGGCTGACGTTGGCATTAGCCGTTTTCTACGCCGTGCTGGCTGCCAGTTTCATCAACTACGAGTTGAGATCGAACATCATCCTTCCAGCTCTTTCTGCGGAGTGCGACGAAGAACCTGAGAGCCCTGAGCCGACGGCCGAGCATCCCGACAAGCTGATGAAATGGATAGAGCAGGGTGGATACCTCGACACGCAGATGGCGGTGAAGGACATTGCCGGCGAGCTGCAGATGACTATCGGGCAGTTCCATCAGTATTTTCAGGAGGTGGTCGGCGAGGACTTCCGTTCGTGGCGTGTTCGCAAGCGCATTGAGCATGCCCAGCAGATGATGAGGGAACATCCCGAATGGTCGGTGACAAAGGTGGCTCAGTCGTCGGGGTTCAACGACCGCAGCTGGTTCTATCAGCAGTTCGTGCGTTTCACGGGGAAGACCGTTCCCGACTATCGCAGCGAGGTGGCAGGATCGTCGAAGAAGGATTGACGCCGCTACGCCTTCGATATCGATGCAACCAAACTGCTCAAAACAAATACAAATCTGACATAAATCCTGACGACCGATTTGGGTTTAAGCAAATCAGCTTTTTGCACTGTTCTATTTGGAAAGATAAAAAACTTATTGGTGTCCGCTTAAAAATATGTTCGAGTGATGAGTGTTGATTTAGTTCATAGTTCATAGTGCATAATTCATAGTTTTAAATCCATAGAATTCTTCACTCTTCACTTAAAGCGAAGCATCCTCTTGGTTGGGTAATCGACCCCACCCCTGCCCCTCCCCTGTAACAGGGTTGGGGAGTAAATGAAGAGTTATAGGCAGCATCATTAATTATTATGTAGAGCTCTTTCAGTTCCGCCCTCTTGATAGGGAAACAAACACTATTTTTGCTCCCCGCCCCTGCTTGCAGAGCCCACTGAAAAAATAGCTTTTCGAGGGAGGGGTTTCACACATGTTAACATTCCGTACGGGCCTCGCCGCTGGAAAATCCCGTGAGAATCTGAATATTGCGTGATTTTTTTACTTTCTTGGGATTTTATGGCCGAAAAAGGCGGTTTGCGTCCCTTTTACCCCGTGATTCTCATGATTTTCCTGATATTTGACACGTAGATGGCCACGGCGGTCTGCATCGTCATATTTGCTATGCCATATGAGATGTTCCGTTTCATGCCAAGGTCGTTTTTCAGGTGGGCGTTGAGCGGTTCTATCCGCTTCCGCTTCTTCATCTTCTCCCTGAACTCCTCTGTCTTCTCGAACTCGACCTGCTCCTTGTGGATGTCTGAG
>JAILAI010000113.1 GCA_024681705.1 Prevotella sp.
CAGGCCTTTTGCAAGATTATTCCCGACATTCTAGGCGGCGACCCTGATTATTGCAACATCATGCACGCCGACGGAGCTGGCACAAAGTCGAGCCTCGCCTACATGTACTGGAAAGAAACGGGAGACCTGAGCGTGTGGAAAGGCATTGCTCAAGACGCCATCGTGATGAACACTGACGATCTACTATGCGTAGGCGCCGTAGACAACATCCTCGTCAGCTCCACCATCGGCCGTAACAAGATGCTCATCCCGGGTGAAGTCATCTCGGCCATCATCAATGGCACAGACGAACTACTGGCCGAACTACGTGAAATGGGCATTGGAATATGGCCTACGGGTGGTGAGACGGCCGATGTGGGCGACCTCGTTCGCACAATCATCGTTGACTCTACAGTCACCTGTCGCATGAAGCGCGCCGATGTCATCGACAATGCCAACATCTGCCCAGGCGACGTAATCGTTGGTCTCTCGTCCACCGGACAAGCCACCTACGAGAAGCGCTACAACGGAGGTATGGGTAGTAACGGACTGACTTCGGCACGTCACGACGTCTTTGCCAAATATCTGGCCGAGAACTATCCCGAGAGCTACGACCATGCCGTACCCGACGAGCTCGTCTATAGCGGCAACTACAAGCTTACCGATGCCGTAGAAGGTACTACCGTCAACGCCGGACAACTCGTGCTCTCCCCCACCCGCACCTACGCGCCAGTCATCAAGCAGCTGCTCGACCAACTTCGGCCCGACATTCACGGAATGGTGCATTGTACGGGCGGCGCACAGACAAAGGTGCTACACTTCGTGGGCGATAATTGCCGGGTCGTCAAAGACAACATGTTCCCCGTGCCCCCACTCTTCCGAGCCATACACGAATGCTCAGGCACCGATTGGCGCGAGATGTACCAGGTGTTCAACATGGGCCACCGCATGGAGATCTACGTGCAACCCGAGCTGGCCGATCAAGTCATCGCCATTGCCAAATCGTTCAACATCGATGCACAGGTGGTTGGACACATCGAAGAGGGTCCGCGCTCGCTAACCATCAAGAGCGAATACGGCACGTTTAACTATTAATTGCACCTAATTAAAATATAAGAAATCATAATGGCAGAATCAAACAATAGCATCCTGCAAAAACTCGACGGCCTCGAGGCCCGCTTCGAAGAAGTGTCAACGCTCATCACCGACCCCGACGTCATCACCGATCAGAAGCGTTTCGTTAAACTGACCAAAGAATATAAGGACCTGGGTGACATCATGGACGCCCGCAAGCGCTACATCACCTGTCTTAACAGCATCAGCGAGGCAAAGGATATACTCGCCAACGAAGACGACCCAGAGATGAAGGAGATGGCACGCGAAGAGTTGGCCATCAACGAAGAGCTACAACCAAAGCTCGAAGAGGAAATCAAGATCGCCCTCATTCCGAAGGACCCCGAAGATGCGAAGAACGTCCAGATGGAGATACGCGCCGGAACGGGTGGCGACGAAGCATGCCTCTTTGCTGGCGACCTATTTAAGATGTATAAGAGTTTCTGCGAATCGAAGGGCTGGCAACTCAGCATCACCGACTTCAGCGAAGGCTCGGTAGGTGGGTATAAGGAGATTGACTTCGCCGTGAGTGGTGCCGACGTCTACGGAACGCTGAAATACGAATCGGGCGTGCACCGCGTACAGCGCGTACCCGTCACCGAATCGAACGGACGCATGCAGACATCGGCTGCAACGGTGGCCGTGCTCCCTGAGGCCGACAAGTTCGAGGTGCACATCAACGAAGGCGAAATCAAGTGGGACACATTCCGTTCAAGTGGCGCCGGCGGACAGAACGTCAACAAGGTGGAATCGGGCGTGCGTCTTCGCTATATGTGGAAGAACCCCAACACCGGTGAAACCGAGGAAATTCTCATCGAGTGCACCGAGACACGCGACCAACCGAAGAACAAGGAACGCGCACTCTCGCGTCTCTATACCTTTATTTACGACAAGGAGCACCAGAAATATGTCGACGACATTGCATCTCGTCGCAAGACGCTCGTCTCCACCGGCGACCGATCGGCAAAGATACGCACCTACAACTTCCCCCAAGGACGTGTCACTGACCACCGTATCGGCTTCACCACCCACGACTTGCAAGGCTTCCTCGGAGGTAACATCCAGCCCATGATCGACGCGCTCACCGTTGCCGAGAACGCCGAGCGAATGAAGGAATCGGAACTTTAACCTAAAAATAATATATACCTGAATTATGAACAGACAAGAACTCATTCAGCAAATCAAGCAGAAGCGCAGCTTCCTCTGCGTGGGACTCGACACCGACCCGAAGAAGATGCCTTCATGCGTATTCGACCTCTACGACCCCATATTCGAGTTCAACAAGGCCATCATCGACGCTACGGCTCCCTACTGCGTAGCCTATAAGCCGAACCTCGCCTTCTACGAAGCCTATGGCATCAAGGGGATGCAGGCTTTCCAGAAGACCACCGAATACATCAAGGAGAACCATCCGCACCATCTTATCATTGCCGACGCCAAACGAGGTGACATAGGCAATACATCTAAGATGTACGCGCGTACGTTC
Source organism: Prevotella sp. (assembly GCA_024681705.1). Taxonomy (GTDB): domain Bacteria; phylum Bacteroidota; class Bacteroidia; order Bacteroidales; family Bacteroidaceae; genus Prevotella. Next base: position 2,579 of record JAILAI010000113.1, read on the forward strand.
TTCGAAGAATACAACCTCGACGCCCTCACCGTAGCACCCTACATGGGCGAAGACTCCGTGACACCCTTCCTTGAGTATCCGGACAAATGGGTTGTCGTGCTCGCACTCACCAGTAATAAGGGTAGCCACGATTTCCAACTGATGACCGACACCAGTGGCGAGCGCCTCTTCGAGCGCGTTATTAAGACCAGTCAGAAATGGGGAACACCCGATAATATGATGTATGTCGTAGGAGCCACACAAGGCCGCATGTTCGAAGACATCCGCCGCGTTGCTCCCGACCATTTCCTCCTTGTTCCCGGTGTTGGAGCCCAAGGTGGCAGTCTTCAGGAGGTTTGCCGTTACGGCATGAATGCAGATTGTGGACTTCTCGTCAACTCCTCACGCGGCATTATCTACGCTTCCAGCGACGATCACTTCGCCGAGATCGCTGGTAACAAAGCCCGCGAATTACAACAAGAGATGGACGAAGAGCTCACCAAGCACGGCCTATAACTGCATATAGAAGCACTCTCAAAGCGTTAATCAATATCGATAAATATACGCGTAGTTGCATCGATTGAATTGCCACAATAAAGGTGTGAAATTCAACTTCACAACTTCACGTTGATGTAAACGCCTATAAATAAGGCTATTACGTGTGAAGTTGACAAATTTCAACTTCACACGTATGTTTTAACGTAAAAATGTAAAGGAATTTGCAAGTTTTCTATCTTCGTGAGAGAAATCGGCAATTTTGATAACGCAAATCGACAATTTTCGTCTTCAAAATCGACAAATTCGATAACGAAAAACGACGCTTTTGATAACGTATCCTTACGCAATAAAAGAAGAATATTTGCATAAATATAGAGAAACATAGTGTGAAGTTGAATTTTTCAACTTCACACTATAAAACACTGAATATCAAATAGATACACGAGTGTGAAGTTGTGAAGTTGATTTTTGACTTTTTGTTTGGGAAATTATACATAGTCTAGATGTTTGTAAATTCAATTATAAGTGTCCGCTAAGCTTTATTGTTGTATCTTGAAATGAGAAGACTTCTGTTTTAGGTGCCACCCTTATGGGTTACTTTGCTGTTGTCAAACAAAATCAAAATGTAACCATGAGCAAAAGTACACCTTTTGCGGAAAACTGAGGAAAATATAAAAATCTGAGAATCACACCCACTGGAGGAAATCTCTCGTAAGAGAACATTTCTCGTTAGGTAAATGTATTATCAGAAAAGTGTTGGGAGACACATCATTCATCATCCTTACCACTGTTCATATTTACCAAGTTGTCGATTGGCACAATGACCATCTCATTTTTTCGGGGAATAAGATTGTTTTTGATAACGTCACCAAATTTTGGGTTCATTTTTTTTAGGAAATCCACCATTTCATCAGGAATCCAAAAGGTTTGACCTTCCTGACCATGATAGTAACCAGCAAAATAAAGATAAATGGCTTTTTTCTCAACTTTTCCTTCTTTATTTTTTATAATTATACCTCGACAATCACCCTCTTCGAACACCTCATTAGCCACATAATATTCACTTCCAAGAATAAGATATGGAGCCTCCTTTTTCCTAATGATACTGCTCGACGTTGTCTGACTAAACCATTGCAACGTATCTCCCATCGAATTCTTTGAAATATCGATATTAAAAGGCGAGAGTATTTCACGATAAGACAACAATGTACCGCTACCCTCTTGTGTACTGAAAATCTCGTAACCATTATCCATTGATAATCTTATCAATTTAGCCAAGTCGCTTGACGAAATTGTATCCCTACCATTTACGAGTTCATTGTCCATTGACTTTTTAACGTATACTTTTAGGCAGTCATAACCAATCTTTAATGATAGAACCGATCCCTTTTTCACGAACTGGTCCCTATCTGTTAATTTTAGGAAATCAGACTCTTTAGCTTCCTTTGCAGAAAGACATATTGGGAAAAATGGTAACTGCACCCTGTCACTCTTCTTTGCATGATGGTGAAGTATTTCGCCTGATATAAGTGACCATGAAATACTAGTAGGTAGGCCTATACTAATAGCGTTCTCATATTGATACACATCACCGACATCCTTGTAGTTAGTCTTCAGGCAATTTGTTGCCGATCCTCCGCCTGCAAATAGAAGTATTACGCTTTGTGACTGATGATAACGTGAATATAGCCCAATAGCTGCCATTAAAATGCATGCAGCTGTCATAACAAGCGCCCATAGTTTATACTTGAAAACCACCTTCTTAGGCGATGCATTTAGTTTGTCAACACGCTCCAACACATCCTGTTGTAAGCGTTTCCTCACCTTAAAGACCAAATCTTCTATGTTAGTATACTCCACATAATAAAAGTCCGAATTAGAATTGACAAGGTCTTCGATTGCCTGTATTTCAGAAGTACGTTGTTTGAACTCCTTCAAAAATACATAAACCTTTGGAGAACCCGATTTCTTGTACGCTTCCGAAGCTACAAGAAACTCGTTACGAGTCTTTTCTCCCATGATATCCTCAATAATGAACAACACAATGTCAGACTTATGTTTTATAAAATCGTCGTATTCACGCTGGTCATCACCGAGATTCATGTATGAATACATATTAAGTATTATATTGTACCCCTTTTTCCGGAATTCCCCATTCATATCGTTAGCCAAAACTTTCAGCTGCATTCTATGGTCTTTCAATCGTTTAGCTCCAGAAACGAAAACAGAAATGGTATGTTTCATATAGTTAATATTGTAGTCGGTATATAGTAATTATCTTATTATTGTTTCACACCCCTATTTGTCGGACCCGATGCAAAGGCGCTTCAGGTCGTAGTAGCTACCGTTGTAGAGATTGAAATCCACGTAGCCTTTGATACCAGGAAGGCGACCGGCATCTGTGTGTTGCCAGAATTTCCATTGCCCTCGGTATTCAATTTTATCCACGTAGTAATGGGCTATCCAATAGGGATAGTCGTCGAAAACGGGCGTACCGAGATAGGCAATCTTAAATTTATAATAGGTGTAGATGATAGGCTTCACGTGATATTTGTCCTCGACGATGTGAAGCCAGGTGAGTATCTCACGCTGGAAGTCTTCCACCGACATGCTATCAGGTTTATGCTCCACGTCGAGCACAGGGGGCAAATCGCCGTCCTGAAGGTGCACATGTTTGAGGAAGAACGCTGCTTGGTCGCGGGCACTCGACTTGTTGCTCCAGAAGTGATAGGCACCGCGTATGAAACCATATTCCCCTGCGTTGCGGAAGTTATCTCGGAACATTGGGTCGAGGCGCGAAGAACCTTCAGTAGCCTTGATCATAATGAAGCGTATAGGACACTTCTCGATCATGGCATTCTGTAACTGCTCCCAATCGATGTCGTGTTGGTAGTGACTGACGTCGATGCCCCTTATTTCGTAGCCCTCAGGATATTTGGCATCGCCGTATAGAGCGCGCCAACGGAATCCAAAGGGTCCTACGAAGAAATAGTAGAACGCCAAGATATATAGCCCCACGATAGCGAGCGCACCCGTCCACCTTATCCACTTCGGATAAGAGCGCAGGAAAGGCATGTTGAGATGTCCTTTGTGCTCCAGGCGGTTCTTGGTTTCGTGTACTTCGGGCATTTCGTGCAGCTGATATCAGGGTGATGAGTTTTTGAAATGAGAATGAAAAATGATAGAGGAGCGAGGATTGTCCACTACCCTTCTACCATTTTTCATTGATCAAGAAGGCTCACCGGCCTTCAGAGGTCTTTGTCTTACTTCGCCTGCTCGAGGGCCAGTGTGATGGTGGGCTGGTCGCAAACCTCAGCGGGTCCCCAATACTGGATGGGGCCAGGATAGACGAATGCGGTTTCTCTTGCCCATTCCTCGCGCTGAGCGGCGAAAGCCTTGAAGGGTGCACCGTCGAGCTCGACGAGAGCCTTACGGATAACGGGCTTCATCTCACCGTTACGACGCTCCATGTTCATCATCATGGTGATAGGTACACCGCCTGCCTTCCACTGGTCGGAAGGAGCAGTGGTGTTCTTCACGATGGCCATGTAACCAGTTTTGCCGTTGGCGATGAGCTGTGCGGCGCTGGTACCGAGAGCATAGCAATAATCGGCATCGAAGTTGGAAGGAGCAGCGCAACGTCCCTCGTAGCCGAAGAAGTGGTGCTGAGTGGCGAACTTGCCTTTGTACTTGCCTTCCTTCTTCCACTTCTCAATCTTAACGGCCACCATAGCTGAGAGCAACTTCTCGGTCTCGATGAGCGACACCTGAACGTTTCCGTGGGGGTCGCGGTCGAGAGCCAACTGACGAGCTACGTCGGTGGGCAGAGAGTTGAATACGGCAAGGTTTGCGTCGGTGAGGTGACTCTTGGCGAAGTCGATGAGTTCTGAGCGGCTCAGGTCCTTTGCCTCAGGCAATGCGAGCACGTCGTTGAGCTGAGCGATGAGTTTCTTGATGGCGGGGATGAACTCGATGACGCCTTCGGGGATGATAACGGTTCCGAAGTAGTTGCCGTCGGCAGCACGCTTGGCTACAGCCTCAGCAATATACTCCACCACGTCGTCGAGCGACATGTTCTTCTGCTCCACTTCCTCGGAGATGAGACAGATGTTGGGCTGCGTCTGCAGAGCGCACTCAAGAGCGATATGTGAAGCCGAACGACCCATCACCTTGATGAAATGCCAGTATTTACGGGCGGAGTTGCAATCGCGTTCGATGTTACCGATAAGCTCTGAATAGGTCTTACAAGCTGTATCGAAGCCGAAAGAAGTCTCAATCTGGTCGTTCTTCAGGTCGCCATCGATGGTCTTGGGGCATCCAATGACCTGTACGCCATACTTCTTAGCGGCATAGTATTCGGCCAATACACATGCGTTGGTGTTCGAGTCGTCGCCACCGATAATGACAATGGCCTTGATGTTAAGCTCGCGGATGATTTCGAGACCCTTCTCGAACTGCTCTACTTTCTCGAGCTTTGTGCGGCCAGAGCCAATCATATCGAATCCACCGGTGTTACGATAGTCGTCGATGAACTCGGCGGTGATTTCCTTGTAGTTGTGGTCGACAAGACCTCCAGGACCGAGAATGAAACCGTAGAGGCGGTTCTCGGGGTTGAGACGCTTGATGGTGTCGAAGAGTCCGGTGATGACATTGTGACCACCAGGAGCCTGTCCGCCACTGAGAATCACACCTACGTTCATCTTGGCCGTATTGGCAACGTCGCTCTCTTCGAACTCGATGAGGGGCATTCCGTAAGTGTTGGGGAAGAGGGCCTTGATTTCTTCCTGATTGTCAACGCTCTGTGTGGGAGCGCCTTCTTTTACCTTTACTGCACCCTGAAGAGCCTTTGGGAGTTTTGGCTGATAAGCAGCACGCGCTTGCTGCAATGCACTTTTTTTCATAAATAGTGAATCTTAATATAAATGTAAATTGAACAATATCTTTTATAAAAGTCTATGCAAAAATACGCTTTTTTCAAGAATTCGGGAAAGAAAACAAGGCAAAATAGTTTTTTTTGTGCGTTTTTTTTGATTATTTGTATTGACGTATGCAAATTTTTGCTATATTTGCAATATCGAATTAACAATCATATATATTAAAGAGACGTACGATATGACTAACAAAAGAGATCTCAAGAGGACAATTAACTACATCTGCAGCGATTTGTTTGCCGAATGTATTGCCGCTTCGCTCTATAGCGGAAAGCCGAATGAAGAAAACGTCAACGCACTTCTAATGTCCATACTGCACACTCAGAACGACTACGTGAGAAGAATTTCACATCCCGAACCGGGCATGAAGCCCAAAGCATATTTCAATAACCTCACCGAAAGCTTCAACAAGCAGGCTGGTGAGATTGTCGACCAGATATGCAATCTCGATTGATAAACAACAACAAAAGATTGCAATGACGAAAAAATTTTGCCAATGGCTGTTATACAAGCGTCTGGGGTGGACAAAAGACGTAACTGAAGACCACCCCGACAAGTATATTATCTGCCTAGCTCCACACACCAGTAATTGGGACTTCCTGCTCGGACAACTCTACATGCGCGCTGAAGGCTACCACATCAACTTCATGATGAAGAAGGAGTGGTTCAAGTGGCCATTAGGACCTCTGTTCAAAAGAATGGGGGGAATACCTGTATGGCGCACGATGAAGACGAGCCTCACCGACAATCTGGCCGAGACTGCCAAGAACGAAAAGCAGTTCCATCTTTGCATAACGCCCGAAGGAACACGATCGCTGAACGCCGAATGGAAAAAGGGGTTCTACTTCATTGCGCTGAAGGCTGGCATTCCCATATTGCTCTACGGCATTGACTACGAACGCAAGCTCATCCAATGCACACGCACGGTTGTGCCTACTGGTAATGTGGACGAAGAGATGCGCGAGATACAACGCTATTTCATAAATTTCAAGGGGAAGCACCCAGAATTGTTCGCAACAGGTAACATCCAGGATCAATGAAGAAGAAAAAGATTGCACTCACTTTCGCAAGCATCCTGCTTATGACCTCATGTGGTTTGAAAGACAGATTTGTTACTGGTCCTGAGACAACAAGGCCAGCAACAAACATTGATGCACCTGTGGTCACGCAATCCACTGAGCCTAAAGAGAATACGTCGACGAAGAAGGATAAGAAAGACGAGCCTTCGCCCTATCTTTGGGGGCACAACGACTACGACGGAGACCCCTGGGTGACGAACGTCTCGAGACCCATTGAGATATCGCAAGGCCTTTACAACAGGCACATCACCTTATGGCCTAGTCACGGTATCTACTACGACCACGCGAAGGACACGTGGAAATGGCAACGACCCTACTTGTTCGGAACCACCGAGGACCTCTTCACACAGACCATCGTCGTTCCGTTCCTCATCCCCATGCTCGAGAAGGCAGGGGCGAATGTTTTCGTGCCACGTGAACGTGATTGGCAACGCAATGAGGTGATTGTCGATAACGACGACCAAGGAGCACCTTATTATATCGAGAAGAACACCGCAAACCGATGGCAGAATGCCGATGTGGCGGGCTTTTCTTGGAAACAACAAATCTATCACGACCAAGAGAACCCATTTGAGGCAGGTACCACGCGAAAGGCGAAGACCACCAAGACCTTTGGAAGCGAAATCGTCTATCAGCCGAACATTCCCGAGAATGGAAGCTATGCGGTATACGTGAGCTACCCCACCATCGAGAAGAGCATCACCAATGCCGAATATACCGTTTACCATCAGGGACAGATTACCGTATTCCACGTGAATCAGCAGATGGGTGGTGGCACATGGGTGTATCTGGGAACCTTCGATTTCGATAAAGGATGCAGCCAATACAACCGCGTGGTGCTGAGCAACGTGAGCAACCAGAAGGGTTATGTCACCGCCGATGCCGTACGCTTCGGAGGAGGCATGGGCAACGTGGTCAGAGGCAATCGGACGAGTGGTCTCCCCCGATGTTTGGAAGGCGCTCGATACTATGCACAATGGGCAGGAGCACCCTATAGCGTCTATAGCTTCAAGGAGGGTACCGACGATTACAGAGACGACATCTACACTCGCGCCTACATGAGCAATTGGCTCTCGGGAGGATCGTGCTACTTGCCTGATAGTACGGGAAAGAAAGTTCCCATAGAGCTCTCATTATCAGTGCATAGCGATGCGGGATTCCATAAAGACTACAAGTCGATCTACGGAACACTCTCCATCTGTACCACCGACCACAACAACGGTCTCTACAATGGTGGCATCGGAAGAAATGCCTCTAAGATATTCGCTCGATCACTACTCGACGGTCTCAGTTCCGACCTCAGTGCAAAATACGGTAACTGGGTGGTACGCGACCTATGGGATAGGAACTATGCCGAGACGCGATGCCCAGAAGTGCCGTCGGCCATCCTTGAGACGCTCTCGCATCAGAGCTTCCCCGATATGATTCTCGCGCAGGATCCAAAGTTCCGCTTCACAATGGCTAGAAGCATCTACAAGACCATCCTGAAGTTCATCAACGATGCTCACGGGAAGCACTACACCGTAGCTCCCCTACCCCCAAAGAACGTGCGATGTGAGTTCACGTCGATAGACGAGATTTCGCTGAAATGGGACGCCACGACGGATGCGCAGGAGAAGAGTGCAAAGCCCAATTCGTTCATCGTCTACAAGAAGACAGGTATCGGTTCGTTCGATAATGGAACCGTCGTGAAGAACGAGAGTTTCAAGATGAAACTTGAACCGGGCGTCATCTATAGCTTCAAGGTGGCGGCGGTGAACAAAGGCGGCGAGAGCTTCCCTTCGGAAACGGTTTCAGCGCTCCATAATGCAGGCGCCACACGTTCCATACTGATTGTCAACGGATTCCATCGTGTATCGGCACCCGCCGTGAGGGAGACACCAACAGAACAGGGATTCGACTATGATGTTGATCCCGGTGTCAACTGGGGAAAGACAGCTGGCATGAGCGGTAGACAAACGTGTTTCGACAAGAAGAAGATAGGTATCGAGGGACCCGGTGGATTAGGTTACGGATCGGACGAATGGGTCGGGAAATTCATTGCCGGCAACGATTTCGACTATGCCTACACACATACCGAAGCGATGAAGGGGTTGCTGAAGTTCAACATCTCCAGCTGCTGCTCGCATGCCGTTGAGAACGGACTCGTAGACATCGACAAATATCATCTTATCGATCTCATCCTGGGACTTGAGAAGAACGACGGAAACAGATTTGAGAACTACAAGACGTTCACGACGCAGATGCAGAAGCGTCTCACGGATTATGTGAAGTCGGGCGGCTCGATTCTGGTAAGTGGCGCTTATATTGGTAGTGATATGAAGTCGGTGGCCGACTCCACTTTCTTGAGCAAAGTGCTGAAGGTGAGAAGCGCTGGGTTTATCAGAAACACGCCCAACGCCACCATCAACGGAATGGGCACCAGCTTCGAATACTACAACCAGCTGAACGAAGAGCATTATGCGGCCACGTCGACCGATATTCTGTTGCCCAACGAACCCGCCTATACAGCACTTCTCTATGCTGGTGGCACTTCGGCTGGCGTCGCTTACGGTGGTAACGACTACCGCACGTTCACTATGGGATTCCCATTCGAGTGCATCACCTCCTACAGGAAGCGGTTCGCCATCATGAAGGCTATCGTCAGCTTCCTCGTAGATCAATAACGGAAAACTTAAATCAAAGGAAAATGAAATACAAAATTCAAGCAAACGCATCGGGTACACGCTCAATAGAAATTGACGACGTACACATGCAAACTATCGAGAAATACGGACTTCTTCAGAACCTCGCTGGTAGCACGGGCATCATCGACGAAGACGTTTTGGAAAAGCTACGTCTGCATTGCCGTTCGATTCTCGAGACGCAATCTGAGGTCGACCGCGAATTGATGAACCTCTGCCTCGACGTGGTGTATCATCCGAACATGAAGGCAATAGGCCTGCAGAACCTCCAGAAGGCTTTCGGCGAATGGAAGCAAAGCCTGAAGGAAGAAGAACCGAAGGAAGAAGAGCCGAAGGAAGAACAATAAACACCACTTAAACGCTGAATGGAGTATCGCCTAACCGACTTCCTGCCTACAACAAAAAAAGAAGTAGAGCTGAGGGGATGGGATGAACTTGATGTCATCCTGTTCTCGGGCGATGCCTATGTGGATCATCCGTCTTTCGGAGCGGCGGTCATCGGTAGGATTCTCGAGGCGAATGGCTATCGCGTGGCCATCGTGCCGCAACCCGATTGGCACGGCGACTACAGAGACTTCAAGAAGCTGGGGCGACCCAAGCTGTTCTTCGGCATCTCGCCAGGATGCATGGATTCGATGGTGAACAAGTATACGGCCAACAGACGCTTGAGGTCGGAAGATGCATATAGTCCTGACGGCAGACACGATTGCCGACCAGAGTATCCTACCGTCGTCTATAGCAACATTCTGCGCGAACTCTATCCCGACGTGCCCATCGTGCTTGGAGGCATTGAGGCCTCGCTACGTCGACTCACGCACTACGACTACTGGCAGGACAAATTGCGCAAGTGCATCCTCTGCGATAGTCATGCCGACATCATCAGCTACGGCATGGGCGAGAAGACAGTGCTGAAGATTGCTGAGGAACTGAGCAAAGGGAAGAATATCAAGGAGCTACACGAACTGCCGCAAACGGTCTTCCTGACTACATTGCAACAGATTCCAGGAGGCATTCAGGACGACGACATCGTGCTACATAGTCACGAGCAATGCCTGAAGGACAAACGGGCACAAGCAGAGAACATCAGGCACATCGAAGAGGAATCGAACAAGATACATGCGCAACGGCTGATTCAGAAGGTAGATGGACTTTATGCGGTTGTCAACCCTCCGTATGCTCCCATGACGACAGAAGAGCTCGACGCCTCTTTCGACCTTCCCTACACGCGTCTGCCCCATCCGAAGTACAAGAACAAACGCATTCCCGCTTACGAGATGATCAAATTCTCGGTGAACATTCATCGCGGATGCTTCGGTGGTTGCGCCTTCTGCACCATATCGGCTCATCAGGGAAAGTTCATCGTCAGCAGGTCGAAGGAAAGCATTCTGAAAGAGGTGAAGCAGGTGATAAAGATGCCAGGATTCAAGGGTTACCTGTCTGATTTGGGAGGTCCTTCGGCAAACATGTATGCGATGAAGGGTCGAAACAAACTTGCTTGCGAAAAGTGCAAGCGGCCTTCATGTATCCATCCTGCCATCTGTCCCAATCTCAACACCGACCACACGCCTCTGCTAGAGATCTATCACGCCGTTGACAACATACCAGGTATCAAGAAGAGTTTCATCGGAAGCGGTGTACGTTACGACTTGCTCCTGCACAGAAGCAACGATGAGAAGGTGAACGAGGCCGCCAAACAATACACGCGCGAACTCATTTGCAAACACGTGAGCGGACGACTGAAGGTGGCTCCCGAACACACATCTTCGTCGGTGCTCAACCTGATGCGCAAGCCTCCATTCGCACAATTCGAACAATTCAAGCGCTGGTTCGACAAAATCAACAAGGAGGAGAATCTGAAGCAGCAGATCATCCCCTATTTCATCAGCAGCCATCCGGGTTGTCGAGAAGTGGATATGGCTGAGTTGGCGGTTATCACCAAACGACTCGACTTCCAGTTGGAACAGGTGCAGGACTTCACGCCAACGCCGATGACCATTGCCACAGAAACCTGGTACACAGGGTTCGACCCCTACACGCTAGAGCCTGTCTATTCGGCAAAGACGCAAAAGGAAAAGCTTGCCCAAAGGCAGTTCTTCTTCTGGTACAAGCCGCAAGACCGACCCGCCATCGAACGCGAACTCAGGCGCATCGGACGTCCCGACCTCATCAAGCAGTTATATGCGCAACCAAGCCAAACGCACACGACCCATGACAATCGTAGAGCAACAGACAATAGGCAAGCACAGCCAAGAGACAAACGAAGACGGAATAATCATCGCTACTGACTTCATCGCCGTTGTCGACGGTAGCACCAGCAAGAGCCCGTTTCAGATTCATCAAGGCATGAGCAATGGCCGATACGCTATGCTTCTTGTCAAGCAGGTCGTCGAACAGCTTCCTGCTGAGGTATCGTTGTCGGAACTCTGCCAGCGCCTTACGGAAGCGTTCAGCAATGTCTATCGCGACAATAGCATTTCCATGAGTTCGCTCGAGGAACATCCCGAGACACGTCTAACCGCCAGCGCAGCCATCTTCAGCAGACATCTTCGGCAGATATGGCTCATCGGCGATTGTCAATGCCTGATAGATGCGAAAGGCGAAACGATTTCAAATCCGAAACCAGCTGAAGAGGGAAATGCATTACGAAGGTCGGAATACATCAAGCAGGCGCTGGCCAAAGGAGAGCGGACGGAGCATTTTCAGCAACAAGACAATGGGCGGAAACTCATCATACCAGCCATCATCGAATCGTGCAAGGGACAGAACAAAGACTTTGCTGTCATCGACGGTTTCCCAATCTCATTGAAACACGTCAAGATTGTAGATTGTCAGCAGGCGAGCGAGATTGTCATGAGTTCTGATGGCTATCCCGTCCTCAAGCCCACGCTCAAGGAAACCGAAGCGTTTCTGGCGGAATTGTTGAAGAAAGACCCTTTGTGCATCGACGATTACAAGGCAACAAAGGGACTGATGGCTGGAAACAAAAGCTTTGACGACCGCTCGTATATCAGGTTCCGCCCATAATCGAACCACCCTACCCCACAGACTTTGCTCTATCTTGTAGTAACCGACTGATAACCAACAAGGCGGTCGGAACGTTCACCTTGCCCACGATAGTAGACGAGGGCCGAATAGCGGTTCTCCGTCTGATAGAAGTCGCCTTCGGTAGGCATCGAGACAAGCGTACCATCGGGGCGCATCAGCAAAAACTGATAGTTGTAATAGCCTTGCTTCTGTAGCACGACGGTTTCAAAACACCGAGTCTCCTCATTGTATTCCATCTTGTATTCGGGCAAGAATTGGTCGTTTGTCCATCGGCCATTCAGGTAGACATCGCCCTTGGGAGGAGCCGGGCAATGAAGTACATAGTGCACGTAGACATATTCCGAAATGCGGTCGTTCTCAATGTTGTCGCTATTCCTAATGTAGAAAGCACCGTTGGCGTCTTCATCGTAGATGTAGTTCAGGCGCGGCTCACTCTCGTAGGGATAGGCGTGATAGTTCTCTCCGTCCCAGTTGATGACGTCGATGCCCATGGTGGGATGAGAGACATCGAGAATCTCGAATTTGCGATATTCGTTGCCTGCCATGAAGATGAGGTCGGCATTGTGGTTCCACTCGAGACCGTCGCCCGTAGCATATTGCGGTTCTACGTTGATGCGCGCATTGTCCCAACGGTCGTTCTGCATCACCACCGTCTTGATTTGCTGATCGGGCACTACTACGCGCTGACCTCCGTAATTCAGCTTCATGCTCACCTGTTGTTGTCGGTTGCGAATGTCCTGATCGGTGTTCGCGGTCACTTCAAGAGCAACGCCCATCTGCGGTTCGAGCACCATAAAACAAGCCTGCAACACGGGGGTGTCGTCGTTGTCTTCGTCGATAACGGTGAGTCGGTAGTTTCCACTCATCCGCAAACGGCAAAGCCTATTGGGCAGTTCTATCCTATAGTGCGTGTAGAGTTGTGTGGTGTTGAGCGACTCCTCAACGTCGTCGATGGTGTTTCCCTCGGCGAATCCCTCCACGAAATCACTCGTCAGCAAGTCTTCTGACGTTGTCCAGTCGGCCTCGCAATGTTCTACGCGATAGGTATAGCGGCGATACTCATGGGTCATATCGTCGAAACTGATGGTGATGGGGTCACCGCTATTCAGCTGAATAATCGGCAATTCCTGCCAACGGCTTCCTGCCACCACCCAAAGCGAGCGGATGTTGGAACTGAACACCTCGTTACGCTGAGCCAACGCAAATGAGGGCAAGAGGGCAAGGAACAGCAGCAGTTTCTTCATAGCGCACCTTTCGTGCTGGGCAATTCGTAGTGGTATATATCCCGACGTACGGCCATGCGGAGCGAACGGGCAAGCGCCTTGAAGATGCCTTCAATCTTATGGTGCTCGTTCTGTCCTTCGGCTTTGATATTCAAGTTCATACGCGCTGCATCCGAAAGGCTCTTGAAGAAGTGCAGGAACATCTCGGTGGGCATATCGCCGACGTGCTCACGATGGAACTCTGCATCCCACACGAGCCAAGGGCGCCCGCCAAAATCGAGTGCCACCTGGCACAAGCAATCGTCCATCGGCAGACAATAGCCATAGCGCTCGATACCGCGTTTGTCGCCAAGTGCCTTCAGCAGACATTCACCCAGTGCGAGGGCTGTGTCCTCGATGGTGTGGTGCTCATCAACGTTCAGGTCGCCGTTCGTATGTATCTGAAGGTCCATCATGCCGTGCTTGACAATCTGTTCGAGCATGTGGTCGAAGAAACCTAGTCCCGTCTGAATGTCGCATTTGCCCGTTCCATCGAGGTTCAGGCATACGTCAATGTCGGTCTCGCGAGTGGTTCGCTTCACGTGTGCGATACGCTCGCCAGCGAAAAGCAACTCGGCAATCTTCTCCCAATCCATGCCTTCGTCTCCGAGAATGAGGGCCTTGCAACCCAGATTCTTTGCCAGCTGACGGTCGGTATCGCGGTCGCCAATCACATAGCTGTTCGCAATGTCGTACTGATCGTTGTTCAGATACTCCGTCAGCATCCCCGTTCCGGGCTTTCTGTTCGGATGATTGTCTTCAGGGAAGTGGGGATCTATCTTTATGTCGTCGAAGGTAACGCCCTCGCCCTCAAGGGTTTGAAGGATGAAATTGTGAACGGGCCAGAAGGTATCTTCGGGAAACGACGATGTGCCAAGACCATCCTGATTGCTCACCATGACGAAACGGAAATCGAGCTTCTGACGGATGAACGACAAGTTGCGGAAGACGCCTTTAACGAACTTCAGTTTGCCAAAATCGTCAATCTGCTCGTCGGCAGGTTCCTCAATCAGGGTGCCGTCGCGGTCGATGAACAATAGTTTCTGCTGTTTCATGAGCTTTTATTTTATGATTCTACTGATATTTGCATTTTAGCCTGCTTTCTCTCCTTCACGCGTCTCTCGATGCTGCCATATAGATAATAGGCCACAAAGACGGAGAATACCGTAATGAAAGAGTAGCAAAAGAACGTGATGGCCGCCGTGAAGAATGTTAATGTCCCGATGGAACAGGGCATTCCGCTTGGATCACCACTGGCAACGCCCAGTTCGTCCACTCTTACCGCCGTATTCAAAACTCCGAGGGGGAGGCCCAAGATGAGCATGACGAAGAACAGGCAGATGGTAGTCAGCAAGAGCGTCAGGAAGATATAGCCCCAATGGCGGAGACCGGTCTTATAGCCTTTCCATATCAACGACACCAGCTTGCTCTTCGTGTCAATCATATATTTCGAAGCGGCATAGACGTAGGGCAAGAGCAGAAGGAGCAAGAACAGGGATAACACCATAACGATACTGAATGTCTTGACGAACGCCATCCGCGTCTGCTCAATCTGCATAGCGTTTTGCGGCACTTCCGAAAGCGATTCGGCTGAAGGAGAGGCTATCAGCGCTATTCCGGCAACGATGACAGAGAGAACCAACACGACAACCAGTTCGGCTAGAAAAAGCTTGAAAGCTCGAAAGACGTTCCATCCCAACGGTTTATCGTTGACCAGCATGTACACGCGCCCTGTAAAGATAAATGTGACCAGGAGAAGCAATATGTAGGATGCTGCTATGATGACGATGTCCGACGTTGCCAACTCCGTTGCCGCTAATTTCAGCGTCTGCATCACATAGAACGCTGCCGCAAGAGAAAAGACGATAGAATAAGGCCAAACGTGCTTGAATATGGTCTTGAAATTGTTGAAGAATGCCGACCAAGCCGTCTTGATGGTCGTCGCATAACCGCGATTCTTTTCAAGTTCATCCAACTTCATCTGCTGGAAAACTATATTCTTATTGTCATTCATTTTCTTCATGATCATTCACAATTTGCTCGCAAAGTTACAACATTTAATTTAGAATAGCATCACAATATCATTTAAAAAAAACTAAGCAGACTATCAAAGCCACATGAAGTCTCTATTTCCGCT
>JAILAI010000121.1 GCA_024681705.1 Prevotella sp.
CTGCAAGCAGGGGCGGGGAGTAAGGATAGTATGATTTTCCCAATGGATAGGGCAGGCAAGAAAGAAGCTGAAATGTAGCATCGTTGCGGGAAATCTCGTTGATAATACCTTAAATGTGGAAATCTACTTGATAATAAAAGCGGAAATCCCGTTGAAAAACTCTAACTAAAACTGGCGCTTTTGATGATGAAAAGCGCCAGTTTTCACCCCTCAAAACCGTCGGTTTTCGACACTGAAATCACGGTTTTGTTTCGAAACCGAATTTTTGAGTATAGATTTCTCGTTTGTTTCGGGGTTGGCAAAAGGGTTGGTCTGATGAGTGGTTTTGAGCAGAAAAGATGGTTTTACTCAACTTTCTGAAGTAGTGAAGAAGCCAGTAGTTAAAGAAGTGAAGCCTAATGTCTGGTGGCTGAATACATGCAAATAGAAGTAATGGCTTAACTTCTGTCCGAAAGGACGAGCGAAGCGATAACTCCTTAACTTCCTAACTACCAAGAAGTAAAGTAAATGTGAAACTTGAATAAACATCAAAGAATATGGAACTCGAATTAGAAAAACTGCATCTCCCCAGCGACCAGGAACGCCCCTTCGTCATCGCCGGCCCTTGTTCGGCCGAGAGCGAGGAGCAAGTGATGACCACCGCCCGTCAGCTCTCCGAGAAGGGCTGTCATAATTTCCGCGCTGGCGTGTGGAAGCCCCGCACCAAGCCCGGTGGCTTCGAGGGTCATGGTGAGCCCGCCCTGAAATGGCTCAAGCAGGTGAAGGAGGAGACCGGTATGCTCGTCACCACCGAGGTAGCCACTCCCGAGCATGTGGAGCTCTGTCTGAATTACGGCGTCGACATCCTGTGGATTGGTGCCCGCACCTCTGCCAACCCCTTCGCCATGCAGGCGCTGGCCGACTCCCTGAAGGGCGTCGACATCCCCGTGTTCATCAAGAACCCCGTCAACCCCGACCTCGAGCTCTGGATAGGCGCCCTCGAGCGCATCAACCAGGCAGGCATCAAGCAGCTCGGAGCCATCCATCGCGGCTTCTCCTCCTACGACAAGAAAATCTACCGCAACCTCCCCATGTGGCAGATACCCATTGAGTTGCGCCGTCGCATCCCCGAGCTCCCCATCATCTGCGACCCCAGCCACATCGGTGGCCGTCGCGAGCTCATCGCCCCCCTCTGCCAGCAGGCTATGGACCTCGGCTTCGACGGTCTCATCGTCGAGAGCCATTGCGACCCCGACCGCGCCTGGAGCGACGCCAAGCAGCAGGTAACCCCCGACGTCCTCGACTACATCCTCTCCCTTCTCATCATCCGTGACGAGAAGATGACCACCGAGGGCATCACCCAGCTGCGCCATCAGATCGACGAGCTCGACAACGAGCTCATGGACCTTCTCGCCAAGCGCATGCGCGTATGCCGTGAGATTGGCCAGTACAAGAAAGAGCACAATATGACCGTTCTCCAGCCCACCCGCTACAACGAGATCCTCGACAAGCGCGGTGCGCAGGGTTCGCTCTGCGGCATGGATGGCGACTTCGTCAAGCACGTCTTCGAGTCCGTCCACGAGGAGAGCGTCCGTCAGCAAATGGAAATCATCAACATGTAGAACCAACGTCAGCCCGGCCATCCCCTGAAACGCGCCGGGCACCCCTCCGCCCTGTCGCGAGGGGTAGGGTAGCACCGTTATGAAGATATTAGTCATGGGAGCAGGCAAGATGGGAAGTTTCTTCCTCGACCTGCTCAGTTTCGAACACGAGACAGCGGTCTTCGAGAAAGACCCGAAGCGTCTGCGCTTCACCTACAACACCCTTCGCTTCACCACGATGGAAGAGATTGAGGAGTTCAAGCCCGAGCTCGTCATCAACGCCGTCACCGTGAAGTACACCATCCCCGCGTTCCGCGAGGTCATACCCCATCTGCCGAAGGACTGCATCATCACCGACATCTCGTCCGTGAAGACCGGTCTGAAGGAGTTCTACGAGAGCACCGGCATGCACTACGCCTCCAGCCACCCCATGTTCGGTCCCACCTTTGCCAACCTCAACCAGTTGCACGAGGAGAATGCCATCATCATCACCGAGGGCGACTTCATCGGCCGTCTGTTCTTCAAGGACATCTACCAGAAGCTGGGCCTGAACATCTACGAGTACTCCTTCGAGGAGCACGACAAGACCGTCGCCTATTCCCTCAGCATCCCCTTCGTCTCCACCTTCGTCTTTGCCGCCGTGATGAAGCACCAGGACGCCCCCGGAACCACCTTCAAGCGCCACATGCGCATTGCCAAGGGCGTTCTCAACGAGGACGACTTCCTGTTGCAGGAAGTGCTCTTCAACCCATACACCCACGACCAGGTGTCCCAGATACGCACCGAGCTGAAGGAGCTGCTCGAGATCATCGACAACAAAGATGGCGAAGGCATGAAAGCCTATCTGAAGAAAATAAGAAACAACGTCAGGAGAGACATCTCCTGAGAAAAAAACGGGGCGCCCCGATGATATCTGTTGCTAATCTTGTCTGCGGCATTTTGCTCACTTTCGTTGAGCTAAACTGCGAGAACCTTTTCGACTGTCAACACGACACGTTGAAACAGGACCAGGAGTTCTTGCCTAACAGTACGCGTCATTGGACTACCAGTCGCTATTGGAAGAAGGTCAACAACATTGGGCAGGAGATCATTGCCTGCGGTGAGAGTTCCGACGGGTGGAAACTACCTGACCTGGTGGCACTGTGTGAGGTGGAGAATGATAGCGTATGCAGGGATTTGACAAAGAGATCGCTGCTTCGGAAAGCTGGTTATGAGTATGTTGTCACGCAGAGCCCAGATCTTCGTGGAATTGATGTTGCCTTGTTGTATAATCCTTTCACTTTCCGTATGCTTAATCATCAAGCCATACGTGTAGAACCTCTTGCTGACATGCGCCCTACGCGTGACATTCTCTATGTGGAAGGTGTGGTGGCGACCGATGATACGCTTCACGTCTTCGTAGTACATGCGCCGAGTCGCTTTGGAGGTGAGTCTGTTACAAGGCCTCATCGCAAACAGGTGGGCGATCGCCTGTCGTTGGCCATCGACTCTGTGAGAAGCATTCATCCGCAGGCGAAAATCATTGTGACGGGCGATATGAACGACCCTCACGACGGGCATCTGCCTCAGCAGATAGAATCGTTTGGACTAACTAACGTTTCCCGTGGGGTAAAGGGGACGCACGGAGCTCATGGCACTTACAAGTATCACGGCCTCTGGCAGAGCATAGATCATTTTTTTGTCAGTCGTTCTCTGTTATTATTTTTTTCATCTTGTATTGTTTTGGATGCATCGTTTTTGGTTGAGTCGGATGATGTTTACAATGGTGTTCGTCCTCTTCGCAGCTATCATGGGATGCGTTATGGTAGTGGTTTCAGCGATCATCTGCCTCTTGTAGCCCGTTTTGTTTTTGGCGACTGACTTCGATGTGTTGCGTGTCTTTAGTTCATAGTTCATAGTGCATAGTTCATAGTTCATAGTGCATAGTTCATAGTTCATAGTTCATAGTTCATAGTGCATAGTGCATAGTGAAGAGTGATAAGTGATAAGTTCATAGTTTTGAGACGCAAAGGTACTCTTCACTTTTCACTTAAAACACTCTTCACTTATTGCTAAGGGATTCTTCACTCTTCACTCTTCACTTAAGGCTTGTTTTATTTCTTGAATAGCGATGCTATCCACAAGATGGCGACGGCGCCGATGACGGATGTGCCGATGGCTCCCAGGGTGCCGCCCCACGTGATGTTGAGCCAGCCGATGATGTGGCCGCCTACGATGCCGCCGATGACGCCGAGCACACAATTCCACAAACAACCGTAGCCTTCGCCACGCATGATTTTACCGGCGATGAAGCCGGAGATGATTCCGATGAGGATAGATCCAATTGTAATTCCCATAATAAAAATGTTTTATTTAAGTTTCACATTTACTTTACTTCTTTGTAGTTAGGAAGTTAAGTAGTTATCGCTTCGCTCGTCCTTTCGGACAGAAGTTAAGCCATTACTTCTGTTTGCATGTATTCAGCCACCAGACATTTGGCTTCACTTCTTTAAATACTGGCTACTTCACTACTTCAGAAAGTTGAGATGTTTTATGTAATGAATAGATAATTGTCTACGGCTGATGAGGGTCAGCGGTTGGCCATGCGGTAGACCTCTGCCATCTGGTCGGGTCCGAGGACGTCGAGGGTGCCGACGGTGATGGTGTGCGAGCGGCTGCACTTGTCCACGAGCACCTGTATCTCCTCTTCGCTGATGGTGCGTCCGAGGAGCTCGGAGATGGTGGTGGGCATGCCGATGGCGCGATAGAAGCGCTCGATGGCCTGTACGCCTCGCTCGGCGGTGCCTTCGGGGTCGGTGAAGTCGTTGGGTACGCCCATGACATTGACGGCGAACTGGACGAAGCGGCTGAGGTGACGAGGCATGACGAAGCGCGCCCATGAGGGCCAGATGGCGGCGAGTCCGGCTCCGTGGGTGACGCCATAGACGGCGCTGAGCTCGTGCTCGAGGCGATGGGTGGCGAAGTCCTTACCGAGTCCGCACTCCATGAGGTTGTTGTGGGATAGTGATCCTGCCCACATGATCTGTGCGCGGTGGCGATAGTCCTCGGGATTGCGGAGCACCTCGAAGACGCTATCCTTGACGGTGCGCATGAGTGCTTCGGCGAGCGAGTCGGTGAGCGTCATGTCTTGTTCGGAGGTGAAATAGCGCTCCATCGTGTGCATCATGATGTCGGTGGCGCCAGCTGCCGTCTGGTATTCGGGCAGGGTGAAGGTGCGCTCGGGGTTCATGATGGCGAAGCGGCAACGGCAGAGGTCGCTATTGATGCCTCGCTTGTTGTGGTCCTCGTCGCGCGTGATGACACAGCTGTCGCTCATCTCGCTACCTGCGGCGGGTATGGTGAGAACGCATCCGATGGGTGTGGATGCCTGGGGCTTCGCCTTGCCAGCCCAGAAGTCCCACACGTCGCCATCGTAGCAGAGTCCGTAGGCGATGGCCTTGGAGGAGTCGATGACGCTACCTCCGCCGACGGCGAGGATGAAGTCGACACCTTCGCGCCGACAGAGCTCGATGCCCTCGTTGACCTTGGAGAGCAGGGGGTTGGGAACGACACCACCGAGTTCGACGTAGGGGATGCCGCCCTCGGTGAGCAGGCGGAACATCTTGTCGAGGAGTCCGGAGCGGCGTGCGCTACCTCCGCCATAGTGTACCAATACCTTGGTGCCGCCGTATCTCTTGACGAGGGCTGCCACCTGTTCTTCACTCTGGCGTCCGAACACCACTTGCGTAGGGCTGTAGAAATTGAAGTCTTTCATAATTTGTTTTTTTTATTGAATTTTTGATTGTTTCGTTGAGG
>JAILAI010000142.1 GCA_024681705.1 Prevotella sp.
TTCTCTGAACTCACCACAACAATTTCGACTAATCGGAACACCTGATGAATTTTCTTGCCCTTAATTATTATTAAATGGGGTGAAGTTTGGATTTTTTTTCGTATCTTTGCAAAAATCTTTAATCTTGAATATTAGGCCAAGTTTTATGGAAGGCAAGTATAAAATCAGCGGAAAACGTAACGGAACACTATTCTTCGAATACCTACCCGAAATTAACTACGCGATGATTCTCAACAATGTGTCGACGTGCGTTCGATGCATGTTGGAGAACAACGATGCGAACGACTGGACCACCATCAAGCTAAGTGTGGCCGGCGATATGATACGTCCCTGCGAAGTGTACGTAGAAAAGATTGGTAAAGGTCAGCGCATTCAGATGGACGGGCTGAAGATTGAGCCCGATAGCGGCAAGCTGCTCATGCTCACCGAGCGCCTACATAGCAATTTCACCCTGAAAGTGACGGCCGACAACAATGACGTGGTGGTGGAGAAAGTGTTCGACATCGACCTCTTGCCTTTCGACCATTGGGCTGGCATCAGCGTCATGCCCTCATTGCTGGCATCGTTTGTGGTTCCCAACAATCCGTCGATGGCGCCTATCGCCGTAGAGGCTTCGAAGTTTCTTAAGAAATGGACGGGGTCCTCGTCGCTCGACGCCTACCAGACGCAAGACCGCCAGAGGGCGCGCCTTCAGGTGGCGGCCGTCTACGAGGCGTTGCGTAGTCAGGGCTTAGTCTATAGCGAACCGCCGGCATCGTTTGAGAAAACTGGTCAGCGCATCCGACTGGCCGACCGCGTGCTGACGGAGAAACTAGCCACTTGCATCGACACCACTTTGCTCTACGCATCGGTGCTCGAGAGCATCGGCCTCTACCCCATCGTCATCATACTTCGCGGACATGCCTTGCTCGGTGTATGGTTGACCGAACAATTCTATTCGCAAAACGTAGGCGACGATGCGACCTATCTGCTGAAGCAATCGGCCGACGGCATTCACGACATGGTGCTCGTAGAGACCACCGGATTGACAAGTTCGCAACCCATGAGCTTCGACGAAGCCACCGAACAAGGTGAGAAGGCCGTCAGACAAGAATCCAACTTCCAACTGTTCGTCGACATCCACCGTTGCCGTCTCGACAAGATTCGTCCGCTACCCCAGCTGACCAAGTTGGCCGATGGGACAATGGCGGCCATCGAAACCGACCCGCACGAACACGCCACCGAGGACATCAGGCAACTCGATCACTACGCATTGCACCTTGATCAGACCGGTACGCCACTCACCAAACAGACCATCTGGGAGCGGAAATTGCTCGACTTCTCATTGCGCAACAACCTCATCAATTGCCGACTGGGCCGAAGAGTGGTGCCCTTCGTGTCGTTCTCCATCGACAAACTCGAGGACAACATCCACGCGGGGATAGACTATGGCGTGGTGCCCTATCCGCAAACGTGTATCGACCCCACCGACAAAGGCATCTTCGATAGTAAGTTGCAAGCCAGCGACCTCAAAGACATGGTGGCTTCGGAAATCAAGGACAACCACCAGCTGGTGTCCTATCTATCGGAGGCCGAGCTTAACACCGCTCTGAAATTCATCTACAGAGCATCGAGAAACTCGCTCGAAGAGAATGGTGCCAACACGCTTTTCCTGGCCATCGGCATGCTGAAATGGTACGAAAACGAGAAGAGCGTTCTGCCTAGATTCGCACCATTGCTGCTCTTGCCCGTCGACATCATCAGGAAGGGCGGCCAGAAGTACATTCTTAGAACGCGCGACGAGGAGACCATGCTGAACATCACGCTGGTGGAATTGCTCAAGCAACAATTCAAAATCAACATCGGTGTGCTCGACGTTCTACCGGAAGACGATAGCGGTGTCGACGTCAACCTCGTGCTGGCAACCATACGCGAGGCCATCAAGAACATGAGTCGATGGGACGTGATGGAAGAGTCCATGCTGGGACTTTTCTCGTTCACCAAGTTCGTGATGTGGAACGACATCCACAACAATGCCGAATTGCTGAAGAAAAACGACGTGGTGAAGAGTCTCATGGAGGGACGCGTGGCGCTCGACAATGCCGACGAAGTGGCCGATGCCCGCCTTATCGACAAGCAGGCGAAGCCGTCGGATTTCTCCATTCCCGTCGATGTGGACTCCTCGCAATTGGAAGCCGTCGTGGAGAGCGGAAGGGGAAAGAGTTTCATCCTCTACGGACCTCCGGGAACGGGTAAGAGCCAGACCATCACCAACATGATTGCCAACGCGCTCTATCAGGACAAGCGAGTGCTCTTCGTGGCCGAGAAAATGGCGGCGCTCGAGGTGGTTCAGAAGCGTCTGGCCAAGTTGGGACTGGACCCATTCTGCCTGGAACTCCACTCGAACAAGGTCACAAAATCGCACTTCCTCAGACAGATGCAGAAGGCGCTCGACGTGGTTCACATCAAGGATCCGGAGCAATACAAGGTGATGAGCGAGAGGCTTTTTGAACACCGTCAGCAACTCATCGGATACATCGAGAAACTTCACAAGAAGCAACCGTCGGGATTCTCGCTCTACGATTGCATCTCGCGCTATCTGGCCATTGAAGGCGACGAAATCGGCGAGGCGCTACCCAAGCCGCAAGACATCACGAGCGAGAAGCTGGAGAAATGGATTGAGGAAACGGAAGGGCTGGAAACGGTGTTCCAGATAACGGGAACGCCCGCCGACCATCCACTAAGCGGCCTGCTTCCAAAGGAGTATTCAATGCAAGCGGCCAACAATATCCGACAATTGCTCAACGCCTTCCGGCAAGAATTTCAGGCTACGAAGAACGCCGCATCGACGCTTCCGCTCCAAATATCGCTCTCGGACAAGGACCTGGCTTGGGTTTCCAAGACTCAGAAGGCATGCCATCAGCTGCCCCAACAAGGCGCCTTGGAGTTCCTTCAGCAGAACGCCGACCAGATAAAAGCGCAATGGGAAGAGGTGAAGAACAAGTGGTTCCTTCCGCGTTTCTTCGCCAAACGTTCCTTCACGAAGGGATTCAGGCATTTCTTTGCGAACATTCAGTTCGACGAGATTCCGCAGATGCTCGAGATGCAGAAGTCGTTCAACCAATTGCTTCAGGAGTATTGCATGAACCATAACGCCAACTTCGCGCAAGTTCAGCAAGCGCTTTTCGGAACCAATCAGCTGACATTGCTCGACAATCTGACGAATCAGGTGCAGAAGATCTGGAATATTCAAGGCCAACTGCTCCAATCGACGGACATCGATCTGGCCATTGGAACCCACACACAACCAATTTCGAGAGTCGAGGCCATCAATAGCCAAATAGACAAGTGGCTCGGCGGTCTGGATAAAATCAAAGACTGGACCTTGTGGACCGACCATAAGCGACAACTGGAGCAACAAGGTTTGAGTTGTCTGACCAAATACATCGAGCGTGAGGCGCCAACACCCCACGAGGCAGCCCTCGCCCTTCAGAAAGGACTCTTCCACCTGCTCACCATCGACACGGTGGAACGCGACCCCGAACTGGCCCGATTCAACGGTCTGCTTTTCGAGGAACTCGTGGACAAATACAAGCAAGAGACTTACATGTTCCAGAATTTGTCGAAGGAAGAACTCTATTGCCGGTTGGCATCGCGCATTCCTTCGCAGACAATGGCGGCAACGGCCAATTCGGAAATGGGAATATTGAAGCGCAACATCGCCAATGGCGGACGCGGAACGAGCATACGCAAGATTATCGATCAGATACCATCGCTGCTTCCAAAACTCTGTCCGTGTATGCTGATGAGCCCCATTTCGGTGGCGCAATATATAGACATGGGCGGCGAGAAGTTCGATCTCGTCATCTTCGACGAGGCCTCACAGATGCCAACGAGCGAAGCCATCGGAGCCATTGCCAGAGGAAAGGCGCTCATCTGCGTGGGCGACCCGAAGCAAATGCCACCCACCAGCTTCTTCACCACGCAACAAGTGGACGAAGACGAGGCCGAAATCGACGATATGGAAAGCATCCTCGACGATTGCATCACGTTGTCGATGCCCGGTCATTACCTTTCGTGGCACTACCGCTCGAAGCACGAATCGCTCATCGCATTCAGCAATCTTCAGTACTACGACGGCAAACTCCACACCTTCCCCTCGGTAGACGACCGCATGAGAAAGGTGAGTCTGGTGAACGTAGAAGGCACCTACGACAAAGGTCGCACTCGCTCGAACAAGGCCGAGGCGCAAGCCATCGTCGACGAAGTGGTGCGCCGCTTGTCCGACGACGAGTTGTCGAAGCGAAGCATCGGCATCGTAAGCTTCAGCAAGGTTCAGCAAGACCTTATCGAAGACGTCCTTATTGAAGAACTGGCGAAGAACCCTGAGCTTGAACGGAGGGCGTACGATGTGGAGGAACCCATCTTCATCAAGAACCTGGAGAACGTGCAAGGCGACGAGCGCGATGTGATTCTCTTCAGCGTGGGCTATGGTCCCGACAAGCATGGAAACGTCTCCATGAACTTCGGACCGCTGAACAACGAGGGTGGCGAACGCCGTTTGAACGTGGCCGTGAGTCGTGCTCGCTTCGAAATGATTGTCTACGCCACCCTACGACCCGAACAAATCGACCTGAAACGAAGTCAGGCCAAGGGTGTGGAAGGGTTGAAAAAGTTCCTCGAGTTCGCCTCCACCGGTCACATCGTCACCAATGCTCAGCAACTCTCAATGAGCGATCACATGGCCACACAAGAGATGCAACGAGCCTCCACTTTCAACCAACTGATAGCCGAAGAATTACGCAACAACGGCTACGACGTAGAGACAATGATAGGCCGTTCGCAATTCAAGGTCGACATCGCGGTGGTAGACCCCGAAGATCCCAACAACTACATCCTCGGCATCTTGTGTGACGGCAAGAACTACTACGAAACAAAGACCACACGCGACCGCGAAATTGTCCAGCCGGGTGTCCTTTCCGGTCTCCATTGGAACGTCATGCGAATCTGGGCCGTCGACTGGTACGAGCACAAGGAACAGGTGATGGACCGCATTCTGAAACGCCTCAACGACATACAGAACAACGTACCCGCCGAGGCACCTCCATCGGACGAGTTGAAGGCGCAGGCCAACAAGGCGTTCCAAGTGCCCGAAACCAAGCAAGTTGAAGAGCAGAAGAACGACCGCCAACTCGAGTACAGAGTGACGAAACTCGACAAGACGAAGCTGAAGTTCGACGAGAAAAACGACCTGCTCAGGCAACGAGCCACCTCGCGAATCATGACGCTATTGTCGGGAGAGCAGCCCATCACGAACCATCTGATCTACAAGCGCATGGCCGAATACTTCGGCATCACCCGAGCCGGACAACGCGTACAGGAGTATATTGACGTCATTCTCATGTCGAACGCCTACATGGATCCGATCTCGAACGACCAATGTGCCATCTACTGGACCGACCAAGAGGCTGCCCGAAACTATAATTCGTACCGCATTGGCGGCGGACGCGACCCTCAGGAAATACCCGTCATAGAGGCCATGAACGCCGTGTCACATGCCGTAGAACAAAACATTTCGGTGCCCACCGACGACCTGAAACGAGTAACGGCCCAACTACTGGGATTCACTCGTCGCGGGTCTAAAATCGACGCGCTCACCGAGAAAGCCATCGGCATACTCCTGGAAAGGCAGGTGCTGACCGAAGCTGATGGGCGCATTACGTTGAAAAACCAAACATCTTAGTTTTTTAATTACCTTATTTATTCACCAAAACCAATTCAACATGAAACATTTAACAAGTAAGAAAGTAGTACGTCTGCTCCTCATGGTGCTGACAGTTATGGCAACACTGACCGCTTGCGGTCCTCAGAGTCTTTCTGAACTAGTGGAACAACTCAACGCCGAATGCCCACACGAGGCCGATGGCATGACCGTTGAAGGTGCGACATTGGACGCCAACAATGTGACCGTCACCTACACCATTCCCAAAAGCACTTTGCCCATCTCTATGCTCAATTCCGTACCAGGTGCACTTGAATCGTTAAAGCAAGAGATGCTCCCTGAACTCGCAAACAAAGACTTCAAGGACATCGCTGCCATGTGTATCGAAGAGAACAAGGGATTCGCCGTCGTGATGCAGAACGAAAAAGGTGGAGATTCATTCAAACTGGAATTCACTCCAGACGACTTGAAGACAGTGCTAAAATAATAAGTAGCACCACCATTCTCAATTAAACTACATAGCTAGCCCAGGACTTTCCAACGGTCCTGGGCTGCTTTGTCTCT
>JAILAI010000146.1 GCA_024681705.1 Prevotella sp.
GCAACCCTTCTGCCAGAGCTTCACGCCGTTCGCCATTGCCATCAACTGGCTGCTCGACAAGATTCCCGGATTCTCGAAGCTCGACATCGATGCCGAAGGACTGAAGAAGAAGTTCGGCGTGCTGGGCGAACCCATCGTGCTAGGTGTGATTGTAGGCGCATTGATTGGTGCCGTCGCTCAGCTCGACATCAAGAAGGTGCTGTTCCTCGGTGTCACTATGGGTGCTGTGATGGAACTCATCCCGCGCATCACCAAGTTGTTCATCGACGGACTGAAACCCATCGCCGAGAAGACTCAGGAGGTGGTGAAGAAGAAATTCAACGGAAAGAAAGTGTACATCGGCATGAGCCCTGCACTCGTCATCGGACATCCGACTACGCTTGTAGCCTCGCTCATCCTCATCCCCGTTGCTCTGGTGTTCGCCGTTGTGCTTCCCGGCAACCAGTTCCTGCCTCTGGCATCGCTGGCCGGCATGTTCTATGTCTTCGTGATGGTTCTGCCCTACACAAAGGGTAATGTGGTGAAAACGCTCATCGTCGGGTTGGTAGCCGTTGGCATCGGCCTTTGGTTCGTCACCGATATGGCTCCCGCCTTCACGCAGGCCGCCAACGCCGTCTATGCCGCCACTCAAGACTCTGCCGCAAAGATTCCCGAAGGCTTCCAGGCTGGTGCGCTCGACTTCGCCTCGTCGCTGCTCGGATGGGTCATCTACAAGTGCGTGAACAACCTGCAATGGATTGGTGCTGGATTGCTCACACTGATCACCATCGGCATGGTGTTCTGGAACCGCAAGCGCATCGTGGCCGAGGAAAAGGCCGCTGCTAACGCCCAATAACCGAAAAAATCCAAGAGAACAATCATTAAAATAATAACAACGATATGAAAAAGACGATTCTTTCTGTAGCTCTGGCCGCTTTCGCATTTACCGCGCAAGCACAGCAGCACGTGAACTTTCAGACAGCCTGTCACCCGGAGGACGTGAAGCATTACGACACGAAGACCCTTCGCGATCGATTCGTCATGGAGAAGGTGATGGTGGCCGACGAAATCAACCTTACCTATTCGCACTACGACCGATTCATCTATGGCGGTGCAATGCCTGTGACAAAGACCCTGAAGCTGGAGAACTTCCTCGAACTGGGCCTCGACGTGGACCCGGGCATCAAGGAGAAGTATTTCCTCTACAACCGCGAAATTGGTATCGTGAACTGCGGACAAGGTGACGGCGTGGTCATCGTCGACGGCAAGGAATATGCCCTCTCACCGAAGGAGGCCCTCTACATCGGACGCGGACACATCGGCAAGGACAAGGACGTGAACAAGGTTGTGGAGTTCCGCTCGAAGGACGCCTCCAAGCCTGCAAAGTTCTACCTGAACTCGGCCACCGCCCACAAGCATTACAAGACGCAATGGATCACCCTCGACGGTCGCAAGGGCTCGCTGAAGGCTGGCGTCTGGGGACCTGTGGGTTCATTGGAAGAGTGCAACAACCGCACCGTATACAAGCTCATCGTGAACGACGTGCTCGAAGAGGGTCCCTGCCAGTTGCAGCTTGGCCTGACTCAGCTGAATCCCGGTGCCGCATGGAACACCATGCCCCCTCACACCCACGGACGCCGCATCGAGGCTTACTATTACTTCAACCTGCCGCAGGACCAGACCATCGCCCACATCATGGGTGAGCCGCAGGAGAGCCGCGTCGTATGGCTACATAACGAGCAGGCCATCATGTCGCCCGAATGGAGCATCCACGCAGCTGCCGGCACCTACTACTACACCTTCATCTGGGGTATGGCTGGCGAGAACCTTTACTACAACGACAAGGACAACATTCCCGTCGTAGAACTGAAATAACTAAAAAACATCAATAAAGTTTATGAGTGCAGTACAAACTACTAAGATGAGCAATTTCCGCTGGGTAATCTGCGCATTGCTCTTCCTGGCCACCACCATCAACTACATGGACCGCCAGGTATTGTCTTTAACATGGAAAGACTTCATTGCACCAGAGTTCCACTGGACCGATGCCGACTATGGCACCATTACGGGACTTTTCTCCCTCTTCTATGCCGTTGCGAACCTCTTCGCCGGTAAGTTCATCGACTGGATGGGAACCAAGAAGGGCTATCTCATCGCCATCTTCGTGTGGTCGCTGGGTGCCGTTCTCCACGCTGGTTGCGGATGGGTTGCCATGAACGTCGAAGGCTACGACTCTATCGAGGCTCTTCGCATGGTGCAGGCTGGTAGCGACGCCGCCGTTGCCATCGCCACCATCTCGGTGTGGCTGTTCCTTTCGTGCCGTCTGATTCTGGCCGTCGGTGAAGCTGGCAACTTCCCTGCCGCCATCAAGGCTACGGCCGAGTATTTCCCAAAGAAAGACCGCGCTTTCTCCACCTCTATCTTCAACAGTGGTGCCTCTGTAGGCGCACTTGCCGCTCCTGCCACTATTCCTCTGCTGGCTCGCGCATGGGGTTGGGAAATGGCATTCATCATCATTGGTGCCCTCGGTTTCATCTGGATGGGTCTCTGGGCATGGCTCTACGACAAACCCGCGCAGAACAAGCGCGTCAACCAGGCCGAGCTGAACTACATCGAGCAAGACAACGACATCGCCGAAGTGCAGAACAAGCAGGAGGCCAAGGAAGAGAAGACTATCCCATTCTTCAAATGCTTCAGCTACAAGCAGACTTGGTCGTTCCTCGTTGGTAAGTTCATGACCGATGGCGTGTGGTGGTTCTTCCTGTTCTGGGCTCCCGCCTACTTCAGCGATCAGTACGGC
>JAILAI010000166.1 GCA_024681705.1 Prevotella sp.
TGGCAAGCTCCCCGATGCAGTAGGTATCCCCGAAGAGCAGCTCCGCAAGGCCAGCAAGAGCGCTGTCTGCAAGATCAACATCGACTCTGACTCTCGTCTCGCCTTCACCGCTGCCGTGCGCAAGGTGCTCGCCGAGAAGCCTGGAGAGTTCGACCCGCGTAAGTACTGCGGACCCGCTCGCGACGAGATGGAGAAGATGTACAAGCACAAGATTGTTGAGGTGCTCGGCTCTGACAACAAGCTCGCTCAGCTCGACTAATCCCCACAGCCGCCCGCGCGGCAAATCTTGATATGAACAGGGAGATGGACATTGCATCCATCCCCCTGTTCATCGTTTATGCCCCCTTACTTCCTCAATCTCCAACCGCTGAAAACACCTATCCACCACAACTAACATTGCCTCTTCCCCATCACGCATTGCCTTTCCCCAACTCGCATTGCCTTCTCCCCAACCATTGCTCAACGCCAAGCTTATTCATCAAAGAAACCTAACTCAACTCCCCTCCCCTGTAAACCAGGGGCGGGGAGTAAATGAAGAGTTATAGGCAGCACTTGGAATCATTATGCACGCTTCTTTCTGCTATGCCCTACTGATTAGGGAACACACGCTATCTATGCTCCCCGCCCCTGCTTGCAGGGGAGGGGTAGGGGTGGGGTAAAAACAAGCGCTAAGGAATACTCATTTGTGTCGCCCCTCTTGTTCGTGTGGTCGAAGCCCCGAATCAGCCTTTAACCCTCTAAGACCCGAGCCCACCAATAATCCCCCGTCAGGCAATATCCCATACCCCCTATAATACCCCATGCCCCCCTATCAAACACTCGAATTAAAACAAGACCCTTATTACAGAGCCCTACACATATTTAAATATACGCGCGCGAAGTTCCCCCTTCTCCTTCAGGAGAGGGGGTAGGAGGAGTGATCCCAATCTTTTTTGACTTTTCTTTCTTTCATTTTCTTTACTCTGTGTTCGATATTTCTTTTTTTTTGTTCTTCAATTAAGTCCATTTTTAACGTAAACGTTTACAAAACGCATAAAAATGTTAAAAATCGCTCGTCTGGTTATTTTTTCCTTTTTTTTCTTTTTCATTTTCTTTATTTTCCGTAACTTTGCCGAGAATTTGGTGCGGTTTATATATACAATGAACATCTAGAAGGGGATTTCTCCGAGTGGAAAAGACTCAATACTCAACCGCATCGTCCAACAATTTACTGATTAATATAACAACAAATTTAATAACGATTAACTTACAAACATGAAAAGGTATTTACTATCAGTAATGCTTTGTGTCTGTGCTTCGATAGGGGCGTGGGCAAGTATCAGTGTTTGGCCAACAAACACTAATGGCGTAGATGGTTACGGCGTTTACAATTGGGATGACCCGGGCGACGTGGCAGCTTTTTTAAACGGTACTTATACGGGTACTGTGTATAATCGTAATGACGAGGATGCCGATTGGGTGACAGACCTGCTGCCACTCGTGAAGGCTGCAGAAACCGTTAAGTTGGGCGGCAATGCCGACCAGCCTAAAGAGCCTATCAACACTGACGACCTCAAGGCCCTCGAGAAACTCACCCGTGTGAAGTATCTGCGTCTCGACAACTGCTTCCCTGCTGTGGGTACTGACTTCAGCCAGATTAAGATTGGGTCAAGCGCTCTGCTCGATGCTACGATGCCCATCGGACTGACCAAGGACCAGATTGAGCAGGCTAACACTGCCTTGAAGGCTACGGCTTCTGGTCTGAAGACGACTTCGGGTATTACGGGTACGGTGACGACCACAACAATTTACCAGTACTGGTATGAGTTGAACGGTCAGACGCTGGAATATACTGGTACTGATGCTGCCGAAGGAGCTATGATTACGCTTACTGACTATGACGTTGAAGTGCCCCTGACTGCTGCTGCTGGTTATCCTATTATTAAATATACAAACAGCAAAAATAACGACAAGTCTGAAAGTGTTACTGCTAATGACGTGATAAGCGATGGCAAGGTTACTCCTGAATATGTTCCTGTTGCTCTGACGGAAATAGCAACTACTCTTTACACATATAATGGGACAACTTATGATCCTGCTAATGAATGGTGGCTGGATCCCGATGGAACCGTAAATAGTCCTCACGGTGGACCTGGTTTGCCTGCGGGAACAAAACTTGAAGGTTCAACAACTTACTCCTATTCTTATCAATTCTGGCGTCCCGATTGGTATAAAGAAGACACTTATACATTAGAAGGTGAGCCTTTGACAGACCCTGATGATGGTCATAAGTATGCTCTGATTCCTAACTCTCAATCAAACAATCATTATCAGTTTGATATTACTACCTCTGAATACAAGTACACCTATACAGACCTTAATGGTGCAACGCAGAATTATCCTGCTGAAGGCGTACTTAGCTCTCCTGATGATGACATGAAGTACACCTTGCAGTACTCTGGCGAAGTCGGTCCCCTCACAATGACCACTGAGGTAACCAAGGAGCTGACCGTTGATGGCTCAACCATCTACGTGAACGAGGCTGGAACGCTGTCGGATGTTGACTATATGTTCACCGGTGCACAGAACACGAACCTCAAGTCGTCGAAGAATATCACTGTGCTGGGTAATGTGAACGACACCGACCTGGGCTACCTGGGTGCTACGAACTTCGCCAGCGCCAAGCTGATTGACGTATCGGAGACCACTAAGGCCAGCGGTGCCACATACGGCACGCTGACTTCTGCCGCCACCGATGCAGCCCTGTTCCTGCCGAAGGCTGTGACCAAGGATGAACTGATTACGCTCGAAGCGCCAAACTACAATAGCCGCACCTGTGCTTACGTTGAAAAAGAGGACGAGGACGGCAACCGCGTTATGCACGTTTATGCTAATAGTGGATCCGTGGCCAATCTGGCTCCTGTAGTCGATAATAAGACAGCTATTTATTTCTTGAAGTACTATGGTGAAAATGGCGATACCTGGGCCGGTGCTAATTATACCAGCGGTAACGAGGCTTTCCGTCTTGGTCTCGGCGCTCTGCACGCCATCAGCATGGACTTCACCAACTATCAGGCTTGCATGTTGCCGGACTTCACACATCTGACCTCCGACACTCACTTCCTGACCGTTGCTCAGAACGACGCAAGTGGCAAAGATAATGTGAACTTCACTTTGGACACGGATGCCAGCAACTATAAATATACTGACGACGTGTGGGTGGTGTCCACCTACAAAGCTAACGACAATGTGGGAAAGACTTACGGCAACAGTCAGACCCTGACCACCATCGGCGAGACAGCTCTTATTACCTACATCCGCGAGGAGGGTAAGATGGAGCAGGCAGCTCCTTTCCTTTCTGATGACCAGAAGAACGCTTCGCGTGTCATCTTCGTCACCAAGGACGGCGTGTCGATGACGGAAAGCGACATCGAGTGCATCTCTTACATGAACTGCAACAAGCTCGACTTCCTCGATGCCACTGTTTCTGACGCTAACTTGCTGGCTCTCGATAATGACAATGTGAAGTACATCGCCCTGCCCGACAACTCGGCAGCCATCACGGCCACAAGCCCCGACGACTTCAGCTTCTCGAAGTGCGCCAGCCTGCTGAGCGTGGCTTCTTACAATACCACGACCGGCACTTACCGTGTACACAGCACGAAGAATCTTGATTCAAATGGCAAACAGATAGAGAGCGTGTATGTGCTCACGCAGATAATCAGACCCAAACCGTCAGATCGCACGACTGGAAATGAGGCTGCTGGCCTGACGAAAGTTGACTTCTCGGGTTATTTCAATTTTGCAGATATTGCAACTGACAATACGACAAATCATGGCCTCTATAGTGCCCTTGTCGAAACTGCTGAGTTCACCCATGCCGTGTTCCCCGACAATAACGACATGAACTTCTATGCTGCTGGTTGGGAGAAACTGACCTCTATCAACCTACCTAAATCCAATCAGATGACCCTTATTCCTGAAAACTGCTTGAACGGCAATAAGTCTCTGACAGAAATCTGCATCCCGTACAATTACCAAATTATCCGTAGTGGAGCTTTCCATGGAACAGCTGTCGAGCATATCACCACCACTGATGCCAGTGGCGCATTGATTGACAATGGCGAACACACATGGACGCTCTCTGCCAACATAACGGAGCTTGGCTCTGTGCCTTCTGAGCCTGGTGTGTTCGTGAATCAGGTGTTCCAGCACGACTTGCTCGTTACCGACATTTACATCCTCGCAACAAAAGCTCCTAAGTGCTACGCTGGAGTATTCCCCGCCAATGCCAGCTATGGATATGGTGGCGCCTCGGGCTCAGACACGTATTGTCGCGACAAGTACTACAACGATCCAAAAAGACTATCGAAGGCTTGGATCGTGCTGCGCTTCCCGAGCGAAGAGTCGTATAATGCCGCCAAAGCTGCAGGTCAGGCAACCGATGCCACTTACGCAGAGATGAAGGCGAACTATACTGATCCTACCAGAGTATATACCAAGAAGGAGCAGACTGGCGCAGTGGATGCCAACGGAGATGCCATCGTATGGCCAACCCGACAGGAGGCTAACCGCTCCTACAACCAGGGCAGTCGTGGCCTTACTTGGTTGGCATGGGATCCGACATCGGGAACAAGCAGTACTGGTGAGGATGGAGCTATCGCCGGTGGTGAAACTAATTCAGGCGCCGATGTAGGCTCAAAGGCCACCAGTGACGGAATGCCCACAACAACTTCTGGCTACACGTTCAATGCCGACTACATGGGCTGGCACCAGATCGCGCTGGCGCAGGCTACTTATTACGAGCCTGCCGAGAAGAAAGAAGGCGATAAGATTGTCCGCGAATATGAGGAAGCCGGATGGTACACCTTCTGCATTCCCTACAACATGAGCTATAAGCAGGTGGTTGAGATGCTGGGCGTGCCCAAGAGCACCGAAAACGTCATAAACAAACTCAACGGTGAGGAGGTCACGGCCGACATCATGCCCGACATCCGTCAGCTCTCGAGCGTTACCCGTAAGGCCGCTGAAAACGGAAAACCCAACATCGTGATGCTGCGCATGACTAAGAATCTTTGGGGAAACCCGACTGCTGGATATACCTCATATCTCGAAATCACGCATAACGAGAATTCTGAAACACATAAGTTAGTGACTGCCGAGCCATATAATGCTTCAAGCACTATTGACGACCGTCTTAGCCTGATCGGTGGCCGTCCGTATATCATCATGGCTTACAAGCGTAAGCAGGTGGTTAACGGCGTGGATCAGTTCAAGATTAAGGGACAGAACCTTGGCAAGTATGTTTTGGAGCGTTATGCCGACCAGTTTGGCCTCGAGTCTTCCATCGTCCAGAATACGACTTATGAGAGCTACTTGTGCTATGAGCAGCTTGGTAGTGGCACCCTCCAGTCCTTGCGCTTTGCCAAGCCTTATGAGGATCATAGGGTGCAGGCCGTGCGCGACGGTGAGAATGGTGCCTACCTCACCTACGAGACCGATGAGAACAATCAGACCGTCACCAAGAAGTACTACTATACGATGGTCGGCCAGTTCTGGCAGCAGCCGCTTCCCCAGTACTGCCTCTACATGAGCAAGGGCAAATGGTATCGCTATACGAATGTACCTGAAAATATTAAAGATCGTTATACATGGGATCCCTACAAGTGCATTATTATGGCAACAGAAGAAGTTACAGGAACAAAGGGTGCTGGCTACCGCGACGATAGCAAGTCGAACTACCCCGAACCTAAAGCAGGAACAACTGATCTCCTTGAGTCTGATTTCTACCTCGGCTTCCTTGACGGCCGCGATGATGACGACTTTGAAGCTACCGGTACTCACTCTAAGTACATGTTCACCCTTGATGATGATATCGTGGAGATCGACGACGACGGCAATGAGTACACGGCCATAGAGCAGATTGACGGTGAGACAATCATGCCGGTCAATGCAAAGGTCTACAACATGTCGGGACAGTATGTGGGCACATCGCTCCAGGGTCTTAGCAAGGGCCTGTATATCGTGAACGGCAAGAAGTATATCGTAAAATAAGAAAAATAAGTAACTGATGAAACGCATATATATAAAGCCAGAGACAACGTACATGGCATGCGAGTCGATAGAATTCCTTGCCAAATCGGCAGAAACGGAGTGGCACACAGGAACCGACCAAGAGCCCGGTGACGAGACTGTCGGACCCGATCAGCCCAATCCGAACAGTGATGATGCCAAGCAAAACTCCATCTTGTTTGATGACCTCTGGGAGTAAAAAAGAATCATGACAGAAGAACTCCCTTTCCTCCTCGTTGAGGGAGGGGAGCTTTTCTTCTAAACAAGGTTGACTATGATACAGAGAATACTGGTTTCAGCGGTGGCGATTTTGACTGTTTACCTTGCCCATGCCGACAACATCTCGTTTGCCGATGCGGTCGTGAAAGCCCTTTGCATTCAGCACTGGGACACCGATGGCGACGAGGAACTGAGCATGGAGGAGGCTGCGGCGGTGACAACGCTGGGAGGTGTGTTCCGCGAAAACATAGAGATTGCGAGCTTCGACGAGCTGCAGTTCTTCACAGGCCTGACATCCATCGATGACTATGCCTTCTATAAGAGCACCGTGCAGAAGGTGGCCTTCCCCGCCACCGTGACAGCCATCGGAGAATACGCCTTTAGTGAGAGCTGCATAGGAAGTGAGCTCCGTGTGCCAGGTACGGTGAAGGAAATCAAGAACTACGCATTCTATTCGTGCCGTAGCCTCGCCTCGGTGGTACTCGAAGAAGGAGTGGAAGTCGTGGGATGGCATACGTTCTCGGGACCTATCACCACAATGGTGCTTCCCAAGTCGCTGACGTTTATCAAATCAATGGGTGTGGATCCCTATGTCAACGCCAACACTTCGTCGGGCATCTTCCTCCCTGAAGGTGACCTTTGGGTGTTCGCACGTGCTGAGGAACCCGCGCCAATCAACGATTTTGCATTCTACTATGTATATGGTGACGGGCATCTTGTAGTTCCCTCTGGATGCGTCGATGCCTATACGGGTGTATTAGGATGGTCTCAGTTCAGAGAATACATTGAAATGGGTGACGTGAATGCAGATGGGTCCGTTAACCACTTTGACGTCGTTCTGCTAAGGGACTATCTGGATGGAAAAGATGTGGAACTGAAAAACGATCTGCTGGCCGACGTGAACGGCGACGGTGTGTCTGACGAGCAGGATTACGAGGAACTGAAAGACCGCGTCTATATTGATGACGGAACACCTACGATGATTGCTGAGGCCGAGACGAAGGAGCAGAGCGTTCCCGAAGGCGTCTATACAATCGACGGACGGAAGGTCCTCGACGATGTTTCGCAGCTTCAATCTCTGCGCCCAGGTATCTATATCAGTGGTGGTCGCAAATTCATAGTTAGATAATTAGTAAATACCAACTATATTTGAGTTAATTTTAAGAGAGGCTCGTCGTGAGGCGGGCCTCTCTTCGTACTTAAAAGTTTGTATTAACGTCAGTTCGATGAAATGGGTGTAGTTATCTTGTTATTAAGTTATTTGAAGGTTTTAAGTACTTAAAAGCAACGATATCGCACTTGGAAAGCGACGGTTTTATTCGTGCGAAGCGGTGCCTTAGATGTTGAAAAGTGGTGGTTTAAGTTTTGAATGTCAAACTATATCTGGATGAGAAAAAGGTTCTACCATTTTTTCTTTATAAATAGTTTGCGAAAAAGACCTACCGACCTACCATGACCACTCGCAAACCCCTATAAATAAAGGGATTTCTATATGGTAGGTCTTTCGTCAACACCTACCATACACCTACCATAGACCTACCATCGTTCAAACCTTTTTGTTGGTGGACGTTTGCTAGTCGTCTTGGTAGGTTGGCAGGTGTTAAACGTAAATTGAGTGAAAAAGGTGTTGATTCTATCTTAATCTTCGTAACGTGGGTTCGACGAAACCATTATGGAATAAGTCTTTTCTCGAAAAGGCCTAACAAAACTATCATAACAAATCGCTAACGCCGATAAATAAAGTGCAAACGTCTATGGTAAATTCATGGTAGGTCTATGGTAGGTGTATGGTAGGTGTTGGCGAA
>JAILAI010000010.1 GCA_024681705.1 Prevotella sp.
TCATCGTCACGGTCGTCATCCCGGTCTTCTTTTTTCCCGAACCATTTCTTCAGATTCTCCGGGTTCAGGGTGAGAGAGAAGTTCTGCGATGTTCCCTGGAATCGACCGAATCGGCCGTAACCGTACTCCGTATGTGTGCCCAGATAGGGAGTGCCGTTCTCATCGAGTTCGTAGGCATAGGTGGCAAACTGCGCATTCATGTTAAACGTATAGTGCTTCCACCATTTCAGACGCAGACGGACATTCAGGTCGCTAAGTGGTCTTTCCTTAGCCGCCATGTTATACGACATCGATGCGCCAAGTTCATCGATGATGCTTATCTTCTTGAACCCCGTAGAATCTTCATCCGACCTCAGTTTCATCTCGATATTGTTACCGATGTCCAGCGAGATGCTTCCCGTCTTGCCTTTGCCCGGCATACCGAACAGGGCATTCTGGAATGCCTGGTAGTCAACAAGGCTTACATTGCCCTCTGCGTCGGTCTTCGTATAGGTCTGATAATATCCGTAACGCGAGGAACTGAAATCCGGTGCATAACTAAAGCTCACTGACGGCGTGAACACGTGACGGATTGCCTGTACCTTGTTACCGAAGATCTTGCGACTCGGCAGATACATACCATACAGTTTCGTGCTGGCCGACATGCTCAGGTCCCAGTTGTAGACATTGTAGAAACCATGCAACGTATCGGTCACCTCCGACATTGAGGCGGTATCCCACGACTTCTTCACCTTTGACGTGTACATGCGGTCGGTGAAATTGAACGAGGGATTGATGTTGATGTAATCGAACAACGTGAAGCTACCGCTGATAGGTATCTTGTGGTTCATTCCATTCTTCCAGTCCTTGACAAGGTTGGAATGCATCAGCATGTTTTCCTTCGTGTCGATGCTGTTGGAGAATTGACCGGTATAGTAGACGGAGATTTTCTCATACCACCGCTCTTTTCCCGCCACATGCTTGCGACGGAAGGGATAGAAGCGTGCCAGCGAAATGTTCAGATCGGGCAACTTCAGCGATATCGTAGTGTCGCGCATGTTCTGTGCCACGTTGGCCGTTCCGCTGAGCGACAGACCAATGCTGCTGAAGTTTGTGGTCCACGACACCGAAGATGTCCTGGTGCTCTGCGTCATGGATTGTGGATTGTAAAGGCTTCCCAGGTTGTTGCGCTCATAGCTGCTGGTGGCGAAGTTCACCTGTGCCGACAACGTATTGAACGGGTTGGCCTTTGCGTCCTGACGATGACTCCATTGCAACTTGAAGCTCTCGGTTTCCATGAAGTCGGGCATTCCCTTGTCGCCACTCTTGGTGTTCTGATAGTTGAAGTAGACCGAACCACTATACTTGTAGCGCTTGTGATAGTTCGACGCAGCAGATATACCCCACGAACCTTTCGTATAGATTTCGCCCAGCAGCTTCAAGTCCCATTTGTCACTCATGGCAAAGTAGTAGCCACCGTCGCGCAGATAGAAGCCACGCGTCGATTCGTCGCCATAGGTTGGCATGATGAAACCGCTGGAATAGCTCTTCGTGAATGGGAAGAAGCCATAGGGAATGGCTAGTGGGAGCGGAACGTCGCACACCACCAGATAAGCTGGACCGAAGACAACGTCCTTTCCAGGTCGCATCTTACCTCGCGAGATGGCGATATAGAAGTCGGGGTGCTCAGCGTCGCACGTGGTATAGCGGCCATGCTTGAAATAGTTCACGCCGCTGCTATCGCGCTTGGCCTTCTCACTCCATAAGAAACCATCTTCCTGCTCGGTGTATACGTTGGTGATGACACCCTTCTTCGTCTTGAAATTGAAGGCTATCGTGTCGTTCTCGTACGTATCGCTACCCATCTTGAATACAGGCTTTCCCTCAATCTTGGTCATGGTTGAGTCGGTGTAAGAACCCATAGCATGCACGATGTTGCTGTCCAAGCTGAGGTACATCTTGTCGCTGGTCAGGTTCATCACCTGATAGTCCACCGAGGCCGAACCGTAGAGATGGGCGGTCTTTGTCTGTGCGTCGTAGACGATAGAGTCTTCTGCCGAATACTCCACGGGCGATTCAATGGTGTTCTTCTTTCGCTTGTTCAAACTGTCCAGGCGTATGCTGTCGTCAATCACCTTGTTGTGCCTGAACACCTCCAATTGCAACGAGTCCATACCCATCGTGTCCTCCGGTGCCACTCCTTCGAACGCCTTCTGGCGCGCCAGATATTCATCGTAGTCGTCGGGGTACAGGTTTTTATCTTCAATCGGTGTCAGCTGGAAGGTCGTATCAGGGTCGTCGTGTTGCGGATCGGTCTCCCAGTTTGCCACGAAAAAGGGCAAGCGGGCGTCGGCCATCACGAACATGACGACAAACAGCAGAACGATAAGAACCGAGTGCTTTCTCATTTCCTAATACGATAATCTCATGGCAACATGGCCAAATACGATGTGCAAAGGTAATCTTTTTAATTAAGAATGAAGAATGAAGAACAAAGAATTAACGTATTTAATTGATAATTATCAATTGAAAAACGCAAGCATGGTTTGAAAAAATCTAGATTTTTTTCATCGAAATTGGCGTTTTCCGTAGAAAAAATCTAGATTTTTTTCGCCCGAATTGGCGAACTAGTTTGAAGGATACGCCATGATGGCGATGCAAAACTGCCGTTGTTACGACTTCGACGCACCCCTTTTCAATGGAAATGAAGGGGAAAAGGGGCGCAAGCGACGAGTGCAAAGCCATCGTTGTGGGCTATTTCAGCTTTGGTTTCAGCTCGTCAGGAGATTCGTTGGTGAACATGTTGACGGGCGGAGCCTGCTTCTCGAACAAATCGGATATGGTCTGCACGTCGAGCCGCAACGTGGGAGTGAATTGGTCGCTCTGCAAGTAGCTGAGGATAGACCGGCGCAACTGACGGGCCACCGCGCGATGTTCGAGGTCGGAACTGACGTCGAAGGTCGTCATGAGCAGCGTTCCGTTAAGCACCTTTGCCTCGAAGAGCATGCCCAGTTTCCTACTGACGTGCCATGTATCAATGGGTTGTACGATGGGCTGATAGTCCTTGGGGAAGGCGGAAAGATTCATCACCTGTGCACCGTTCATCAGTTCCCACCAGTTCAGGTCCTGCCAGTCGTCGGTGGGGAACAGCGTGAACACGGGGTGCGTATTGCGTATGTAGGAACCTGTCGTGTGTGGAGGCCGCATCTTAAACCAACTGGTGTTCCAGAAAACGGGTAGGTAGCGATGTTTCACGTCGTTGCCATAACGCACCTTGCCAGCGGCCTCGACAAACACACGGCCGCCATCCTCCAGCACCTGCAGGGCTTTCGCGTCGAGCGTATCGGTCACATACACCGCTGGCGCCTGCTTTTGAGCAGGACCTTTTCGCTTTGTGTCCGAAGATTTTTCGGCCTCAGCGCGGGGGTAGACCCAGAAACTCCAGGTGTTGCTGATTTCGCGGTTGTAGCCACTGGCGTCCGTTCCGTCTACGCTGATGGTGAGTCGCACCTTCTGAGGGATGTCGTTCACGAGCAGTTTTCCGAGTGGCATACTGAAAGTGGCAAAGTCTTTCGTCTTGCCCAATGGGATGGGTCGTGTGGAGAGAATTCCTGAACGTTCAAAGCGACGTATGGCGATGTGCTGACCTGTGTCGTTGACGGCATATTCCATACCGACAAGCATATATTTGGTACGCACCGAGTCGCCTCCAATTTCCCCCGTCCATGCGTTGTACATGTCGACGCTGAGTCGAAGTGTGTCGCCCTCTTCGTAGACGAACTTTGGCATCCGCACCAGCGGCACCACGGGCGCACAGAATTGGAACCAAGCTGGTTCGTGTTTCGAGGCGCGCTTGTCTTGCCAGAACACGTTGAGCGGACCGACGAGTGCGGTACCCTGTCCGCTATAGTCGTTCAATCCCAGCAACTGGAAGCCGGCATAGCTCGGGGTGCGCAGATTTCGCTCCATCTCATACTTGTAGGCTACGTCTTGCAACTCGCGACTGGCGTGAAGGAAATGCATGGCTTCGCCTTCCATTCCGTTGTCGCGGAGCAGGTCGCGGAAGATTTCGAAGTTGCGCGCCTTATATGGACCCGTATAGAGGGGCATTTCGCGGAAGTCGGGGAATGCGCACCACTGGCCCTGCTCATGGGC
>JAILAI010000040.1 GCA_024681705.1 Prevotella sp.
AATGCCACAACCTCGTAGCACTTGACTCGGAAATGAAACTTCTGCCATATGATACACCTTTTGGTTTCCGCCTACAAAGGTAATATCAGATTAACAATTTTCATCCGCTTTGGCGTTTTTTAATTCATGGACATTTCATATTCTTTTTATTCTGTTCAAAAATCTTCTTAAAACTATAGGGGATTGGGCTTTCAAACTCCATGCGCTCGTGCGTCACCGGATGCTCAAAGCAAAGCAGGAAGGCATGAAGGGCAAGACGTCCGCATGGGTCATCGCCGTTTCCATATTTCGGATCGCCACAAACGGGATGCCCGAGGTCTCCAGCATGCACGCGAATCTGGTTTTTCCTTCCGGTATCAAGTTTGAACTCAACGAGTGAATACTCTGGCGTTCGGTCAACGACGAAAAAATGAGTCACCGCATACTTGCCACCATTGTCCAAGGGCGAAGAATAGGTGAAATAGGCCTGATTATCCTTTAGCCAGTTGGCCACCGTACCCTCCTGCTCCCTCATTGCTCCTGAGAGAACGGCAATGTAGCGTCTGTCGTAAACGATGTCCTTCCACGCGTGCTCAAGCAATTGCTCTGTCTGCTTGTCCTTGGCGTAGATCATCAAGCCGCTTGTGTCGCGATCCAAGCGATGAACCACATGCGCCTGACACCTCTGCTTCGAACGTCTGAAATACTCATCGAGCACGGTCTTCACGTTCAGCGAATGGTGACCAGCAGCCATCGAAAGGATACCGACTTGCTTTTCCACCACGACGAGATAGTCATCTTCGTACACAATTCTTACGTATCGGCTCGTCAGTATGTCCTTATTTCGCTTTGTCTTACTCACCGAGACCACCATTCCCGGTTTCAGCATGAAGTCGAACTGGGTCTCCGTCCTTTTGTCCACACGAATGCCGTGACCTTGCAATGTGGCCTTGATTTTCGAGCGGCTCTGTCCCGTCAGTTTGCCCAAGAGGAAATCGAGCAGAGGCTTTTCTTCCTCCACCTTGTAGTCGTTCCATTCGCCTTGCGACTCGTTATAGATATATGTCTTCATTCAGTTTGCAAAGGTACGAAGAAGCATTCAAAACGACGAAGGAAAAAACGTTTTTCTTCTCATTTGCTGAAGATTGAACCTGATTTTGGAATCATTACGCGGATAGAAAGCCGAAGAAGAAGAAAGCGCCTTCTGGCGATAACCAAACCGAATGTAGAACCGCTCTTTTATTTCAATAACATACTTTTTCGTTGCTTTTAGTGTTAATCTTCCCAAAACAAGCGGTTATTTCATGCAGATTTAGTACCTTTGCGCACTAATAAAAAAATAGGTTAAATTTATTATGCCCAACAACCATTCAATTGTAGGATTTAAGATTAAAAGTATCAGAGAGTCAAAGAACATCACCATTGAGGATGTTTCTGAACGTAGTGGACTTTCAATAGAACAAATTGAATCGATAGAGAACGATCAGTTCCTGCCTTCGCTGGGACCGCTCATCAAGATTGCACGCGCTTTGGGCGTCAGGCTTGGTACGTTCCTCGACGACAACAACGACTTGGGACCTGTAGTTTGCCGTGCTGAAGACAACAACGCCAGCATCAGCTTCTCCAACGATACCGCCGACTCGCGCAAGCACATGGAATACCACTCGCTTGCAAAGCAGAAGGCAGGTCGCCACATGGAGCCGTTCGTCATCGACATCCAGCCAATGGAAGAGCGGAAGTTCAAACTTTCGGCCCACGAGGGAGAAGAGTTCATCTATGTGCTCGAAGGACAAGTGGAGATTGACTATGGCAAGCACACTTACACCCTGAACCAAGGCGACAGCATCTTCTACGACTCTATCGTCGAACACCACGTTCATGGCGCCGCTGGTCAGTCGGCACGAATTCTCGCCGTTGTGTATATTCCATTCTAAAACGAACACGTTCATAGTTTTTAAGTTATGGAATATCAACTCTCCGAACGCACACTGGGCGGATGGCTCGAGCACTGGGCAACGGTGACGCCCGACAAAGAATACATTGTTTACTCCGACCGTAACCTTCGGTTCACATGGAAAGAGTTTAACGAGCGTGTAGACAATCTCGCCAAAGGTCTTCTTGCCATCGGCGTGAAGAAAGGCTCGAACGTCGGCATCTGGGCAACCAATGTGCCCGATTGGCTGACTTTCCTCTATGCTACTGCTAAGATTGGTGCCGTACTGGTGACGGTAAACACCAATTACAAGCAGAGCGAGCTCGAGTATCTTTGCGAGAACTCGGACATGCATACACTATGTATCA
The DNA here is from genome assembly GCA_024681705.1 of Prevotella sp. Lineage (GTDB taxonomy): Bacteria > Bacteroidota > Bacteroidia > Bacteroidales > Bacteroidaceae > Prevotella. The sequence continues at coordinate 2,281 of JAILAI010000040.1, forward strand.
CCGACGGAACTTGGGAATGCGACTACGTGGACATGACCTATAAAATGTTGCCAGAGCTGAAGAAATGTGAGCGAGGCAGACTTACGAGCGAGCGGTTCCCACACATGAAGAACGTCGTATATATAGGTATGGAGAAGTATCGCGGCATGTTCAACACGGCCGAATTGCTCTTGCTCGGTCAGAACATCGACGACGAAACTCTCTTGGAAATGAAGAAGAACGTGTCGTGTCACGATGTAGTGAACATGCAATACACATCGGGTACGACGGGATTTCCCAAAGGCGTGATGCTCACCCACTACAACATTTCTAACGACGGTTTCTTCACGGGTGAGAACATGGGATTCACTCAGGACGACAAACTCTGCGTCTGCGTACCTTTGTTCCATTGCTTCGGTGTGGTGCTTGCCACGATGAACTGTCTCACTCATGGCTGTACGCAGGTGATGGTTGAGAAGTTCGACCCACTCGTAGTGCTGGCATCGGTTCACAAAGAGCGTTGTACCGCCCTCTACGGTGTGCCCACCATGTTCATTGCCGAACTCAACCACCCGATGTTCGATATGTTCGACATGTCGTCATTGCGTACTGGTATCATGGCCGGTTCGCTTTGTCCTATTGAACTGATGAAGCAGGTGAGCGAGAAGATGTTCATGACCATCACGAGCGTTTATGGCCTTACGGAGAGTTCTCCAGGTATGACTCAAACGTGTCTGGCCGACTCTTTCGAACAGCGTTGCACAACGGTTGGTCGCGACTATCCGTTCGTAGAGGTCAGGGTGATTGACCCCGAAACGGGCGAAGAGTGCCCCGTAGGCGTGCAAGGCGAGATGTGTTGTCGAGGATTCAACGTGATGAAAGGTTACTACAAGAACCCAGAAGCAACGGCCGAAGTCATCGACAAGAACGGGTTCCTGCATTCAGGCGACCTCGGTGTGAAGGACGAAGACGGCTTCTATAGAATCACCGGACGCATCAAGGACATGATCATTCGCGGTGGTGAAAACGTCTATCCGCGTGAGATTGAGGAGTTCCTCTATCACATGCCTGGCATCAAAGATGTGCAGGTAGCTGCCGTACCATCGAAGAAATATGGTGAGCAGGTGGGAGCCTTCATCATTCTTCAGGAAGGTGCAAAGATGGAACCCGAAGATGTTCAGGAGTTTTGCAGAGGAAAGATTGCCCGATATAAGACGCCTAAATACGTGTTCTTCGTCGACGAGTTCCCACTTACTGGTTCTGGCAAGATTCAGAAGTTCAAACTGAAGGAACTTAGCGTGAAGCTTTGCGAACAGATGGGTATCGAGATTGTATAAGAAAACAAACGACAATAAACAATGGAGGTGGACGAAAAGGTCCACCTCTTTGTTTTACTACCGTTTGAAGTAATGTTCGGTTCTGACGCCGATATTCTCCTGAAGTTGTTTGCGGTAGAGCCAAATTTCGCGGGTGTGATAGTTGCCTTCTTTGCCAATTAGCGGAAGTTTATAATCATCTGCCGTAAAGCCTTTTACGAACAATAGCTTTGACTCTTTGTCGAGATTGACGGTTATCGTCGCCTTCTTCTGCTCACTAACTGGAAGTAGCGGACTCAACTCGGTGTCGAAAGTCGCGGGTTCTTCGTCAGTACGCCAATTCGCAGGGTTGATGGCCACTACGTTGCCCTTGCTGATTCCGGGAATCTCCGCACTCTTATCAGCCACCGAATTATAGCAGATGGTGACTCCAAGGTCGTTGGCGCCCTGAGCAGGGACGATTCTCGCACATGCTTCCATCCGCTCCTTCGTGATACTTGTGCCAATGATATAGGCCGCAATCATCCTATCGAAAGTCGCATCGTTGAAGTCTTTCATCAATTCAAGAGCAATCGATGCACCCTGACTAAAGCCGGCAAGAACGAACGGACGACCATTGTTGAAGTGTTCCAAATAGTAGTTGAAGGCTTTCTTCACATCGCTAATGGCTACCTTCATTCGGGCTTCAGCGATGCTATCGTTCTCATAGCTTTGCAACGAACATTGCCGATAGTAAGGTGAGAAATAATTCAGTTTCCCACTGATGAGCGTATCCACACCAAGCATCTCCCCGTAAAGAGGCGTACGAACGCTATCGTTATAGGTGTCTGCATGATGATAGGTCTTGCCCGAAAGTGTGTAATCGCCCGTTTCTGTGGAGACGATATAGAAGACGTCTGCCCTACCTTTTCTGTCGGTCGTATACCATTGGGATGAATCCGAATAGTTAGGTTCAGCAGGCACATCTTCTTTTACCTGAAAGGTTTCCGCTCTTCTACATTGGGCAAAGAGCAAGATTCCAAACATCACGACAAAAGGTACAAACGTCTTCCTTCTCACAAAACAAAAAAATGATTTCATTATCTTTATTCTATCAATGATTCTACAACAACGAGAAGGCGACATCCATCATGTGAGTGAATGTGTTCTGGCGTTCTTCGGCGGTCGTCACTTCACCCGTAAGGATGTGGTCGGAAATGGTGCAAATGGCCAATGCCCTGTTACCTGAGCGAGCGGCATTCATGTAAAGAGCAGCAACTTCCATCTCAACTGCCAACACACCCATCTGAATCCATTTGTCGTTGTGCGCATTCTCAGCATAGAACACGTCCGACGAGAACACGTTTCCCACCTTATAATTATATCCCAAACGGTCGCATGCTTCAGCGGCTCCTCTCAACAACTCGAAGTTGGCAATCGGTGCATAAGTTCCTGGCAACTCATATTGAGCAGCATAATTGGAATTGGTGCATGCGCCCATCGCTATCACAAGGTCGCCCACATGCAGATCGTTGGAAATAGAACCCGCGGAACCCACGCGGATGATAGTCTTCACGCCATAGAAATTAAAGAGTTCGTAGGTATAGATGCCCATTGAAGGCATTCCCATACCGTGTCCCATCACGCTGACACGTTTGCCATCATGAGTTCCCGTATAGCCCAACATTCCCCTGACTTTGTTGAACTGAACGGCGTCAGTAAGGAAGTTCTCGGCCATAAACTTAGCACGCAACGGATCTCCTGCCATGATAACGGTTTCGGCGATTTCGCCAAATTGAGCCCCTATATGAGGCGTTGGTGTTTGCTTGTTGCTCATTGTTGTTAAAGTTTTAGGGTTAATAATATGTTTTTTCCTTGCAAAGATAAACATTTATTTTTGAAATACGTCGACTGACAAGCTAATTATATTGAAAAAAGATGTACACTTAGACGAATTAGTCGATTGAAACGTCAAAATGGAGCATATAATTGCCCAAAGGGTAAGAAAATACAAAACTTTTGTTAATTATTCGCGAAAGTTTTGCCGTTTCGTGAAAAAACAATATATTTGCAAAAAATTACATAATCTTACCAAAATATTAAAAAACTATGAACAAAAAATCAATCCTTGCGTTCTTGCTGGTTTTCATTTGTACCGCAGCTAACGCACAAGACAAGAAATGGTATGACAATATCAAGTTCAGCGGATATGGCATGCTTCAGTACCAATGGCAGGACAAGGAAGAAACGCAGACGAACACATTCAACCTTCGTCTGATGCGTATGATTCTTGACGGAAAAATCGGCGAGTTTGACTGGCGTGCCCAGGTTCAAGGAACAAATGCAAAAGGTCCGGCAGAGCCAACCGTTCAGCTTGTTGACCTTTACACAGAGTGGACAAAGCATAAAGAATTCCGCGTAAGAGTTGGTCAGTTCAAGCGTGCTTTCACATTTGAAAACCCAACAAACCCCATTACACAAGGTTGGTACGCTTATGCTGATGTAATCAACAAACTTTCTGGATTTGGTGATCGTACGGGTGAGAAATCATCGGGCGGACGCGATATCGGTATACAGGTGCAAGGTGACCTCTTCCCCAATGCCAGCGGACGGAGGCTCCTGCATTATCAAGTAGGTGTATACAACGGTGAAGGCGTCAACACAAAGGATAAGGACAACAAGAAGGACATCATCGGAGGTGTATGGGTAATGCCTATTCAGGGAGTGCGCATCGGTGCTTTCGGATGGACAGGTACACGCGGAGAGATGGCCTCAACCTACACCGATCCTCTGACGGGAGGAAAAGGCAGTGTCACCATCAATAGCGCTCGCAAGAACCGTTACGCTTTATCAGCTGAGTATGACAAGGGCGAATACACCTTCCGTACGGAGTATCTGCATAGTCAGGGCTTTGGTTCAGATCTTGATATGGGCGACAAGGCCGACGGTTGGTATGTATTTGGTATCGTGCCTGTTGTGAAGCAGAAACTCCACGCTAAGGCTCGTTATCAGTGCTACCGTCCTGCTAAGGAATGGAGTTCATCGAAGACGATGTACGAAGTTGGTTTTAACTACTACTTCACCAAGAACTTGGAAATCACGGCTGAGTATGCTCGCGTGAACGATCGCGCTATCAGCAACCCTGACAAGCACGACTACAACTTCGTGGATGTGGAACTCGACTTCCGCTTCTAAACCCAGTTAAACGAACAATCTTCTCCCCAAAAGATGAGAACGGGGATCACGAACAAGAGCATGACGATGATATGATAACAAGTATACAATCGTCATGCTTTTGATTTCTAAACATTTAAACTTATAATTTCACTAATGAACATTCCATCAGTATTTTGGCTCGTGCCGATTGCTTCAATCGTTGCCCTCGGCATGGCTTGGTTCTTCTTCAAGAGTATGATGAAGGCCGATGAGGGTACACCTCGAATGAAAGAAATTGCCGAGTATGTGCGTAAGGGTGCTATGGCCTACCTGAAACAGCAGTACAAAGTGGTACTCTATGTGTTTGTTATTTTGGCCATCATCTTCTCTTTCATGGCTTATGTGCTACACGTCCAGAATCCTTGGGTTCCCTTTGCATTCCTGACGGGTGGTTTCTTCTCGGGACTTGCCGGATTCTTCGGAATGAAGACGGCCACTTATGCTTCTGCACGCACGGCTAATGCCGCTCGAAAGAGTCTTGATGGAGGTCTGAAGATTGCCTTCCGTTCAGGTGCCGTCATGGGACTCACGGTCGTAGGATTGGGTCTGCTCGACATTGCCGTTTGGTTTGTCGTATTGAATTGGCTGACCAACGACTCACTCATTTCCATCACCACCACGATGCTGACCTTCGGTATGGGTGCCTCGACTCAGGCTCTCTTCGCTCGTGTTGGCGGTGGTATCTATACGAAGGCGGCCGACGTTGGTGCCGACATCGTGGGTAAAGTGGAAGCTGACATTCCTGAAGACGATCCTCGCAACCCTGCAACTATTGCCGACAACGTGGGCGACAACGTGGGTGATGTGGCTGGTATGGGTGCCGACCTTTACGAGAGCTATTGTGGTTCTATCCTATCTACAGCCGCCCTTGGTGCTGCTGCTTTCTCGTTGTCAGGTATTGATGTTCAGCTCAAAGCGGTTATTGCCCCGATGCTAATCGCCGCCGTTGGTGTGTTCCTTTCTCTGCTTGGCATCTTCATGGTTCGCACAAAAGAAGGTGCAACGATGCACGATCTGCTCAAGTCGCTATCATTAGGAACCAATGTTTCGGCCGTTCTCATCGCTGTTGCCACCTTTGCCATCTTATATCTGCTTGGTGTTGAAAACTGGCTCGGCCTTTCGTTCTCAGTCATCTCTGGTCTTGCCGCAGGTGTCATCATCGGTCAAGCCACCGAGTACTACACATCTCATAGCTACAAGCCGACCCAGAAGATTTCGGAGGCTGGTCTTACAGGTTCTGCTACCGTTATTATTAAAGGTATTGGTACCGGTATGATTTCCACTTGCATTCCCGTTATCACCATTGGTGTTGCCATTCTGATGAGCTATATGTGCGCCAACGGTTTCGACCTCTCGATGTCTTCTGAGAGTCTTGCTCATGGTCTTTATGGTGTTGGTATTGCAGCTGTTGGTATGCTATCAACGCTCGGTATCACTTTGGCCACCGATGCTTACGGCCCCATTGCCGACAATGCTGGTGGTAATGCTGAGATGAGTGAACTTGGTGAAGACGTTCGTCACCGCACCGATGCACTCGACGCTCTGGGCAATACTACAGCTGCTACCGGTAAGGGCTTTGCTATTGGTTCAGCTGCGCTCACCGCACTTGCTCTGTTGGCTTCCTATATCGAGGAAATCAAGATTGCAATGGAGCGTGCCGATGTGATGATGACAAATGTGAAGGGCGAGCTTATCTCTGCCGCCCAAGCAACAATCCCCGACTTCATGAATTTCTTCCAAGTCAACCTGATGAACCCGAAGGTGCTTGTTGGAGCCTTCATCGGTGCAATGGCTGCTTTCTTGTTCTGTGGTCTCACTATGGAAGCCGTAGGACGTGCCGCCCAGAAGATGGTTGAGGAAGTTCGTCGTCAGTTCCGTGAGATTGCTGGTATTCTCGAAGGTAAGGCAACGCCCGACTATGGTTCTTGCGTAGAAATCTCAACACGTGCTGCTCAGCACGAGATGATCTTCCCGTCAATTCTGGCCATCATCATCCCAATCGTCGTTGGATGTCTACTGGGCGTAGCTGGCGTGCTTGGACTTCTTGTTGGCGGTTTGGCATGCGGATTCACTTTGGCTGTATTTATGGCCAATGCCGGTGGCGCATGGGATAACGCAAAGAAGAACGTCGAAGAAGGCAACTTTGGTGGTAAGGGGTCGTTTGCTCACAAGGCCACAATCGTTGGCGATACCGTTGGCGATCCATTCAAGGACACCTCAGGTCCGTCACTTAACATCCTCATCAAGCTGATGTCGATGGTCAGCATTGTGATGGCAGGCCTTACGGTAGCATTCATCTAATGAACATTTGACCACTCATTAACCGAGAGGAAGATAAAAGACATTATTGCCATTGGTGGCTAAAGAACGATTTCACAAATAGTTCCAAGCATTTTTCAAGCCTTGACAATTGCCTTTTATCTTCCTTTTTCTTTGGCGAAAAATTGAACATAAATCAACCACGAACACGATTATTAGGCTTCATTTTCTTTATCTCACCCATTATTTATCAAAAAAATTCTTGTTTTTTTTGTTATATAATATTTTTTATATACTTTTGCAAACGTCAATCCAAACATAATCAAGTTTAACTGCTTTATGGGCTCAGAAAACGAAAGGGAAAAAAATCTGGACACAAATGGTGAACTAACATCCCAACAATCGACTAGTCATCACGATTCATCGGGACATCATCACCATAGTCATTCGAAAGATGGTCATCATCACCACCACCATAAGAAGGACGAGTCAGAACGAATGAAAGACCGTATTCTGCTAAGTGCGAAACGAAGAAAGGTGATCGAAAAGATTTTGTTATATATCGTCAGTGCGATTGCCGTACTGATGGTAGTTGTGTGTGTTGTCGTATACTTCTTCAACATCCAATAAATCATTTCGTTAATAATCCGTCTTCAATACGATTGGTTTTTAACGAGAGATTACTCACCAGATTTTCCTCTTTACGTTTTCTCGGATTGTCAAAAACGAGACCCCATTTCTATAGACGACCAAGTTGAAAAGCAAAAGCGTCAGTTTTGATGACTAAAAGCGTCAGTTTTAATGAGCAAAAACGGCAGTTTTGACAATCAAAAGCGCCAATTTTAATAAGAAGAATCTAGACCTTTACAAGTGCATACGTTAATAATAGTTTCGCAAGACATTTTACTCATTGTAAACAACTGACAATCAACGCTTTAATCAAACAAACCAAAACGTCTCAATGCTTTCATCGTCAACACTTTTGATGAGCTAATACGACATATAAAGAAAGACGCCGCTAATACTTTATAAGAAAGCATTCACGACGTCAACTTTAACCTTTACTTCGCGTATTATTTCGTAATACGGAACCAATCTGCTTCTATCCAACCGCGATTCGTCTTACCAGCTGGTTCAACGGCTATCAAGCCTATCTTTGCACCAATCCATTTTCCTTCTTTCATCTTGAATTGGGAACCTGCTTCCTTAAAGGTTTTTCCGTTCGAGCTATAATAGAAACGGCAATGGCTATCGCCCACGACCATACGTAGATAAATGTCTTCGTGTATAGCTGGCTGATAGTCGACTTTATCGCGTTCGGTGGGTTTCAATGTTGCAATAAGTTCTTCTTGCTGGGTTTTTCCCTTGTCGGCGGCTTGACATGTGAGACGAAGCAACTTGAATTCGTCGCCAATTCTCTTCACAACAATCGCACTATAATCCAAACCCATCATAATAATGCCGCCCATCTGGTTGTCTTCTTTCGAAGTCATTCTTAGTTTGGCGGTAGCCGTAAAACTATCTGCGGGTGTCTTTTGTAGAAGCATGTTCGGCACATTCCACAAACTTACGGCATCTTCGTCCATCTTATAGGTGTAGACACGCATCTTTCCAAAAGCTGTAGGCATACCAAACGTCTGGTCATAGTTCGCTTGCCATTGCCATTGCTTACCGAGAACGAAGCTATTGAACTCATCGCTCTCAACGGGATTTACGATGACACTCGAATTGCTTTTCGGCTTCTTATAGGTAGTGACGGGCTCCCCTTTCTTTCCCATAATGGGCCATCCTGACGACCAATCGACGGGCTGAAGATGAACA
>JAILAI010000057.1 GCA_024681705.1 Prevotella sp.
GTGAAGTATTTGAAGAATGTGCGGACAAGTGTTGCCAGCACGTAGTCTTTCCTAATCTGTTTCATGGTCGTTAATGGCTTTAATGTTTCGGGTGAGTCCGCTGAATTTTGCTCGTTTTACGGCGCTCCCTTTGAAGAGTCGTCTGTAGTCCTCTTCTGTCAAGTTTTTCCATTTCTCTTTTGTCATCTGCAAAAGTTCCTGTCTGGGTTGTAGCAGAGGCTCGTCGGTGGGTTGTGCGAAACGATTCCATGGGCACGCCTGTTGGCATCTGTCACATCCATAGATGGTGTTGCCCATCTTGTCGGCAATGTCGCTGGGAATCTCCGAACGGTTCTCAATGGTTTGGTATGAGATACATCGATTGGCATCGAAACCGTCGTCGGTCAACGCCTTTGTGGGACATGCTTCAATGCATCGTCGGCACGTTCCGCACCGGTTTGGTTGTGGCGTGTCGTAGTCGAGATCGATGTTGAGAAATAGTTCGCCCAAGAAGAACATGCTTCCAGCATTCGGAATGATGAGCTGATGGTTGCGCCCTTCCCATCCAAGACCAGCTTGCACGGCCCAATAGCGCTCCAGTACAGGTGCACTATCGCTGAACACTCGGTAGGAGAGTTCGTGAGATTGGCCGTTATTGTCGTCGTCTGGAGTGGGGTAGTGGTCGGCGATGAACGATGCCAGCTGATGGAGTTTTTGCTTCACAATGTCGTGATAGTCTTGGCCATAGGCATAGGCAGCAATCTGATATTCATTCTCAGGAATACGTTTCTGAGGACTATAGTTCAGAGCCACGCTGACGATGCTCTTCAGTCCTTCCATCAGCAATCGGGGATCAAGGCGCTTGTCAAGGTGGTTCTCCATATAGTGCATGCCTGCTTGCCGCCCCTCACTTAGCCACTCGGTGAATTGTTGGGCGGTAGCATCGTCTACAGGTCGTGCCTTTGAGATGCCACAAGCAAAAAAGCCGAGTCGCAAGGCCTCGGCTTTTATCTCATTCGAAAATCTTGAACTCATAGCCTTGCTCTTTGAGCCATTGGATGGATTCGGGCAGTGCCGTCTTGAGTTTGTCGATGCTCTTCAACGAATCGTGGAACGTGATGATGGAACCGTTGCGGGTGAATCGTTTCACGTTTTCCACAACATCGGCGGCCGTAAGCCTATTAGAGTAGTCACGCGTCACTACGTCCCACATCACCACGCGGTAGTATTTCTTCAGCCAGTAGTAGGGGCTATGACGCATCCAACCATGAGGTGGGCGGAAGAGATGTGCGTGGATGAGTTCGTTGGCCTGATAGGTGTTGATGATATACGTGGTCGTCCAATGGCGGAATCCGCTGATGTGATTCATCGTGTGATTGCCAATTTGGTGTCCTTCACGCTTGATTCTCTCGAAGAGATCAGGGTGTTTCTTCACGTTATCACCCACCATGAAGAAGGTGGCCTTGATACCGAAACCTAGCAACGTGTCGAGAATGAAGGGCGTTGCCTCGGGAATGGGCCCGTCGTCGAAGGTCAGGTATACAGCCCTTACGTGCGGGTCCATTCGCCAAGTGGCGTGTGGGTATAGCCAGCGAATCCATCTGGCAGGTTGCTCTATGAACATGCTCTCGTGGCGTGCTTTTAGATATCCATCAATTCGCCTCCGTTCTTCTGGAAGCTGACTTCGTCTGCCTGCATGATCTTTTCCAATTTCTTGGCATAGTTTACATCGATCATATCTGCCGTTTCGATGCAATAGTGCATCACGTAGAAGCAGCGCATGATGTCATTTTGATAGGCCATCATGGTGCCAGAACCAAGAGAGATGTAGAACGACGTATACTGATGGGCATCGGTGAATATCTCATCGAGGATCTTGCGTGCCTTTTCCTTCTGTCCAAGTAATGCATAGCATTTTGCAATATCGAGGCTACCGCTGATAGCGCTCACGTAGTTGTGAGGCACATTGTACGATGGCAGCATCTTCTCGCAATAGTCGAGCACTTTCAGTGCCTTGTCCTTCTTGTCCTCTTGTATGAGGTTGGTGGCTAACGATGCGAACAGTCGTCGGTGAGTGTAGCACATGCGCAACACCGTCTCATCCAGATAGATGCCGGGCACATCAAGACCGCCATATTTGTAACGTGTCATCATGTTCTTGTACACCTTCTCTGTGTCGAACGACTTTGCACCTTCGGCTTTAGTTGTGAATGGGGAGATACGGTTGGCAAGACCTTCCTGAATGAAGTTGTCGCCAAGGTTCATATAGTTCTCCTCACCCACGGTAACGGCAACATAGATAGGACGTACCCAGTTGCTGTTGGCAATCATCTCGAGCATCATCAGGTCGCCTTTGTAAAGGGCGTTCTTTCCGTGTAGCGAGATGACCATGCGGTCGGGAATGCTATCGGTGGCCATCATCATTCCACTCTTGCGAACGGCATCCTTGTCGATGGTTACGTAGAGCGTATCGGTAGGAATCACGTTGAAGAGGATCTGTCCATCTTCTCCACGTCCGTGAACGAAGGTGTCGAGCACGTATTTCAATTCAAACGGTTGTGGACCCATCTGCTTGCGAGCCTCCTCGGGATGTTCCTTATAGAAGTCGAGAATCTGCTGCTTAGCATCAAGATTAATGTCTACATATTCGTTTGTGCCCGAGCAATAGTCGAGTCGCGGCCACTTGATGGGCAATGAGGGCGAGTCGTAAGCCTCGCGGATCATCTGGTCGATGTACCAGTCGGTTTGCAGATAGCTTAGGTTGCACACACGTGCATCAGTGCGTACACCTTCCACATCCTGGTTGTACCACAAGGGGAATGTGTCGTTATCGCCGTTGGTGAAGATAATGGGGTTACCTTCATCCTGTAATGTCATCAGGTAGTTCTGACCGAAGTCGCGACAAGTGTAGCGACCCGAACGGTCGTGATCGTCCCACGTCTGTGAGGCCATCTGAATGGGTACCAGCAGACAAGCGGCACCAACAATAGCAGCTGTTGCCACACTCTTCTTCTTTGTCAGCTTGTTCAGCCAGTCGATGATGGCAGCTACACCCATGCCGCACCAGATAGCGAAGGCGTAGAACGAACCAGCGTATGCATAGTCGCGCTCACGTGGCTGCATTGGTGTCTGGTTGAGGTAAATCACAATAGCGAGACCCGTCATGAAGAACAGGAAGAACACTACCCAGAACTGGCGGATGCCACGTTGGCCACGATAGGCTTGCCAGAAGAGTCCCAGCAATCCCAACAACAGGGGCAGGCAATAGAAAACATTGTGACCCTTGTTGTTCTTCAGACTATCAGGAAGTTTCGACTGGTCGCCCAAGCGCATGTTGTCAAGCGGTGCAATACCAGTAATCCAGTTGCCGTGTTCCACTTCTCCGTGACCTTGGATGTCGTTCTGACGACCAACGAAGTTCCACATGAAATAGCGCCAATACATGAAGTTGCACTGATACGACAAGAAGAAGTATATGTTCTGCAATTGCGATGGCATATGCACGGTGATAGGTTCTCCACAACGGTCGAAGGGGATGTTATAGCCACCATCACGGATAAAGCTGGGAGCACCGCTCATCCAATTCTCATAAGATTGCGCGTGAGCAGCGTCGTGCATACGCGGGAAGAACATGTTCTGTGCAAAGTTGTAGCTTGTCTTATGGCGTACAATGAAGTAGGAGTCTTTCTCATCGGCCGATGCCTTTTCCTTGCGTTGATAGATGGGGGCGCCTTGAGTCGAACTAGCTCTGCAGTAGTTGCCTTCCACTTCGAAATCAACCTGCGATGAGTATGCTTGTCCGTAGAGCAACGGACGGTCGCCATATTGATCACGACTCAAGTAACTACCAAGGGTGAAGATGTCCTCAGGAGAGTTCTGATCCATCGGTGGGTTGGCCGAAGAGCGGATGACGATAACAGCATAAGTGCTGTATCCAATCATCAGCATCAGCATACAGAGCATAACAGTGTTCTTAATTCTTGCCGTAATGCGTGGTAGCGAAGGAATCATTCCGGATACTACAACCCACAAAAGAGCCAATACGATGATACCAATAATCACGGCCTTTATGCCGTAACTATAGAACGGAACACCGAGCATTGCTATAGAGGCAACGAACGAAATGTTCTGGCGCAACTGGTTGCGGTCGACATGGCTCTCATAAATAGCCCACAGAACGACGGCAACGAGCAGAATGATGTAGATGATGAGACCCGTGTTGAACTTCATTCCCAAAACATTGACGAAGAACAATTCAAACCAACCACCTACCGTGACGATGCCTGGTACAACGCCATAGAGGATGGCAGCAACGATGATGCCTGACACACAGAGCGCGATGATTGAACCTTTGAGGTCGGCATTGGGGAAACGCTTGTAGTAGTATACCAGCACGATGGCAGGTACGCACAACAAGTTCAGCAAGTGAACACCGATACTGAGTCCAGTCATATACGTGATGAGCACCAGCCATCGGTCGGAGTGGGGCTCGTCAGCGTGGTCTTCCCATTTCAAGATGAGCCAGAACACTATTGCCGTAAAGGCCGACGAATAGGCGTAAACCTCACCTTCAACGGCCGAATACCAGAAGGTGTCGCTGAATGTATAGATGAGTGCACCTACCAGACCTGAAGCTTCAATGGCAATGAGTTTGCGAAGTGGGATAGCACTATATTCCGTCTCCTTGACAATGAGTTTGCGAACTAGATGGGTGATGGTCCAGAATAGGAACATAATACATGATGCCGACAAAAGCGCACTCATGGTATTTACCATACGGGCCACCTGCGATGGGTCGCTCACAAATTGGGAAAAAAGGTTGGCGGTCAACATGAAGAACGGGGCACCGGGTGGGTGACCAATCTCCAGCTTGTAGCCAGTCGTGATAAACTCAGGACAGTCCCAGAAAGAGGCTGTCGGCTCAATGGTGCTGCAATATACGAAGGCTGCGATGAAGAAACTCAGCCAGCCAAGGATATTGTCCACTAACTTGAATTGTTTCATTTCTTATTTAATGTGATTGTTTCCACTATGACGTAATACCCTGCAAAGGTACGAAGAAATGTTCAATGCTCGAAACTTATTTATTGAAAAAGTGTTTAAA
>JAILAI010000062.1 GCA_024681705.1 Prevotella sp.
GGGTCATCAACGCTCTCTTGCGCCTCATTATGGAGTGGCTTAGATGGCTGGAGTTTGGATGGGTGGACGGGAATTGCCAACCTTCTCCTGTTATTGGTCGTGGCGTAGCCTTACAGGGGTGTGTTTTTTAAGGGTTGACTATCTACTCTTTAGTTTAGCCTTATACCATAAACAACATCCATCGTCTGTAAATCATATAATGAAGCAAAACAAGGGAAGTAGTCCTGGCTATCAATTCATTCGTTGGGTCAGGATAAAGTGGAAGTGTAAGGATAAGTGTAGAAAGGTGAAACAATAGAGGTGGAAGTTGTTTTCGTAAAACACGAAGTCCCCTACTCTATTGTCCAGAAATTCGGCCTTTGTTTTTCGTCACGAAATCTTTCCAGCCGTTATAATGGGCGGAATGATTCTCGGTGCGACCATCCTGCATGAAATGACAATAGGCAGCGGCGAGAGCATCGGTGGCGTCCATGAATTTAGGCATTTCATCGGGCGAAAGGTTCAAAAGTCGTTGTAGCATTCCGGCAACTTGTTCTTTGGAAGCATTACCATTGCCCGTAATGGCCATCTTTATCTTCATGGGCGCATATTCGTGAATAGGTACACTATGACGAATGGCTGCGGCAATGGCAACACCTTGTGCCCGACCTAGTTTTAGCATTGACTGAACGTTTTTGCCAAAGAAAGGAGCCTCGATGGCCATTTCATCGGGTAAGAACTGGTCGATGATGGAAGTCACACGTTCAAAGATACTTCCCAGACGAAGATAAGGATCTGACTGATTGCGCATGTCGAATACTCCCATAGCAACCATCTGTGCACTATTTCCTTTAGCTTTGATGATTCCATAACCCATTACGTTCGTACCGGGGTCAATGCCGAGTATGATTTTTTCTGCCTTCATTTCAGATAGCTGAGGTATGGATTGTATTGCCGTTCCTCTAGCATTATCGTCTCCGGACCATGACCAGGATAGACAACGGTGTCGTCGGGCAACTGAAGTATGACGTTTCTAAGACTTTGTTCCATATCAACACTATCGCTTTCGGGAAAGTCTGTCCTGCCAATGCTCATGCGGAAAAGCGTATCGCCACTGAAAGCCATTTTCTCCTCTTTACAATAGAAAATGAGTGAACCAGCCGAATGGCCCGGTGTTTGTTGAACTTCAAAACGATGGCTTCCGAAAGTAATGATGCTGTCCTTGTCAAGATAGCACTGAGCAGGTGGCACTGAATCGGGAGAAACCGTGCCAAGGAAAGGAGCAATGAACGGAGGTACGTGGCCGATGAGTGGTTGTTCGAGCTCACTATACTCAGGCTTGAGACCAAGCATTTCGTACATGAAGCCGTTACCCATCACATGGTCGAAATGTCCATGAGTACAAATCAGATGGCGAGGCTTCAGGTGATTTTCTTCAATGTATCCTACAATGGCTTTCGCTTCGGTTTCGGAAAAGGCGCCACAATCGATGATAACACAATCGAGCGTCTCATCACTTACGACGTAGGTGTTCTCCTGTAGGGGATTGCAAACAAATCTTTTGACTTTGAGCATTGGAGAATGTGTTTGGAAATGATTACTGACTAAAGAGGAAGATAGACCACGTGTTTCTCTTTGAACCACTCTTCTTCGAACCACTGGCTGATGTCCATCACCTCGGCAAAGCGCCGGAAGTTCTGTATCTCAGCTTGCACATCGCCTCCCTTGAGCGTGAAGATTCCATTGGCTGAGGCATTGCGCTGTGTGTGAGAGATGTTCTTCTTCACTATTTTCACAAGGTCGGACAAAGGCATTACCGCACGACTCACCACGAAGTCGTATTTGCCCTTCTCCTGCTCGCCCCTCAGATGTTCGGGGAAGCAATTCTTCAGTCCTATGGCGTTGCTCACCTCAGTAGCCACTCGGATTTTCTTTCCCGTTCCGTCAATCAGTTTGAAGCGTGTCTCAGGAAAGAGAATGGCGAGGGGAATGCCTGGGAAACCACCCCCCGTGCCAAAGTCGAGAACCTCGGTACCCGGACGGAAACTGATGGCTTTGGCAATGGCCAACGAATGGAGCACATGATGTTCGTAAAGGTTCTCAATGTCTTTGCGCGAGATGACATTGATTTTCTGATTCCAGTCGGCATAGAGCTCGTAGAGCATGTTGAACTGTCTTAGCTGCTCTTCCGACAGACGGGGGAAATATTTCTGAATTAACTCCATTTCGTTTCAAATTATCTTTACGCTCGTCTACTCCTTGCTTTTCAACATATCCTTTAGCTTCTTCAGAGGAATGGTCACGCGCAACTCTCCAACAGCATGTTCCGCAATCTCGGTGTCGCAATAGATGAACTCCATTTCTTTTTCCTTGTTGATGAAATTCTCAGGTACGTAGGGCTCCATTCCCACGAAGATGCCCTTTGCCTGTAGTTCCTGAAGGTCTTTCACGTCAAATTTGTTGCAGAGTTCCTTTACGATGAGTTCTTTCAGTCCTTCTTCATAACCAGGTACGAAGGTGTCGGAAAGCTTTTGAATCTTGCCCGTCTCACGATCAAAGTTCTTGGCAATGGAAATGTTCATTCCGTGTGCACCGCCTGAGTAGTTATACACCTCGGCCACATAGTTCACAATACCTGTTGGCTGCTCCTCCACATGGGTGTTGCAGGAATACTGAAGGTTGTAGGACGAACCGTGTTCCTTGTCTTTCTCGTAGAGTGCACCGAAGTCTTTCTTGTAGTCATTCAAGTAGCGAGCGACGAAATGGCGCACGGCCTCAGGCACTTCCATTTTCTTGTCCTTATTGAGAATGAGGTAGTCGGGACTTAACAATCCGCTTACCAGCAAAGAGTCGTTGACGCTCTTGGACTTCTTTCCCAATGCGTATTTGATGTTCAGATGAATCTCTGCTTTTGGCGAATGTGAATCGGTGGTGAGAGTTGTCGTGGTGTCAACCACAATGCTGTCCCAAGCCAAAGCTTCCTCCTCCGGTTTTTCGCTTTTTCCCGAGCACGAACTGATGATGCCAGCAACGGCAAACATCGGCAATGCCCAATATAATAGTCTTTTCATAAATGTTCCAACTGTTTGTTTGATGTCAATTCAGTTTGCAAAAATACAACTTTTTTTTGAAACAAGCAAACAACTGCCGAGAAACCGCAATTTAAGACTAAAAAACCGCATCGTCAACACATCAAAGTCCGCAGAACTGCTTGTAAGGACATGTGGCGCAGATGGACCTGTCGGTGGTTGGGACGAAGGACTTTGTCGGGTCGAACATCTCTGCGAGCAGGTTGGAGATGTTGGTAAGGAACTCGGCTCTGAATGGTTCAATATCAATCATCTTCTGCTTTCCCAACATCAGCACGGGGTCGTAGTCGTCGCCCACGGCGTGCTGGATGAACAACAGTGCTGGAGCCACGGGCAAATCATCGTCGTTGTACTTCTTCGAAGTCTTCACCATGCAAGCATAGAGCATCGTCTGCAGATAGTAGTCGGGGTGCTGTTTGGGCACGAAGGGTTGCTGGAAGATGGACTCCACATCCGGTATTGCTCTCTCTATCGTTTTGGCGCCTGTTTTGTAGTCGACCACGCGAATCACATCTTCACCGCTGTCCTTATCCGATACCATGTCAAGACGGTCGATGATGCCACCTATACGTATGGCTTTCAACCCATTAGGTGTCTGTACTTCCATCTTATCTTCAACAAAGCATTCAAGTCCCTTGATGTAGAAAGGAGCCAGCTGCTTGTCGATGTGGAGCAGTCTTTTCACGTAACGTAAGATGACTTCACGATTGATGAGCTGAAGGCCGTTGATGTGCTCAAGCGTTGCAACCTGACTACCGTCCTTCCTGTTGCGGTTCAATTCTTCGAGCATTGCCTGATCCACCGCTTGCTCTATCAGTTGGGGCTGTTTCTCCACGTTCTCAATGTCGCCAGGCATGATGGTCTGACTGCCACGACTCATTATCTTCGCGTAAATGAGTTGCGAAGCACGGTGGAAGATGTTGCCAAACATGCGGTTGTCAATCATCTCCTCATCGTCGGCATCAGGTTCTTTGATACCTGCGACGTTGTTGAAATAGAACTGCAATTGACAACGCATGTAGCGATAGATGAACGTGGGATAGACTCCTTTTTTCGCCATTTCATCGAGACGTTCAATCACCTCACGCGACTTTTCAACGGCCTTGGGCATGAGTTTCGTCTGCTCTTTTCCAGCTTGCAACGAGAAGCGCTCAATGTTGTGTCCGCTCTCCACCAGCCATTGCAACATGAAACGGCTCATCTCGCCCGTATGTCCATCTTCGGTGGAGTTGTTGTAGAGCAGCGTGACGTCCTTCGCCCTTTGAAGCATGCTGTGGAAATAATAGGAATAGACAGACACCTTATGGTCGATGGTGGTCAGTCCGAAGGCTTTCCTGAGCGAATAGGGAATGAAACTGGCGTTGCTGACGTTGCGCGGAATGTTTCCTTCGTTGCACGAAAGCACGAGCACATGGTCGAAGTCAAGGTTTCGCGTCTCCAGCACGCCCATCACCTGAATGCCCTCGGCGGGTTCACCATGGAAGGGAATCGACGTTGACTGAATGAGCTGTAAGAGAAACCGTTGCAGGGTGATCACATCGACGTCGAGATCGCCCGCCTCCACCAGATTGGCCAGACGGTTCAGCAAGGTGTACATGCGGAAAAGCGCTTCCTGATTGAACACCGACGCACTCGACCCATCATTGGTTTGCTGCTGTGCAATGCGCTTCACGATGGACGACAGATGCTGCAGGAGTTCCAGCTGCGAACTGGTCTCTGCCTTCGCCGTATCGCCTTCGGCCAGCCACTTTGCATAGGGATGTCGCATCACATGTTTGTAGTGGCGCCTACCACCGAAGATTCGCAACATGAAGAGCTGGTTAACGAACGAGGTGACCAGCGCGTCTTGAAGCGGATAGCCCGTAGTGATGTTCACTTTGTCGACCTCAGTGGGCAGGCAGTGTACGACCGTTGGCAGCAGACTCTCGTCGCACAGAACGATGGCCGTTCGCCTTCCATCATCGATGCGGTTTTGTTCTCTGAGCCAACGACTTACGTAGCGTGCCTGAAGATTCTCTGTAGGCGAACTGACGTATGCAATCTGCTTCTCCTTCGAGAGGTTGTTGTAGATTTCGTCGGAGTCGTTCTCCAGTTCATTGGGGAACAACTCGAGGTATTGGGAGATGAAGTGGCCAGCCTCGCTCGAAGTGTTTCGGCCAGTGCCCTTTGCCTTCATGTAATAATGGTCGAAGTCCCAATAGAAATGTGCCTTTCCTTCTTCTTTCAGATGTTTGAACAGCAGCTGCTCAACTTTCTGCAGCAGGTTGAAGCCCACGAATATGTAGCGGTCGTAGCCGAAATCAGCCTTGCCGCTCTCTACCACGCTTCTGTAGAGCATTCCCTCGTAGGCTAGTCCCTGCAAGGCCAGGCGTTCGCGATAATCGGCATAGATGTCGCCAAACTTGCTCCACAGCTCAATGAACTTCTTCTTGAGCTTTGTGGGCTGGTCGTCGGTGAAGTTGCTGAAGAATTTCTTCAGTACTGCCTTCTGGGCTTCGGTCAGGTAGGAAAGGTCGTCGAGCTCGTGCAGGTCGCGAAGATTTGCGAACACTTTCTGCGCATCGGCCATATTCTTGTCGATGTCGTCGAAGTCGGTGAGCAGCAGCTGTCCCCAAC
The DNA here is from genome assembly GCA_024681705.1 of Prevotella sp. Taxonomy (GTDB): domain Bacteria; phylum Bacteroidota; class Bacteroidia; order Bacteroidales; family Bacteroidaceae; genus Prevotella. Next base: position 5,685 of record JAILAI010000062.1, read on the forward strand.
CATAGAAACGGTCGAGCGGTTCGGTTTCGCCCACAAATTTCACGAAACTCTTGTGCAGGTCGCACACGAGCTTGATGTCGTCGCCGACCATGCTTTCCGACTGTTGCCTGAAAAGGTCGCTGATGGTCAGGTAGGCAGGGCTCCAGATGGGTCTGCCAGCCATGCGCGCCAAGTGTTCGTTCATGAACAGCGACGAGCGTTTGTTCGGGAAGACAATGGCCGTACGGCTGAGATTGTCGCCAAACTTCGCGATGATATCTTCTGCTACTATTTCAAGAAATGTCTTCATCTTACTTCCTCCACCTTATTTGAATAAACATACCAAAGGAAACCCTTCACCGAGGGCATTCCCATGCCTTCGAGCAGTTGCATGTATTGCCTTACCTGATCGTGATAGGACTCTTTGGGCGAACCGAACTTGAAGTCGACCACGATGGTCTCTTTCCCATCGGTCATCACCCGGTCGGGCCGTCGCTCCTTCAGGTGACCTTCTTCGTCCAGGGCAATGATGGAACACTCGTTGAACAACTGCCAGCGAGACGAGAACCAGTCGGCCACACGGGCGTTGGAGAGTCTTTTCCGCATCATCTCCCTCACCTTTTCGGCCGACACATCGTCGTCGTAGAGTATTCCCTCGAATTCCAGACGCCGGAGTGCAGAGGGAATATCGGCCGTGGTGCGTATCTGGGAGAAGACGTTGTGCATCACGTTGCCGAGTTTGATGTATTGTGCGCGCTGCTGAGTCTGCTCGTCGACATTCTCGGCTTCCTCCATCACGAAGTCGCGGCTTCGGTTGCTCTGCTTGAAGTCTACCACATTGCCAAACGACTCGATGTTCATCAGCAAGGGTTTCTCCTGGCGCAGGAACACGTTCTGCTCGCTCCGTCCGGCGTTCTTCTGCTGTTTGGGCTGTGCCAGTCGTCCATATTCCAGCACCATCGGCACGTCGGCATCTTCCTTGCCTGCGCAGATGTAGCTCTCCCAGTCGCTGCCTTCTATCACCTTCTGTATGAGTGCGCTGCGGAATCCTTCTTTCGCATCTTTCATTCCGATGACGAAGAGATTGCGAGCCGCCCTCGTGAAAGCCACGTAGAGCAGGTTCAGGTTGTCGACGCAGTTCTGCAGGTGCTCTTCGGTGTAGTCGTCTTTATAGATGGTCTCGTTGAGCGTAGCACTGCAATCCACAGGCACCAGAGGCAGCCTCGAGAAGGGCTCCACCTGAGGCTTGCACCAGAGGGTGTTGTCGCTGTCCACCTTCCAGTTGCAGAAGGGAATGATGACATTGTCGAACTCCAGGCCTTTCGACTTGTGCACGCTGATGAGTCTGATGCCGTCGACGCTGGTGCTCTGTATGGTCTTCTTGTGAATGTCCTCGTCCCATATCGACAACAGCCCGGGGATGTCGGTTCCATAGTCCTTGGAGAAAGCCGCCACTTGGTCGTAGAAAGTGCAGACGTATGCGCTTTGGTCGCCTAGTTTCTGCAGGTTCAGCAACTCGTAGAGCCGCTCGGTCAGATCGGTAATGGTCATGTTCAGAAGTGCTTCGCGCTGGTTTTCCATCAGGTCGCCAAGGCTCTGGCCGTTGATGTATTTATAGGCTTTCTCCACCTGCGAGCGAGCCAGCACATCGTCGGGAGCGACGAGCATGCGCATGGCGTTCACCATCGTATTCACGGCCAGCGAAGAGTCGAGCCTGAAAGCTTCGTCGCTCACAATCTTCACGTCCTTGCGGTTCTGCATGAAATAGTCGGCAATGGCGGGGATGAACCTGTTGGCTCTGACCAGAATGGCAATACGGTCGGCAGCGATTCCGGCTTCGAGCAGTTCGTCGACCTGCCTGACAATCTCTTCCATGATGTCGTTGTCGTACTGAGCCTTCGGCAACAACGTGATGCGAACGAGGCCCTCGTCGGGTTTACCTTCAGGCACCTCTTGCTTGACGTCGGCGTAGGCGTTCAGCAGTTGCTGGGCGTCGTCGGCATTCAGCAGCTTCTCCCTTTCATACTCCAGGAGGGCGGCCTTTTCGAAGAACTTGCTGTTGAAATCCACGATGTTGCGGCACGAGCGGTAGTTCACTTTCAGCTGGCACGTGTGCAACCTTTGTGCGGAATTGTCGAAATGCTGGTCGATGGCGTTGAGCAATCGCCAGTCGCCACTTCTCCATCGGTAGATGCTCTGCTTCACATCGCCCACTATCAGGTTCGACAAGGGGCTGCCCTCGGTGCTGCGGCTCATGGTTTCGTCGAGCAGCACCTTGAAGTTCTTCCACTGAACGGTGCTGGTGTCCTGGAACTCATCTATCATGATGTGTTCGAGCTGTGTACCTATTTTCTCGAAGATGAAGGGTGAGTCGCTGCCGTCGATGAGTTCGTGGAGCAGTTGCTGCGTATTGCTGAGCAGGAACCTGTTTGACTCCTCGTTCAGTGAGTTCACCTCGCGTTCGATGCTGCTGAGCAGGCGCAACTGACTGAGATGGCGAAGCGTGACCTCGGCCGACTTGTAGAGCCGCCATTGTCTCGGACGCTCTTGCTCGGCCACCCTCAGCAACGGCATGAGCTGATGTTCGGCTAGCGTGACGATGGTCTGTCGGTCGGGACTGCTCTTCGAGGCCCATTCCCCACTGTCTTGCAGGCATTTGTCGAGCGTGGCGTTACAGCATTTCTTGTCGCTGAAATCGTTTCCCTGCAGTTTCCAGAAATAGCTGGCGATGCCTTTTTTCTTGTTGGCAAACGAGTCGGGTTGCAATCCGGCTGCTTCCACCATTTCGAAGAAACGCTCAGCATATTGGTTCATAGTCGTGAGCGCCTTCTGCCTCAGGGCTTTCAGCTGGCGTATGTAATCGGGGAAGAACTTCTCGTCGTCCACCAACTTGATCAGTTCGTCGCTCTCCGACTTGTAATAGTCGCGGAAGATGGTCTTGCCAAAAGTCTTGATCTGTCCTATCACGTTCCACGATTTGTCGTCGTCGATGTTCTGCTGAATGTAGTCGATGAGCCACAAGAGCATGGCGTCGTGCTTGTCGAGCCGTTCGATGAGCTGGTCGACGGCCTCTTCTTCCACCTGGATATCGTTCAGGCCTACGCGCAGGTTGGCTGTGAGGTCGAGCTCTCGGGCGAGGTTTCTCATCACGCTCTGGAAGAACGAGTCGATGGTCTCCACGCGGAAATAGCTGTAGTTGTGGAGCAGGTTGTTCAGGGCCATTCCCGAACGTCGGCGCACCTCTTCGGCTGGCAAGTGCAACCCGTCGGTCACTTTCTGCAGATAGTCGTTGGAGTTTTCCAGACCCTGCCATATTCCATAGAGCTGACTGAGGATGCGCTGCTTCATCTCCTCGGTCGCCTTGTTCGTGAAGGTCACGGCCAATATGTTCCTGTAGCTCTGGGGGTTGTCAACGAGCAACTTGATAAATTCTACGGCCAGCGTGAAGGTCTTCCCGCTTCCAGCGCTTGCCTTATAAACGGTTAGTTGTGCCAAGGGATCTGTATGTTACGTTAAACTATTCTTTTACATCCCATCATTGCGGCTATTGCCTTCAAAGTGCATTTTTCATCTACATTTGTCATCCTGATGGGCATCGGTTTGGGGGAATCTCTTTTCAGTTGCAAAGATACGAAAATCTTTTGAGGTAACCAAATTTCAAGACCGATAAACCAGTAAAAAAAAGTTAAGAATTCATTTCTGCAAAAAGACAACCTTTCCGGTGAAGGTCGTCAACTGTATTCAGACGAGATAGTCAACCTTTTTCGTACCGGTAGTCAACTGTATTCAGACGAGTCGGTCAACCATATCCGTATATTGTATATAATGTTACTCAACTTTATGAAGTAGTGAAGTAGCCAATAGTTAAAGAAGTGAAGCCAAATGTCTGGTGGCTGAATACATGAAAAAGAAGTAATGGCTTAACCCGCATTGCAGTTGTATAATAATTCATTGTTAAAGATTGTTTCAATTCTGCCGTCATTTGGCCATATTGTAGGATGCTTGCCATTGTTTTTGGCTAAAAAATCATAAACGGAATGCTTCTCCGCGAAAAACGTG
>JAILAI010000218.1 GCA_024681705.1 Prevotella sp.
AAAATAAAAAGCCGGAACTGTTTCACAACAATTCCGGACTTTGATTTCTAACTAACTTATTATCAACTATTCATTACTCATTCTTCTTAAATGCGATGCAAAGATACGGCGGTTTTGGCAAAAAACATACATTTTTCTGTAAAAAACTTACGTAAACGTTTGCAAAATCAAACCTTTTTTTTTACTTTTGCATCGTCAAGCAGTTAATAATGAACTAAAAGCATTACCCGCACGTCTCTTCCGGCATCAATCGGAAGTGGATGGCGAAGGAGTATAAACCAATTACTCATGGTGAGAAGAGGGATTTCTAACCCAAGAACCACTTACACTAATTGAGACGATGTGGGAAACATTTCTACCTATGAAGAAACCACGTAGAACATCACTAAAGGACCTCGCGCAGAAGCTGGGCGTGAGCATTGCCACCGTGTCGAGAGCGCTCCGGAACTCTCACGAGGTGGGACCTGAAATGACTAAGCGTGTGCAAGACCTTGCGCGCGAACTTAACTATCGCCCAAACCCATTCGCACAGAGCCTGCGTTCGGAGGCACCACGCATCATCGGAGTGGTGGTTCCCAACCTCGTAACCCATTACTATGCTGGCGTGCTCGACGGCATCGAGGAATATGCTCGGCAGAAGGGCTACAATGTGATCAGTGCCAATTCGCACGAGAGCCACGAGAATGAGATCGCAGCCATCGACAACTTCGTCAATCTGCATGTTGAAGGCATCATCGCTTGTCTGGCACAAGACACGACCGACTACAGCCACTTCGTAGAAATCCACGAGATGGGCATTCCGCTGGTCTTCTTTGCACGTACCTGTCTGCCCGAACGCTTCTCAACCGTCACCGCCGATGGCGATGTGGCCGCTCAGGAAGCCACCCAGCACCTCATCGACACTGGTTCCAGGCGTGTCGCCTTCATTGGCGGACCCAACCACCTCGACATGGTTCGCCGACGCAAGCACGGCTATCTGCAGGCCCTCCGCGAGAGCAGGATACCCATCGACCGCACCCTCGTGGTGTGTGGCAAAATCGACTATCAGGAAGCCCGTCAGGCCACGCTGACCCTCCTTCAGCGTCCCGACCGCCCCGATGCCATTATTGCCTTCAACGACATCATCACCTATGCGGCCTTCGATGCCATCAAGACCCTACGGCTGCGCATTCCCGAAGACGTTGCCATCATCGGATTCACCGACGGAGAGACCTCAGCATTCGTCACCCCGCCACTCTCCGCCATCCAGGATCAGGCGCGCATACAAGGACTGAAGTCGTGCGAACTGCTGATGCGACACATTCAGGGCGACACTCACATCTATAGAGAGGTGGTGCCCATGATTCTCAAAATCAGGGAGTCGAGCCGCAAGAATGCGGAAGTGAAGCAAGGGTAGTCAGCCCGTCTCCTTTCGCAGGGGAGCATGCTAAAGTCCGAGAGAACCGCAATCAAAACACCGTCCCCCCCACAATGAGCAGTCCCCAAGTTCTGAAGAATATCGTCCTGACGGCCTTCGTCGGCTTCAGCATTGCTGTAGGTGAGGCGAACGCGCAGGCTCCTCATCGATGGAAACTGGCTCATCGTATCGATAGTCTGCTCACCGTGCGCTATCGGAACATGAACGTCGACACGCTCTATATCACGCGGCCCCAGACGAAGTGGATGCTGAAGGGAAGGCTCAACGTCTCGGGAGCCAGCATCGTGGCCAATGGAACCGAGCGCGACCATCGCTTCGAATCGGAGATGCGCTCCGACTATAAGTCTACCGTCAGTCTTGGCGTCAGCTATCTTGGACTCTCGCTCAGCATGGCGCTCAATCCAGCCAAGATGTTGGGACACTATCAAGACTTCGAACTGAATGTCAACGCCTATGGCAAGCGCTTCGGCTTCGATTTCATCTATCAGAACGCACACAATTTCAAGGGATGGCACCAAGTAGAGGGACTTGAACGAACCGAGCTGCCCAGCGACATGCTTGCGCTCAAGACGCTGAACTTCAACACTTACTATTCGTTCAACAACCGCCGTTTCTCCTATCCCGCCGCATTTGCCCAGAACTATATCCAGCGTCGCTCGGCAGGTAGTTTCCTGCTGGCTGCTTCAGCACAAGGACAAAGTGGAACCGTCGACTTGGACGGACAGGACTTCCGCTTCACGATGACAAACATCGGCGTCGGTGCTGGCTACGGCTACAACTATGTTCCTTCAAAGGGATGGCTCATGCACATCTCTGGTCTTCCCACATTCATCGTCTATAGCAACACATCACTCACCTTCCACGACACACGCGTACCGCTCAACTATCATTTCCCCGAGGTCATCATCACCGGTCGCGGTGCCATCGTCAAGCAGCTCAGCCCCTCCGCCTTTGCGGGCTTGACAATGGTCTTCAACTTCACCAACATCGGCGACGACGAGGACTTGTCGGTAAGGAACATCAAATGGCGCACCCGCCTCTTCTACGGCATCCGGTTCTGAGGACTTCCTAATAATGTCGGAACTCACAAGCTAATTTGTAGAACTGTTTACGTCGGTACAATACTAAGTTCACGCCAATAAGACAGGTTTGTTCCATATAAAAGTGGAGTGAAGGATAGAGATTCAGCATAAAAATCTTTATCCTTATTTGTTGTTGTTCGTTTTTTTTCGTACCTTTGCACATGTTTAACTGGTGACAACGATAACTAATAACAAAATAACCGAAAAAGAAGAATGAGAAACGCAAGACTTTTTGTCTCGTCAGTGCTGCTCGGATTTGCTATGATGGCTTCGGCAGCAGGATTTGTGAGAAATGGCAACAGCGTGACCATCGAGGTGGCTAGTCCGCAGAAGGACGGCGCTCGTGTGGTGCGGTTGCAAGTGATGAACGATCGCATCATCCGCGTGCAGGCAACGTCTGAGGCGTCGCTACCTGAGAAGCAGAGTTTGATGATTGTGCCTCAGAAAACGCAGAAGCAAGCTTTCGAAGTAAGTGAAGACGACGCGAGCGTCACCGTAAAGGCTGCTGGCGTGCAGGCCGTAGTCAGCAAGCGTACGGGTGCCATCATCTTCTACGATGGAGCCGGAAAGATGTTGTTGAAGGAAGCCGAACAAGGCAAGACCTTCAAACCGTTCACCGTACCCGACCGTGAGGTGGGCGTTGGAACCCTCACCGAAGAGCAGCGTCATGGGCTCACCTGGCATGCTTTGTTCGATAGTCCTACCGATGAGGCCTTCTACGGATTGGGTCAGCATCAGGCAGAGGAGTACAACATGAAAGGCAAGAACGAAGACCTTTTCCAGTATAACACAAAGGTGAGCATCCCCTTCGTGTTGTCCAACCGTAACTATGGCATCTTGTGGGATTCCTATAGCTATTGCCGTTGGGGCAATCCCGAAGACTATCTTCAGCTGAACCGTGCTTTCAAACTCTACGACAAGAGTGGCAAGGAAGGTCATCTGACGGGTATCTACACTGATAAGGACGGCAAGCGTCTGGTGCGCGACGAGGATAGTATCTACTATGAATTCGATTGTCCGCAGACGTCGGAAGTGGCTAATCGTACGGAGCCGGGCGGCATCAAGAACCTGCCGAAAGGCTTTAAGCTGGAAGGTGCCAACGTCGTTTACGAAGGCTATTTGGAAGCTCCCGAGACGAGTCTCTATCACTTCATCCTCTACTATGCTGGCTACATGAAGGTCTACATTGGTGGAAAGGAAGTGGTGAGCGAGCGCTGGCGCACGGCTTGGAATCCCAACTCTTGGAAGTTCACCGCTCCCTTGCTGAAAGGAAAGAAGACGCAGATTCGCATCGAGTGGCAACCCGATGGCGGCGTGAGCTATTGCGGACTTCGCGTTGCCAAGCCCCGTTCGGCAAAGGATCAAGGACAACTGAGCATCTGGAGTGAGATGGCCCGCGATATGGACTATTACTTCATTGCCGGTAAGAATGCCGATGAGGTGATTTCAGGCTATCGTACGCTGACCGGTAAGGCTCCCGTCTATCCGAAGTGGGTGCTCGGATTCTGGCAGAGCCGCGAGCGCTACAAGACGCAAGAGGAGGTTGAGAGTACGTTGCAGGAGTTCCGCAACCGTCAGATTCCTGTCGACAACATTGTCCAGGACTGGAACTATTGGAAACTTGAGAACTGGGGCGACCATATCTTCGAGGCAGCTCGCTATCCCAATCCTCAGGGCATGCTCGACCGCGTACACCAGCTGGGTGGCCGCTTTATGATCAGCGTATGGCCGAAGTTCTACGACACCGTTGACAACTACAAGGAACTCGATGCCAAGGGATGGATCTATCATCAGGCCATCACCGACGATATTCACGACTGGCTCGGTTTCACGGGTTCGTTCTACGATGCTTACGATGCAGGTGCCCGCAAGATGTTCTGGCGTCAGATGAACGACCGTCTCTTCACGAAGTACAATCGTGGTATCGACGCTTGGTGGATGGATGCTTCTGAACCCAATGTGCGCGATTGCACGCCGATGTGGTATCGTAAGGCTCTCTCAGGCCCAACAGCTCTCGGTTCTTCTACCGAATATTTCAATGCCTATAGCATCGTCAATGCCGACGCCATCTATAATGGTCAGCGTTCGGTGGCTCCCAACCAGCGTGTGTTCTTGCTCACCCGTAGCGGATTTGCTGGTGAACAACGTTATTCAACAGCTACTTGGAGTGGTGATATCGGAACACGTTGGGAAGATATGCGAGCCCAGATGACAGCAGGATTGAACTATGCTATGTCGGGCATTCCTTTCTGGGGTATGGATCAGGGCGGCTTCAGTGTGGAGAACCGCTACGTGAGAGCTCAGCAGGAATTTGACAAGACGGGTGTGGAGAGCAGCGATCTGACCGAATGGCGCGAGCTTCAGGCACGTTGGAACCAGTTCGGTTGCTTCATTCCTCTCTATCGTGCTCATGGCCAGTGGCCGCTTCGCGAGGTGTGGAACATTGCTCCCGAAGATCATCCTTGCTACAAGACCATCGTTTGGTACGACAAGTTGCGCTATCGCCTGATGCCTTACCTCTACTCAATGGCTGGTTGGGCCCACTTCAAGGACTACACGCTGATGCGTGGTCTCGTGATGGACTTCAATGGCGACAAGAACGTGCTCAACATTCCTGATCAGTGGATGTTTGGTCCGGCATTGATGGCTTGTCCTGTGGGTTACTATAAGGCTCGCAACCGCTCCGTCTACTTCCCCGAGCAATGTGGCTGGTACGATTTCTATACGGGTGATTTCGTGGAAGGTGGTCAGCAGTTGGTTGTCGACGCTCCTTACGAGCGCATCCCCGTCTTCGTGCGTGAGGGTAGCATCATCCCCTTCGGCCCCGAGATTCAGTATTGCGATGAAAAGCCGGCAGAGCTTATCAACCTTTATGTATATACGGGTAAGGATGCCGAGTTCCAGCTCTACGAGGACGAAGGAACCAACTATAACTACGAGAAGGGCAAGTATGCCACTATCGACATCACTTACAACGAAGCCAGCAAGACGCTCACCATTGGCAAACGTAATGGTTCGTTCGCAGGTATGTTGAAGAATCGTCGTTTCAATGTAGTGGTCGTTTCAAAGGATAAACCCCAGCCGCTGAATCTGGAAAACCCGCAGGGTCAGATGATTCAGTATAATGGCAAGGCCGTAAGCGTCAAGCTATAAAAAGAGTATACCGTCAATCGGT
>JAILAI010000203.1 GCA_024681705.1 Prevotella sp.
GCGGGCGTCGCTATTATCGTCGACTACGAGGATGGTGGTGCGCGAAGGTTGCGATGCAACGGCGTCGACCTGCGGTTGCTCTACGGGCGTGCTTTCCACGGGTAGCGTCACGGTGAAGACCGAACCCTTCGGATGGTTGTCGGCAACACTGATCTGTCCGCCCATCAGTTCGACATATTGCTTCACGATGTGCAACCCGAGTCCGCTACCCTCTTGTTCGCGACCATGGGTCTCCTGAACGAATCGGTCGAAGATGTGGCGCTTGTCGTGCACGCCGATGCCCGTATCGGCCACGCTGAGTTTCATCAGCTGTTGTCCGTCCGTCTGTTCGTTGACTTCCAGGCCTACCGTCACCGAACCGTTGTCGGTGTTATATTTGTAGGCGTTGGAGAGCAGATTGGTGATGATGCGGCGCATCTTGTTCTCGTCGAAGTTGATCTCAATGGTCTTTGGCGGCACGTTGAGCTTCAGCTGTATCTGCTTTCGAGTGGAATAGTAAGCGAAGCCTTGAACCGTCTGCTTCACGAAACTGACGATGTCGCCGTGCTTCATGAGCAACTTCTCCTTGCCCACATCGAGCCTACGGAAGTCGAGCAACTGAAGGATGAGTTCGTAGAGCTGCTTGGCGTTTCGCCATGCTACGTCGATCTCGGTACGTATGGATTCAGGCAATGGTGTGTCGCGAATCTTCTCGAGCGGTGCCACCACCAGCGTCAATGGCGTCTTTAGGTCGTGACTGATGTTGGTGAAGAACCTTATCTTCTCCTCCTCCATCTCGTATTTCTCCATGTTCATCTCCAGTTGCTTGTAGGCCAGCTCGCGCTCCTGCCTTCTTCGCATGGCTCTGTAGACGAGGTAGACGAGAGCGGCAAGGAGCAATATATAGAAGATGATGGCGGGCGTCGACATCCAGAAAGGAGGCTTCACCCTGATGGGCAATTCGGCGATGGGACTCGTCGTCATTCCGGGCAACTCGGCCTTCACCTGCAAGATGTGCTTCCCAGGGTTCAGCGCCACGAAATAGAGCATGTTGCCCGGTGCCCTCACCCATTCCTCCTCGCCCTTGAAGCGATAGAGGTATCTCACCTTCCTGACGAGCGTAGGCACCATTGCCGATACGAAGATGCTGGGGCGCTCGCCATAGCGGATGGTGAAATCGGCCAGCGAGCCTTCGGCTTCTTTTCCGTTCACGCGGAAATCGGTGAACTGAACGCGCAAATGCGACGAACTCTTTGCCAGCGATGCGGGGAAGACAGGTCGGCAAGTGACATAGCCCTTATAGCACCCCAAGAGCACCGTCCCATCGTTGCCTGCCATAGCGGCATTGGTGGAGAAGACCACATCCTGAAGTCCATCGGAGTCGTAGAACGGGTAGCATTGATACACCACCTTGCCGCCTTCGTCGTATTGTGTGGAGATGCAGGTGAGTCCGTTGTCGGTGCCTGCCCACACGATGCACGCCGACGACTGGGCTCCCCCACCCGCCGACGATGCGTTCTGCCCCTTCGGCATCACCAATGTACTGACCGAATTGTGCGACAATCCCTCTTCGGTGGTGAAATGACTGACGCTACCATCTTGCGGACCATACACCCACAATCCTTCGCGGCTTCCTATCCAAAGCCTATTATTGTTGTCGACCATGAGCGTCGACACATACATGTCCTTCAATTTAGCCAAGGGCTCGATGGTGGCAAAGCGGTTGTTCGTCCCATCGAAGGCGCAGACACCAGCGGACGTACCTATATATATTACATCGCGCAACGAGTCGCAAGCCAGACAAAGCAATCCGTTCGACAAGAGCGGCGAGTTCTCGGACGTGAAATGATCCATCCGCCCATCGCGCCTTACCCTGATGAGACCCCTGTCCACCGTCGCCACCCAAAGGTTATCGTAGCGGTCGTAGAGCATCGCCTTCACGTAGTTCAGATTGGTGTTCTCGCTATAGAGCGGAACGAATCGTTGCCCGTTGAATTTGGCGATTCCACCGCCGTAGGAGCCCACCAGAATGGCTCCGTTGGCATCGAGCGCCATCGAGGTGACAATGTCGGAGGGCAAGCCTTGCGTTGAAGCCGAGAAGAAACGCTCCATGCCCGTAGGCGACTTCATCATCACACCACCGCCATCGAAGCCAATCCAAAGGTTGCCGATGGCATCTTCCATCAGCGCACTCACGTCCTCGTGGCCGTTGATGGGCACGAGCCAGAAGCTGGGACAACTCATATCGGTGAACGAGGCGCCGAGTTTTGCCGACCCCACCCACATGGTGTTGGTGTCGTCGAGATAGAGACAAGTGATGTGACTACTCTGTGACATGAACACACGTAGTTCGGACACCTTGGCCAACTGGTCGTCGCGATATTCGACGATTTGTATGCCAGCATTTCCGGTACCCAGCCAAAGGTGGCCGTTGTTGTCCTCGGTGATGTAGTTCACCATCACGTTGCCCAGCTCTTTCAACTCGCTGACCTGCCGCCATTGCCTCGATTTCAACGAGAAAATCCATTGCACGCCGGCCAGAGAATGGGAGTTGTAGAACCAAAGGTTCTGATGGTTGTCGAGGTAGACATGATTATCGCGGTTGTTGGCGATGGGCGACGGGTGCTCGGTGATGGGAACCAGGCGGTTCTCCTTCAGCGACACCAGGTAGACCTTGAAGTCCTGAGTGACGACCACCGCGTTGCCGCCCTTGGAGACGATGTGCGTGATGGAGGCTCCGGCATGATTGTTGACGGCCTGCATCTTGCGGCGCGAGTAGTCGTAGTAGTAGAGTCGGTTGTCGGTGACCACCCAAAGATTCTTGCTTTCGTCCACGTAGAACCGCTTCATCGCTCCCTCCACGCCAAGCGCCTTGAGCCGTTGGGCGCCGTCTTTCTGCCACGTTACCTTCGCGCGGTCGTAGGTGAACAATTCATCGATACTCACCATCCAGAGCACGCTATCGGCCGTTTCGCACACCTTCGTGACGTCGTTGGAACGGGCGCCGAAGGAGATCGGGATGAAATTCAGGAAGCGATGCCCATCGTAGCGGCTCAGACCGTTGATGGTAGAGAACCAGATGTAGCCGTAGCTATCGCGCGCCACGTCTCTGACAAAGTGCCCCGAGAGCCCGTCCTTCACGTCGACATTGCGGAAAAAATAACTGGAAGCTGAACTCACGGCTACGTGGGCCCAGATAAAACAGAGTAGTGCAAAGCGCATTATTCTCATCTTCACAGGGTGGTTAGTTTCCACAAAAGTAAAGAAAAAAACGCCATCTAGGCGCCTTCGACCCCTATATTTCGACCTTTGATAAACATTTTTAACTTTTGCTATCCATAATGTATCAATTTGGCGTCGATATGTATTGAGAGGTCGGGCGGCAGGTGCGATTCTCGCGTCGGGCGGGCTAGTGAATTGGACATGAAGGGCAACAAGGATTTTAAGGTCGGTTGGGGTATTGAAGATGGGTGGAAAAAGGTGTTGAATCATGCGAGACGGATGCGACAATTTAACATTTTCAGGCGTTTGAAGTGTTAAAAAAAGGGTCCAAAACAGAGCAACTTTTTGGAGCAAAACTACCCACATGTCTACCCCCTTTTTGCTATCTCCGAGATTACAATCGAAAAGTCGGTTGGGCAAAATTGGCGCTTTTGATCATCGAAATTGGCGCTTTTGATGACTTAAACCGCCGCTTTTGCTCATCGAAACTGCCGCTTTTGATGAAAAAAATCTAGATTTTTTGGCAAAAAAGCGAGAATTTCGACTCGGAAAATCTTCGGAAAATTTGTAACATACTGACAATCAGCGCTTTGCGCCTAATCGCTGAGAATCGCATATTTTGAAGCCTCGTGCCTTCTGATTCAAAATTTTTAAATTATAATGTTAAAAAAGGGGTGTCCGAAAGTAAAGAAATGTTATCGATAAGGGTAGGTCTTGTCGGGAGTTGCATGAGTTACGGGAGTTCTGATATTATAGACGTCACATTGTCCACTTACAAGATGGAGTGAACTATCATTTGGACTTAGCTTAGCCGCTCTGCTGGCAAAGAACACCCGAACAAATCTTCTACAACTCATGAACTCCAGTGACTCCTAAACTCCCAAAACGCCCCGCATGAGTTAATAAATCTAAAAAGTTACCTATATAATAAGGTGTATGAAAAAGTTTTGTCTACTTTTGCATCCCAAAATCAAAACAAGTAATTGACATGCAACAAAATTTGGTGATTGTGGAAAGCCCTGCCAAGGCGAAAACGATTGAGAAATTCCTCGGTAAGGACTTCAAGGTGATGTCATCATACGGACATATCCGCGACCTCAAGAAGAAGGAAATCAGTATCGACATGAAGTCGCTTGAACCTGACTACGAGATACCCGACGAAAAGAAAAAGCTGGTAAGCGAACTACGTAGCCAGGTGAAGAAATCGGAAAAGGTGTGGCTCGCTTCCGATGAAGACCGCGAGGGAGAAGCCATCTCGTGGCATCTGTGCGAAGTGCTCGGACTCGATGAGGAGCAGACCAACCGCATCGTATTCCACGAAATCACCAAGTCGGCCATTCTCAACGCCATCGAGAACCCACGCCGACTCGACATGAACCTGGTGAACGCCCAGCAGGCACGACGCGTGCTCGACCGACTGGTGGGATTCAAACTCTCGCCCGTGCTCTGGCGCAAGGTGAAGCCGGCACTCTCGGCTGGTCGTGTGCAGAGCGTGGCCGTGAGACTCATCGTGGAGCGCGAACGCGAGATTCAGGCTTTCAAGAGTGAGCCCTACTACCGTGTGAATGCCATCTTCGGACTTCAGAACGAAGACGGTTCGCAAAGCGAAGTGAAGGCCGAACTCGACACCCGCTTCAAGACACACGACGAGGTGCTGAAGTTCCTCGAAGCGTGCAAGGCGGCCAACTTCGTGGTGGGCGACATCCAGAAGAAACCCCTGAAGCGCACGCCCGCACCTCCCTTCACCACTTCGACATTGCAACAGGAGGCCGCCCGCAAGCTGGGATTCACCGTCAGCCAGACCATGATGGTGGCCCAGAAGCTCTACGAAAACGGACATATCACCTACATGCGTACCGACTCGGTGAACCTCTCGTCGCTCTGCATCGGCACCAGCAAGGAGGAAATCATCAAACTCTGGGGCAAGGAGTATAGCCACACCAGGCAATACCACACCAATGCCAAGGGTGCTCAGGAGGCTCACGAGGCCATCCGACCCACCTACATGAGCCAGACCGAGATAGAAGGCAACGCTCAGGAGCGCCGACTCTACGAACTCATCTGGAAGCGCACGGCCGCATCGCAGATGGCCGACGCACAGATTGAGAAGACCACCGTGGAGATTCTGGTGCAAAACCCGAATCAGCAAGGTCCTAAGTTCATCGCTCAGGGCGAAGTGGTGAAGTTCGACGGATTCCTGAAAGTATACCGCGAGAGCAACGACGACGAGACCGACCAGCAAGAAGAGTTCGCACACGTGTTGCCGCCCATGAAGGTTGGCGCCGAGCTCACACGTAGAGAGATCGTGGCCACCGAGCGCTATAGCCAGGGACCCCTGCGATATACGGAAGCATCGCTCGTGCACAAGCTCGAGGAACTCGGCATCGGACGACCGTCAACCTACGCGCCCACCATCTCGACCATCCAGCAACGCGAATACGTACAGAAGGGCGACAAGAAGGGCGAGGAGCGCCACTACACCGTCGATACGCTTCAAGGTCTGGTCATCACCACCAAGAAACGCAAGGAAATGGCTGGTTCGGACAAAGGAAAGTTGCTCCCCACCGACATCGGTATGGTGGTGAACGACTTCTTGCTGAAGTATTTCCCGACGGTGATGGACTACAACTTCACGGCCAAGGTGGAGCAGGAGTTCGACGAGATTGCCGAGGGCAAGGAGGCCTGGACGGAGATGATCAAGGAGTTCTACAAAGGCTTCGAACCCACCGTAGAGAAGACAATGAACGCACGCGAGGAGCACAAGGCCGGCGAGCGCGAACTGGGCATCGATCCGAAGTCGGGAAAGCCCGTGTATGTGAAGATTGGACGCTTCGGTCCGGTGGTGCAAATAGGTTCTGCCGACGACAAGGACAAGCCCCGCTTCGCCCAACTTCCCACGGACAAGAGCATGGAGACCATCACGCTCGACGAGGCTATCGAGCTGTTCCGCCTACCGCGCACCGTCGGACAATACGAGAACACCGACGTGGTGATTGGCGCCGGACGCTTCGGTCCCTACGTGCTCCACGAGAAGAAATATGTGAGTCTGCCCAAGGACAAGAACCCCATCACCATCACGCTCGACGAAGCTATCGAGCTGATTGAGGAGAGACGGAAGCAGGAGACCCAGCGCCATCTGAAGACCTTCGAGGAAGATCCGAAGCTCGAAATCATGAACGGACGCTACGGTCCCTACATCACCTACGACGGAAAGAACTACCGCTTGCCGAAGGCCATGCACGCCAAAGCCGCCGAACTCACACTCGAGGAATGCATGAAAATAGTCAGCAAGGAATCGTAGCATACGTAGCCGACGAAGCTTGTGAAGAAAGAACATAGCACTAGGAAATAAGAATCAGGCATTAAGATCATGTTGCGAATCATTCTTATAGGCTACATGGGTGCCGGAAAGACCACCGTCGGCCGAGCCCTTGCCAAAGAGCTCGGCATACCCTTCTACGACCTCGACTGGTACATAGAGAGCCGCATGCGCAAAAAGGTGTCGCAAATCTTCGCCGAGAAGGGCGAGGAGGGATTCCGCCAGATAGAGCACAACATGCTCCACGAGGTGGCGGAGTTCGAGAATGTAGTGCTGAGTTGCGGGGGAGGCACGCCCTGCTTCTTCGACAACATGCAATACATGAACGAGCAGGCCGAGACCGTCTATCTCAAAGCCCGCAACGATGTGCTCTACGACCACCTGCGCATGGGACGCACCGAGCGTCCGCTCATCAAGGGGAAGAGCCCCGAGGAGCTCATGGAGTTTATCGGACAACAGATAAAAATCCGCGAGCCCTTCTATTCACAAGCTAAATACACACTCGACGTCAGCCTGATGGAAAACTACGAGAAAATCAAAATCAGCGTCGACAACCTGAGAAAATTGCTCGGAGTTTGAACAGTCACCAAAAGAAAAAAAGAAGAATGGCTATTCCTCTCCTGGGAATGGCCTTTTTTATCAAAAAGACATTACAAACACCGCTTTCTGCCCTGAAGGAAATAATTTCGCCAAAATATTTGCCGATTGTGAGAAAAACGTTAATTTTGCAACCGATATGAAGAAATGGACGATTGAGGATTCAAAAGAACTCTACAACATCAACGGATGGGGAACATCCTACTTCGGCATCAACAATGCCGGCGACGTCTACGTGACGCCCTGTAAGGACTCGACGCAGATCGATCTGCGCGAAGTGATGGACGAGCTTGCCCTGCGCGATGTGGAGGCACCCGTGCTGCTCAGATTTCCCGACATTCTCGACAACCGTATCGAGAAGACGTGGAGCTGCTTTAAGAAAGCTGCCGAGGAATACGAATACAAGGCAGAGAACTATGTGGTCTACCCCATCAAGGTGAACCAGATGCAGCCCGTCGTAGAGGAAATCATATCGCACGGAAGAAAGTTCAACCTCGGACTGGAGGCCGGCTCGAAACCCGAGCTCCATGCCGTCATCGCCATGCAATGTCAGAGCGACTCTATCATCATCTGTAACGGATACAAAGACCAGAGCTACATCGAACTGGCGCTATTGGCACAGAAGATGGGCAAGCAGATCTTCATCGTGGTGGAGAAGATGAACGAGCTGGAAATCATCGCTCGCGAGGCAAAGAAGCTCAACGTGAGGCCAAACATCGGCATCCGCATCAAACTGGCTTCGTCGGGAGCAGGCAAATGGGAGGAGAGCGGTGGCGACGCGTCGAAGTTCGGACTCACCAGCGCCGAATTGCTGGATGCGCTCGACCAGCTCGACAAGAAGGACATGCGCGATTGCCTACGACTCATCCACTTCCACATTGGTTCGCAAATCACGAAGATACGCCGTATACAAACCGCTCTGCGCGAGGCTTCGCAATTCTACATCCAGTTGCATAAGATGGGCTACAACGTTGACTTCGTCGATTGTGGAGGCGGACTCGGCGTCGACTACGACGGCACGCGCTCGCCCAGTAGCGAGAGCTCGGTCAACTACTCCATTCAGGAATATGTCAACGATTGTATCTACACCTTCGTAGATGCTGCCAACAAGAACAACCTTCCGCACCCGAACCTCATCACCGAGAGCGGGCGATCGCTGGCCGCACACCATAGCGTGCTCGTCATCGACGTGCTCGAAACGGCCTCGCTTCCAGAGATGGGCGAGGACTTCGAACCCGACGAGAACAGCCACCAGCTGGTGAAAGACCTCTACGAGATTTGGGACAACCTCTCGCCGCGCAACGTACTCGAAGATTGGCACGACGCCGAGCAGATACGTGAGGAGGTGCTCGACCTCTTCGCCCACGGCATCGTAGACCTGAAGACGCGCGCCGAGATTGAGGCGATGTACTGGAGCGTGTGCCACGAGATCAATGCGCTGGCCAAGAACCTGAAGCACATTCCGGAGGAGCTGATGAACATCGACAAACTTCTGGCCGACAAGTACTTCTGCAACTTCTCGCTCTTCCAGAGCCTGTCGGACTCGTGGGCCATCGACCAGATATTCCCCATCATGCCCATTCAGCGACTCAATGAGCGGCCCACACGACAAGCCACCATTCAGGATATCACATGCGATAGCGACGGAAAGATAGCCAACTTCGTCACCAATCGCAACAATTCGCATTCGCTTCCCGTACACGCCCTTCGCAAGAACGAGAGCTACTATCTGGGCGTGTTCCTCGTGGGAGCCTATCAAGAGATTCTCGGTGACATGCACAATCTCTTCGGCGATACCAACGCCGTACACATTTCGGTGAAGGACGGCGGCTACCACATCGACCAAATCATTGATGGTGAGACGGTGGAAGAGGTGCTCAAATACGTGCAATACAACCCGAAGAAACTCGTGCGCCAGCTCGAGATATGGGTCACCAAGAGCGTTAAAGAGGGCAAAATCTCCCTCGAAGAGGGCAAGGAATTCCTCAGCAACTACCGCTCAGGCCTCTACGGCTACACCTATCTGGAATAACCCTGACAAAGCCGCCCGCGCCCCAAAGCCCTCGCCCAAATAGTCCCAGTCCGGTGCTCTGCGCTACCAGCGCAGAGTAAGCAATAACCATCGAAGCAATGAAAGAAAAACTAACAATAGTAAAAGTAGGAGGAGCTGTAGTAGAAGACGAACTGCAGCTCTCTCAATTATTAAACGACTTCTCCGCCATCGAGGGCCGCAAGGTCTTGGTTCATGGCGGCGGCCGTCGCGCCACAAAGGTGGCATCGCAACTCGGCATCGAGAGCCACATGGTGAACGGCCGACGCATCACCGACGCCCAGATGCTCGAGGTGGTGACAATGGTCTACGGAGGCTTGGTCAACAAAAGCCTCGTGGCACGATTGCAGGCATGTGGCGTTAATGCGCTCGGACTCACCGGCGCCGACATCGACGTCATCCGAAGCCATCGCCGCCCTCCCGTCTCCGTTACTATTGAAGGCACACCTCAGATGGTCGACTACGGATTCGTAGGCGATGTGGACAAAGCCGACGGCGAACGTCTGGCATCGCTCATCAATAGCGGCATCACGCCCGTCATCGCACCGCTCACACACGACGGAAAAGGCAACATCCTGAACACCAATGCCGACACAATGGCCAGCGAGGTGGCTAAAGCCCTCGCGGCATTCTTCGACGTCACCCTCGTCTTCGCTTTCGAGAAACCCGGCGTGCTAGCCGATGCCGACAACGACAATAGCGTCATTCCCGTCATCAAAGCAGCCGACTTCGAGCGCTACAAAGCCGACGGCACCATCTCGGGCGGCATGATTCCGAAAATCGAGAACGCATTGCAAGCGGTGGAAAAGGGCGTTTCGCGCGTCGTTATCACCAAAGCAAACGCCATCGACGGAACGCATGGCACCACCGTTTGTTAACATTTTTTTTAAGAGAAAGTGTAACTTTTCTTTAACCAAATCGTCGTTTTATATAGAGTGCAGATGAAAACAATCAGTTTCCGGAACGATATACTGCCGTTGAAAAACGTGCTATATCGTCTCGCATTGCGCATAACACTCAGCCACGAAGATGCTGAGGACGTGGTGCAGGACACGCTGATGAAAGTCTGGAGCAGGCGAAACGAATGGCAGCAAATCGACAATATCGAAGCCTACGCCCTCACAGCAGCTCGCAACATTGCGCTCGACAAAATGAAACGTGCAGGAGTAAACGTCACCTCACCACTATCCACGCTCACCTCAACACCAGTGGAAAACACAACGCAACTGGAGGAGAGAATCATTGAACAGGACAGGTTGCAGTTCGTTAGAAACCTCATCGACCAACTGCCAGAGAAGCAAAGAAGCTGTATGCAACTCAGGGACGTGGAAGAGAAAAGCTACAAGGAAATCGCACAGATCCTCAACATCAGCGAGGAACAAGTAAAAGTGAACATCTTCAGGGCACGACAATCAATTAAACAGAAATTCAAAGAAGCCGACGAATATGGATTATAAGTACATCGAGCAACTGCTTGAACGTTACTGGGAATGCGAGACGACCATCGAAGAAGAGGACATCTTGCGCTCCTTCTTCAGTCAGGAGAACATTCCGGGCTCGCTGCTGCAATACAAGGCACTCTTCGCCTCCATGCAGCAAGATAAGCACGAGAATGTACTCGGCGAAGACTTCGATCGCCGCATGATGGAAATGGTGGAAGAGCCGGTGGCTGTCAAGGCACGCACCGTGAAGCTCACGCACAGACTCATGCCGCTGTTCAAGGCCGCTGCCATAGTGGCCATCATCCTGTCGCTGGGCAACGCCCTCCAGATGGCTTTTGACACACAGACCGAAAATCCGGTCAACATGGCGGGAGTAGAGCGCCATACCGACGGGCCCAGCGTGGCACGCAACGACACCGTGAAAATCGACACGTTGCAGAAATCGGTACAGCTGCCTCCATCCACCATCATCAAGTAATCGTGATATATTTCTATGCTTTCTCTATAAATTTAGTAAAACTCATGAAGATTTTTTAAAACACGAAACTGTGAAGTTTCAATTCTCTCAAATTTTTCATAACATACTTAACGTAAGACGAAGAGGGCATTGCCGTGATTTGGCAACGCCCTTTTCATTTCTTACCCCCCTATCGCCCATCCTCCCTCCCCTCTCCCTTCCATCTTTTCCCTTTCGTCTTTTCCTCATTTCCCGTCCAGTTCCCACCAAGAACTCCTTCTACAGTATTAAAGTTATGATGGGGTATCCAGACAACAAGTTCTACCCTAATAGCACGGAGCTTCCAACAACGACCTTTATTTTCTACAAAACATTTGCATATTTCAATTATATTTCCGAACTTTGTAACGAAAAATATAAGGGGGACAAATGAGGAATGACATTTTCATAAGCTATAGCAGAAAAAACTTGCAAGAGGTCATCGCCATTCGCGATGAATTAAAAGAGCAGATTGGCGTCGATTCATGGATCGACCTGAAAGGCATTGAGAGTGGAGAGCAGTTTGCGAATGTTATTATCAGTGCTATTGATAATTGCAAAGTTGTTTTATTTATGATCTCACAAGCCTCTATGCAATCAGACTACACAAAGAAAGAGGTAATGTATGCTCGTAATACGGGTAAGAATGTTGTACCCGTTGTACTTGATGGTAGCAAACTAAGCGGATGGTTTCTTTTTGAATTCGGAACAATAGATTATATTGATATCCAAAATCCGATTCAGAAACAAAAATTCTATGATAACATTCGTAGCTGGTTAGGTTTGTCTGATGAGGACGAAGGCCCTGTAGATTTCTACAATACCGCTCAGCACTATTATCTCAAAAAGGAGTATGTTGTAGCTATGAAATGGTTCCAAAAAGCTGCGAAATACGGATATGCAGATGCAATATACTATATAGGACTTATTTATAACCTTGGCCAAGGCGTAACTACCGACTACAAAAAGGCTATGGAATGGTACCTGAAGGCATCTTTGCAAAACCATGCTGAAGCACAAAACAATATAGGATTGTTATACAAGCATGGACTTGGTGTTGAGAGAAATGAAAAAGAAGCACTTAGATGGTATAGAAAAGCAGCAGAAAACAGTAGCATTGAAGCATTGTATAACATCGGGAAATGCTACTATTTTGGACGAGGCGTCGAACCCAATCTTACAGAAGCAGCCAAGATTTTCGAAGAAATAGCTTTAAAAGGACATGCTAAAGCTCAATCCTCTATTGCCTATTGCTATTTTAGTGGTGAAGGTGTCCAACAGGATTACAAAAAAGCCGTCATGTGGTTTAAAAAAGCAGCAGACAATGGAACACCTATAGCTAGATATTATCTAGGCTATTGTTATTATTATGGCTTGGGGGTGAAACAAGACTACGAACGGGCTGCCTTTTGGTTTGAACAAGCTATTAAAAGCAATCACGCTGCTTCAGAATTATATCTGGGGTTATGCTACAAAGACGGTCTGGGAGTTCCCAAAGACGAAGTAAAAGCAAAAATATGTTTCAGAAAAGCATTGAAACAAGGATGCCAGGAAGCTAAGCAATATCTTTAATAGACAAATAGAATAACAACATAACCTATGGACCAACAACGCGAATATCGTTACAACAACTCTTTGTTAAGAGTGAGATTTTGTGACATCGTAGAGGCTAACACCGACGTGATTGTCAACTCCGACGACTATCTACTGCCGATGGCAGATGGACTGTCGGCCTACCTTTTGGAGAAAGGAGGACCTGAAATACAAAATGATGTCAAAAAGAATAATCATGCCGAACTTGGAGATGTCGTAGTAACAACTGCAGGTAAGCTACCTCACAAGTTTATTTTTCATTGCGTCACCGTATCGCCCAATAGTCACTTCAAACAGGTGGACGAAGATAAACAAGAAGAGACTCGTTCACAGATGGAAGAATATGTTATAAGGCACTCCGTATCTAAATGCTTCAGACTACTCTCGGCGATGGACCTCGAATCTATAGCAATACCATGCATTGGCGTACGCCGAGCAGGTTTCTCGTTCGAGAGGATTGGGAAAATCATGGCCGAAGTAATATCCGATTTCCTGTTAAAAACCAACAAGTCATACCGCGTGGAACTTTGTCTGTGGGATATTCCCGAACGGGTTGGGCTAATAGATTACATCGCTTTCTTTGAGCAATTTTCACTACGCGTTCCTACCAAAAGCGAAATCAACCACGTTCCAGAACCAACAATAAAAAAGACTACAAAAGAACCACTTCCTGCATCCGAGTTCGACGTTTTCGTAAGCTACTCTCATTTAGACAAAGAAATTGCCGAACAAATATGTTCTTTGCTGAGCAAATATGGCATTTCCCATTGGATTGATCACGAGAGTGTACGTCGCAGCGACGATTTCAAGGAAGACATCGTAGATGCCATCTGTCGTTCTAGAATACTTTTGTTCATTTCCTCATACAATTCAAACAAATCACGTAACACGGTGAAAGAGGTTGGGTTAGCCGAAAGAAAAGAAAAGGTAATCCTACCTGTCAGAGTCGACGACTCGTCTTATAATAAAAGTCTTGAATATGACCTTTGCAACAGGCATTGGATACAACTGAAGGACCCAAATGACTATGAAGAGCTAGGGCGACAGTTAAACGATAACATTCGATTTTATCTGAACAGAAAATAACAACTAATAAAAGTAGGAAACGAAACATGTAAAAATTCTTTTTTACAAGAGACTTTTCCCACTCTAAAAAACCGTTCAATGCCTTGTGGGGATTAAATTATATTAAAAAGGGAAGGACGGGGTGGAAATATCAGGCTTTTTCCGTATCTTTGCAAGATAGACGTGCGTTATGCGCGGATGAAGCAAAACAAATTACGAAGACGAATCTATGGAAAAAGTAAGTGAAGAACTGAATGTAAAAAAGAAAAGCAGTCTGAAGAGCACTATCGCCGTGTCGCTGACCAACTATCTGGATGCGGGAGCCATCGTAGCCGGAGCCAGCGGACTGACCTTGTGGAAAGACTATCTGGGTCTCACCGAAGGACACCTGGGTTGGCTCAACGCCATCAGCGCCAACTGTCTGGGCGCCGCCATCGGTGCCATCATCGGCGGATTCCTGGCCGACAGGTACGGCAGAAAGGCCATCTATACCTACAACATGCTCATCTACATGCTGGGCGTACTACTTATTCTGTTATCTACAGGCTTCCCCATGCTGTTGGCAGGCTTCCTCATCACGGGCATCTCTGTGGGTGTGGGCGTACCGGCATCATGGACCTACATCTCCGAGAGTTCGGAGGTGAACAACCGCGGACGCAACATCGGCATATCGCAGATGGCATGGGGCATCGGTCCTACCATTATTCTTATTCTGGGCACTTTGCTCGCCCCACCAACAGGTGGCAGCGGCACCGAAGGCATGCTCTTCGGCGTGGTGCAGTCGGTAGCTGCCTGGTTCGGCACCGATAGTGGCGCCGCCCTCCATGTGTTCAGCTCGCGCATCGTGTTCGCCTCACTCTTCGTGGTAGCCTTCATCGCATGGATGCTACAGCGAAGACTCGATGAGTCGGAGGAGTGGAAGTCGATGAAATCGAAGAAAGAAGAAGCTGGCGAACCTTCTACCAGTAGCACTTTTGCATCGTTCAGCTCACTACTCACCAACAAGGTAAACCTCCGCACCATCTTGTTCCTAGCCGGCATGTATCTCACATGGAACCTCGTATCATCGGTGATGGGCTTCTTCCAACAGCACATCTACGAAACAGCGGGCGGACTGTCCAACGAATACGCCAACATGCTGTCGGTAGGCCAATGGCTCGTCATCATCGCCACCACGTTCGCCTTCTCGATGATTGTCGACAAGGTGAACCAACGCTGGCTCTTCTTCACCGGTGTCATGTTCGCCGTCTTGGCCTGGGTATTAGTGCTCACCGTGGGCATCAACAGCCTCACGGGCTTACTCGTCTTCACCCTGTTGTGGGGACTCCAAGGCGGTATCTCGGTACAATCGTTCTACGCACTATGGGCATCCGAGTTGTTCCCCGCCCGCTATCGTGCCGCTGCCCAAGGTGTCATGTTCTTCTTGGTGCGCGGTCTGTCGGCAGCATGGGGTCTTGGCTTCGTCTACATCTACGGTGAACAAGGCGAAGGATTCACACGTGCCGCATGGGTGATGCTCCTGCTGCTCGTCGTTTCGCTGGTCATCGGAACAACAGGTGCCCCTAACACACGTGGAAAGACACTCGAACAGATAACCAAGGAGCGCTATGGAGAATAAGAAGGCCACATGGATTTGGTATCCCGGCGACTTCGAAGTGTGGCTGGGCAACAAGTGCAACAACCGACGCACGGAACGTGGGGCAATGTTCCCTCCGTTCTGGAAGCAAGACAGCCATTGGCCCACTGTTGTATTTACGACGACTGTAGAATTGGCCGAGGACGAAAGCGTAAAGCTGAAAACAGAAGGCCTCTATAGCATCTTTGTTGATGGTCAGATGCTGCATCTTTACAAGGCCACCATTCCAAAAGGCAAGCACACGGTCAGCATCAAGGTGTGGAACCAGGTTTCACCGCCAGCTTTGTATCTCTCTGGGACGCATCTGAAGAGTGACTCCACATGGAAGGCCACCTTCGAGGACAAGATATGGATCGACGAGAACGGAGTGGCTCATGGATCGGGTGTCTATGTGCCTGTGGGATTCTGGAACTTCGACAACCCTGACAATCCACCTTCCCAATTTCAATTGAATCGAATGGAATTGCGACCTGTCAAAAAGGAGGAATACAACGAACAAGGCCAGCAGTTAGACGGCATACTCTATGACTTCGGACGAGAGGTATTTGGAAGTCTAAAACTTATAGGTT
This sequence comes from Prevotella sp., assembly GCA_024681705.1. Classification (GTDB taxonomy): domain Bacteria; phylum Bacteroidota; class Bacteroidia; order Bacteroidales; family Bacteroidaceae; genus Prevotella. The sequence goes on from JAILAI010000203.1 coordinate 15,969, forward strand.
TGGAAAGCGGCACTGCCTACATCTATTATGGAGAAAGTCGCGAGGAAGCACTCGACAAGGAGCACTGCGAGACACTCGACACCATCAGTTCCTTCGACCTGGATCGGAAGACACGAGACAACAAGACACGTATCTACCATCTGGACAGCAAAGCTTTCAGGTATGTCTACATCGAGAGATTCTTCGAAACGTGGTACGATGATGTGGCTGTAGACTTGGAATACGCCCCCTTCGATCTCTCTGAGAGTGGCACTTTCCGTTGTTCCGACGATGAGTTAAACCGTATCTGGGATGTCTCTGCCTACACGCTCGACCTTACCACACGTGAGTTCTTCATCGACGGTATCAAGCGCGACCGATGGACATGGAGCGGCGATGCCATCCAGTCGTATCTGATGAACTACTATCTGCGCTTTGACACGGCTTGCGTACGGCGCACCATCCGGCAGTTGCGTGGCAAAGACCCCGTAACAGCTCATGTCAACACCATTATGGACTACACCTTCTACTGGTTCAAGTCCATTCTCGACTACTATCATTACACAGGCGACGCTGATTTCGTATCTGAGATCTATACCCGCATGAAGACACTGATGGATTTCTGTCTGGCCCGAACCAATGCCGACGGTATGGCATACGGCCTGCCCGGCGATTGGATCTTCGTGGACTGGGTAGACTTCCCCATGCACAAGCGGGGCGCGCTTTGCTTCGAACAGATTCTCTTCTGGAAGGCCTTGCAGACAATGGCACAATGTGCCGTCCTGCTCCGAGACCGCCAGGAAGAAAAAACCGATTCCTACGCAAAGGATGCGGAGAAATACGATGAAATGGCGGAAAAACTAAAGCGAAAGGTGCGCGAAACGTTCTGGTCTGACGATACCCACGCCTTGCTCCACGCCATTGAAGACGGCATGATGAACGAACAGGTGACACGCTTCCCCAACATGTTCGCCATCATCTACGACTTCGCCACCGAACAAGAGCGCTCCGACATCCTGCAGCACGTGCTGCTCAACGACGACGTGCCCCACATAACAACGCCATATATGCGCTTCTACGAACTGGAAGCCTTGTGCCAGATGAACTGCCACAATCAGGTGCTGAAAGAGGTGAAGTCCTACTGGGGAGGTATGCTCCGCGAAGGTGCCACCACGTTTTGGGAGAAATATAATCCCGCCGAGAAAGGCACCCAGCATCTGGCCATGTACGGCCGTCCCTACGGCAAGAGTCTCTGTCACGCCTGGGGCGCATCGCCACTCTACCTGTTGGGGCACTACTTCCTGGGGGTCAACCCCCTCAGTGCAGGTTACGAAACCTACGAGGTGCGCCCGGTGCGGGGCGGACTGCAATGGATGGAGGGCGACGTTCCCACGCCATTCGGTCGCATTCACGTAAGGGTCGACGCCGAGCACATCTGTGTCAAAAGCCATGGCGGAAAGGGCCGTCTCGTCTGGGAAAACCAAAGCGTAGACATCCCGCCAAACGAAGAAATCATTGTCGACACTAATCAAACAAAGATATGAAAACAAAGAACCTGCTCATAGCCCTCTGCCTGCTGTTTTCGTGTGCGACCTCTGCCAAGGTGAAGGTCGTACTCAAGACGAAGACCCAACAGACAGAATACGCCGCCTCGCGACTGACCGACTTGGAAGGCAACGCCACCATCAGCATTCAGGTGAAAGACGGCATCGATTCGGCGTTGTTAAACCAGTTGGCCGAAGGTTATACCATCCGTACCAAAGGCAAGCGCATCTTCATCGAAGCCAACGATGGTCCGGGTGCCATCTACGGTGCCAACTACGTGCGCGAGAACTTCGAACAGATGATGCGTAATCCGCAGAAATCGACCATTTCATCGGTACCCGACATGAAGCTTCGCGGTGCCTGTGTGGGATTGCAGAAGACTGTCTACCTGCCCGGACACCGCGTCTACGAATATCCCTACACGCCCGAGAACTTCCCCTGGTTCTACGATAAGCAGCTCTGGATTCGCTATCTCGACATGCTCGCCGAGAACAATATGAACACCGTCTACCTGTGGAACGGTCATCCGTTTGCCTCGCTGGTGAAACTCGACGACTATCCCTTCGCTCCCGAAGTAGACGATGCCACCATGCTGAAGAACCAGCAAATGTTCGGCTTCCTCGTCGACGAGGCCGACCGTCGCGGCATCCGCGTCATCCAGATGTTCTACAACATCATCCTCTCGAAGCCCTTCGCCGACCACTACGGACTGAAGACGCAGGACCGCAACCGCCCCATCACACCGCTCATCAGCGACTACACACGCAAGTCGATTGCCGCCTTCGTGGAGAAATATCCGAAGGTGGGCTTCCTCGTTTGCTTGGGCGAGGCGATGTCGGGCATTGAGACGGATATCGCCTGGATGACAGAAACCATCATCCCCGGCATTAAGGACGGTCTGAAAGCCTCGGGGCGTACGGACACGCCTCCCATCATCCTGCGTTCGCACGACACCGACGGACCTGCAGTGCTGAAGGCGTCTCTGCCCCACTATAGCAACATCTACACCATGTCGAAGTACACGGGCGAGAGCCTCACCACCTACGAGCCTGGTGGCCCATGGGGCGAGACTCACCAGCAACTGGCCGCTGCCGCACCCATCCACATCGACAATGTGCACATCCTGGCCAACCTCGAACCGTGGCGCTGGTCGTCGCCAGCCTTCACGCAGAAGACGGTGCAGGCCATGCACCGCGTGCACCATTCCAAGGGTCTGCATCTCTATCCGCAGGCCTCCTATTGGGATTGGCCTTACACCGCCGACCGACTGCCCGACGGCAACAGACTGCTACAGATTGACCGCGACTGGATGTGGTATAAAGTTTGGGGCCGCTATGCTTGGAACTGCCACCGGGGAAACGATGCCGACTACTGGACTTCGCTGCTGGCCGAGCACTTCGGAACGGACAAGACTACAGCAGTTCAGATACTCGATGCTTACGATGAAATGGGCGAAATTGCGCCCAAACTGCTCCGTCGCTTCGGCATCACCGAAGGCAACAGGCAGACACTTCTGCTCGGCATGAAGATGGCGCAGCTGGTCAATCCCTATAAGTTCACGGTCTATCCAGGTTTCTACGAGAGCTGCGGACCACAGGGCGAGAAACTCATCGAATACGTGGAGAAAGAATGGAAAAACCAGCCGCACACGGGCGAGCTGCCACTCGACATCGTGCAACAGTGCATCGCCCACGGTGCAAAAGCCCACTCGGCCATCGAGAAAGCACGGCCACAGGTCACGAAGAACGGCGAGGAATTTGGTCGCATTGCCAACGACGTAGCCTGCTATGAGACTTTCGCGCGCGCTTTCTATTATAAGGTGAATGCCGCCAAGCGTGTGCTCGACTACAAATGGTCGAAGGAAGTGAGCCATCTGGACAGCGCCGCCGTCTGGCTTGAACAGAGTCTCGGCGAATGGAAAAAACTGGTGAACCTCACCCGCGACACTTATCTCTACGCCAACTCCATGCAGACAGCACAACGCCGTATCCCCGTGGGTGGCGACAATGGCAACTTCAAGACGTGGACCGACATGCTGCCCGTCTACGAGGAGGAACTGAGTGCACTGAAGGCGAACATCGAGAAACTGAAACAACCTGCATCGAGTCGGCAGGCACAGGTCATCAACCCAGTGCAACCGGCCAATGTCAGCATCCGCTACGCAGGCTCGCCTGCCACTCTGCAGCAGTCACAGCAGGCCACCGCAAAGCCACAGGTAGCCCTGCTGCCCCTGCAGAAAAACGCCTTGCTCTTTGAAAACCGCAAGGAGAGCATCGACAGCGTGGCACCCGAGTTGCAACGCCTGCAGGCCATCGTGCTGAACCGCGACACGACGCGCATCGCTGGCACATCGGTGGAATTCACGTGCGACAAACCGGTGAAACTGCTCGTCGGCTTCTTCCACGACGACGATCCGAAGTGGGCAAAACCGCCGAAACTGGAGACCGACGCCACCGGCAACGAATACGGACAGGCGGAACCGCTGCTCACCAATGCCGTCGCCATGACCAATATGCCGCCAGTAAATATCCACGCTTACCATCTGTCGGCAGGTCACCATGTGCTGAACCTGCCGCGCGGCATATTGATGATTGCAGGATTCACCTCTGCCGACATCAAGTCGCGCGACGCTGGACTCCTCGGAGCTGGCGACGACGTCGACTGGCTGTTCATGAGCAACTAAAGCGACTATTCCGGCAAGTCGGAAACCCAACGACGACCACTTGCCGGAATAAATTTGGCGCCTGCGCAGAAAAAAATCTAGATTTTTTGCGCGCAAACCGCCAATTTCGAGAGAAAAAATCTAGATTTTTTTCTGCGCTTTTGGCAATATACGTTTTCCATTGCGTTGGCTAGCGTCACCAAAAACAGCAGATTCTATTCACGAATATGACAAAAAGGAACTTCCAACTGGCCCTCATCGCTGCCCTGATATGCTGCTCGGCACAGGCGCAGACGGTATCGAACGACGTGATGCAACGCATCTACGACGAAGTGAAAACGCCTTATAAATACGGGCTTGTGGTAGCACCCACGGACAATTACCACAAGTTCGACTGCCCCACGGTGTTCCGCGAGGGCGACAAATGGCTGATGACTTACGTGTGCTACGACGGCAAGGAGGGTACCGACGGTCGCGGCTACGAGACGTGGCTCGCCGAGAGCGACGACCTGCTGCACTGGAAGACCCTTGGCAAGGTGCTGAACCTGCCGACAGCTACCGATGGTGAAGCAGCACAACAGCTGTGGGACCAGAACCAACGGGGCGGTTTCCCGTCGCTCATCGACTGGACCTGGAATGGCACCTACGAGATGCAGGCTTACAAAGGTCGCCACTGGATGACCTACATCGGCGGTCCTGGCACTGGCTACGAAGCCGTGAATGCTCCGCTCAGCATCGGCGTGGCTACCACAAAATCGTCCATTTCATCGGCCCATCAATGGCAAACCTACAACGAGCCATTGCTCAGCTACAACGACAAAGATGCCCAATGGTGGGAGCAGATGACGCAGTATAAGAGCACCATCTACTGGATAAAGGACAAACAAAAACGACTGCAGAAGAACTGCCCGTTTACGATGTTCTATAACGCTGGCGGAAAAGACGACACCCACCCCAAAGGCGAGCGCATCGGCATCGCGCTGTCAAAGGACATGAAGCACTGGCACCGCTACGATGGCAATCCAGTGTTTGCCCACGACAGCGACGGCACCATCACTGGCGACGCACAGCTTGTGGACATGTCGACCACGCCTGGCATCGGCACTGGCGACGGCACCCCACTCTACGTGATGTTCTACTTCTCGGCTTTCAATCCCACACGCGACTACAACGCCTTCAACACCTTTGCGGTGAGCACCGACCTTGTTCACTGGCAAGACTGGACAGGACCCGACCTCATCATCCCCTCGAAACCCTACGACGAGACGTTTGCACATAAGAGCTACGTGGTGAAGCACGACGGCGTGGTCTACCACTTCTACTGTGCAGTGAACAGCGCTGGTCAGCGCGGCATCGCCGTAGCCACCAGCCAACATATGGGGAAGAGCGAGGTGAATTTCCCGACCCCTGAGCCTGGCGGACACCGCACCGTCATTCAACTGATGGACGACTGGACCATCACATCGCCCACAACACCAAAGCCGTTCAAAGCCTCGTTGCCCATCAACCTCGACGACTACTACGGCACACAGCAGGGCGAACACGGCAACCTGCACGGTGAGGCACTCTTCGAGAAGACCTTCACGGTGCCCTCTGTGGAGGATAAAGCGTGCTTCCTGTGTTTCGAGGGCGTGGGAACCTATGCCGACATCAGCCTCAACGGTCATCAGCTCGGACACTACGACGTGGGCCGAACTACGCTGACTGTCGACGTGACTCCCTATATTAAAATAGGTGGCGACAACAAACTGACGGTGAAGGTGAGTCACCCTGCGGGCATCACCAACATGCCCTGGGTGTGTGGCGGATGCAGTAGCGAATGGGGCTTCAGCGAAGGTTCACAGCCTTTCGGCATCTATCGGCCGGTGGCGCTCGAAATCACCGACAAGGTGCGTGTCGAGCCGTTCGGCGTACACGTATGGAACAACGACGCCTGCGACTCGGTGTTCGTTGAGACCGAACTCCACAACTACGGTACTACCACACAGCATGTGCAACTGGTGAGCAAATTCATGGACAAGAGCAGTAAGCAGGTGCTTCGATTGACCGATGAAACCGACGTTTCTGCAGGACAGACGGTCGTCGTCAGACAGTCAGCGAAGATGGCCGACGCCAAGCGCTGGAGCACTTCGTCGCCCTATCTCTACGACCTGAACACCATCGTGAAACGCAATGGCAAAGCCACCGAAAGCACACACACGCCTTTTGGATTCGTCACGCTGAGGTGGCCCCGACAGATAGACTGCCCCGCCACAACACACTCACCCGCCGATGGGCGTTTCCGTCTGAATGGTGAGCCCGTGTTCATCAACGGCGTCTGTGAATACGAACACGCCTTCGGACAGAGCCACGCCTTCAGCAACGAACAAATTGATGCGCGCGTGAAACTCGTCAAGGATGCTGGTTTCAACGCCTTCCGCGATGCTCACCAACCGCACAACCTGCACTATCAAGAGGTGCTCGACAGAGAGGGCATCCTCTGGTGGCCACAATTCTCGGCGCACATCTGGTACGACACGCCCGAGTTTCGCGAGAGTTTCAAGCGCCACCTGCGCCAGTGGGTGAAGGAACGCCGCAACTCGCCATCGGTCATCCTATGGGGTCTGCAGAACGAGAGCACGCTGCCAAAAGACTTTGCCGAGGAGTGCTCGGCCATTATCCGCGAGATGGATCCGCGCTGTCGCACGCAGCGACTCATCACTACCTGCAACGGTGGCGAGGGCACCGACTGGAATGTGGTGCAGAACTGGAGCGGCACCTACGGCGGCGACATCGACAACTACGCTAACGAACTGAAACAACCAGACCAACTGCTCAACGGTGAATACGGTGCTTGGCGTACGCTGGGAAACCATACGGGCGAGAACTATACCGAGGAACGTTTCGGCGACCTGCTGATGAAGAAGGTTCAACTGGCAGAGAGCGTTCGCGATAGCGTCTGCGGACAGTTCCTCTGGCTGCTCGTCAGTCACGACAACCCCGGACGCCGTCAGCCCGACGAAGCATTGCGCATGGTGGACAAGGTTGGTCCCTTCAACTACAAAGGTCTGCTGTCACCTTGGGAACAACCCACCGACGCTTTCTATCGTTACATGCAGCACTACAATCCACAGCCGTTGGCACCGCGTCATAGTCGCATTGACGAGACGGTGGTGAAAGGCGCGCAAGGTTACAACTACCTTTACCGACTGAATTGCGGCGGTGACGAATACACCGATGAAATGGGACAAAAATGGATGCAGGACAATTCGCAATGGTCACGCTCGTGGGGCGATGACTACGGAAAACCCTACCAGACATCGCAGACACGAAACGACTCGCTCTCGTCGCCATTGTTCCAGACGTCGCGCTTCGGTCGTCATAAACTGAGCTATCATTTCCCCGCCTCGCCCGGACGCTATCGCGTAGAACTCTACTTTGTGGAACCCTGGTATCGGCAGGCCGATGCCGAAGGACTGCGCCTCTTCGACGTCGCCGTCAACGACAGCACTGTCATCCACGACCTCGATATCTGGGCACAGGTGCACTACGGAAAAGCCTACAAGCGCGTGGTTGACATCGAGAACCACGGACAGGAAATTAGCATAAGTTTCCCGAAAGTGAAGGCAGGACAGGCCATGATTTCCGCCATCGCCATCGCCAAAGCCAGCGACGATGCCAACACGGCGGTCACGTCACAGATGGGCAACGTAAAATCGACCACACAGACCTCGCCCACACTATGGACCGATTTCGAGAAAGACATCATGGTGAAAACGCCCGATTCTCTGCTTCCTCCTAAGAGCAGCACTGGACTTGAGGTTGAGGGAAAGAAGGTCAGGAACCGGATGGAATGGGACTTTTCTGTTGGTGTAGCCAAGGTCTACGCCCTGCGCTGGAAGTATTACAATGCTGAAAAGCCACGCGTATTACACGTGAAGATTACCGACGCGAAGGGAGTGGTCTACAAAGACGACGACGTGACCTTCCTACAGACTCAGCAGAAGAAGACAAAGCGCAAGAGCACCAGCATCACCACAGGCTCACAAGTGAACGCCGGCACCTATCATGTAGTGCTCACGGGCGACGGACTCGGCGACATGGTCTTCGACCCGCTTACCATTGAATAAAGAAAACAAGCGATATGAAAAAGATGATAGTTCACACGACGATACGACGCATTGCTTTAGTGGCGGCTCTGCTGACAGGGCAACTGACGGCGCTACAGGCCCAGCATTGCGACTGGGAAGACCACCACATGCTGCAACAGAATCGTGAACCCGCACGTGCCAGTTTCTTCGGCTATGGAGAAAATGTCGGTGACCGTCGCACATGGTTGGACGGACAGTGGAAATTCAACTGGACGAAAACGCCTAGCGAACAGCCAGAAGGCTTCTACCGCATGGACTTCAACGATGCCAACTGGGATACCTTCCCCGTGCCTGCCATGTGGGAGATGAACGGCTACGGCACACCCATCTACAGCAGCAGCGGCTACACCTTCCGCATCAATCCGCCCTATGTGATGGACGAGCCAAAGGAAACCTACACGGCTTTCGTGGAAAGGAATCCGACAGGCGTTTACCGTCGCACGTTTACCGTGCCAGAAAAGTGGCGAGGAATGGATATACATGTGCGGTTTGGGGCTGTGAGCAGCGCCTTCTACGTGTGGATCAACGGTGAGCGCGTGGGCTATTCGCAGGGGAGTATGGAACCCGCTGAGTTCAACATCACACCGTATCTGCGACAAGGGGAGAACCAGATATGTCTGCAAGTGCTGAAATATAGCGACGGCAGTTATCTCGAGGATCAGGACATGTGGCGCATGGCTGGCATCCATCGGTCGATCGTGCTCTTCGCTACCCCGCAGGTGAGAATCCGCGACTTCGGCGTTCGCACGTTGCTCGACGATGACTATCGCGATGCCTTGCTCGTCGTGAATCCAGAGATTGGTCTTTCGCCATCTCTGCAGCGCAAGACTGGTCTTTCAAAGCAGTTGCCTACCTACACGATAGAAGCGCAATTGTTCGATGAAATGGGCAAAAACGTGCTCGACAGCATTCCGCGACAGGACGTCGCAACACTGCTGAACCTCGACCACAAGGGAGCCATGTTGAACGACCGCACACCTCAGCGCAGCTACGCCAAATGGGGCTGGCTGTCGGCGAAGGTCAAGAACCCAAAGAAGTGGTCGGCCGAGACACCTTATCTATATAAGCTGCGACTCGTACTGAGAGATTCAGTGGGACAGATTATAGAACAAGTGGACAGCAAAGTGGGATTCCGACGTCTGGAAATCAGCGAGGGACGACTGTTGGTGAACGGCAAACAAGTGCGTCTACGTGGCGTGAACCGCCATGAAATGGACCCAGAGACGGGCCACATGATGACGGAATATCGCATGAAACAGGACATCCTGCTCATGAAACAATGCAATATCAACGCCGTGAGAACGTGCCACTATCCCAACATCGACCGTTGGTACGAACTGTGCGACTCGATAGGTATGTACGTGATGGACGAAGCCGACATCGAAGAACACGGGCTGCGCGGACAACTGGCCGGCGACCCATCGTGGGCAGAAGCCTGGCTCGACCGCACACAGCGCATGGTGATTCGCGACCGCAACCATCCCAGCATCATCTTCTGGAGTCTGGGCAACGAGGCTGGTTGGGGCACAAACTTCGCTCTTTCGTCGGCATGGATTCATGAGTTCGACCCCACGCGCTTCGTTCACTACGAAGGGGCACAGGGTGTGAAGAAAGAGAACATGAACGCTGAGACCTTCCAGAGAATGTATGCCACCGATGCCGACGCGCTGGAGAAAGACCCTGCTTACGTCGACGTGATATCGCGCTTCTATCCCCGCACGCAGGACGAATATCTGAATCCAGGCGTAGCAGACAACAATATGGAACGCCCGGAGAACGCACGTTGGGAACGACTGCTCACCATTGCCCGCGACGAGACCGATTCGCGCCCTGTACTGACGAGCGAATACGCGCATGCCATGGGCAATGCACTGGGAAATTTCCGTGAATACTGGGATGAAATCTACAGTCATCCACGCATGCTGGGCGGCTTTATCTGGGAATGGGCCGACGGTGGTATCTACGGTGTGAAGACCGAGGCATACGGTGACCCCAACAAGAAGGGACCACGAGGAAGAGTTCCGCGTCCGGACGAGCGGAAGACACTCAACGAAAGCCATGCCACACTCACCACGTTCTATGGTGGCGACTTCGGAGATGCGCCCAATCTGAAAGCATTTTGTCTGAAGGGTATCGTGAATGCTGATCGGCAGACGACACCGAAATACGAAGAGGTGAAGGCGGTATACGCCCCTGTATACTTCACCTTCGACAACGGGCAGCCAGTGCTCCACGCCCGCGATGCCCACACCAATCTGGCCGACTACACCGTTACGACACAAGTGAACGACGGCATCGTAACCGCAACAGCGGCACTCAGCGAAGAGAAATCGTGGGCTCCGAAAGGATACATAATCGCTGTAGCACAAGACACAAGCCATGTGGTGACGCCCAACGGACGAACCAACCACACTTCGGTCGCCACCTATCCGATGCCCACGGCGAAGCCTCACTTCTTCCGCGCACCTACGGACAACGACAAAGGATTCGGCAATTGGATAGCGAAAGATTGGCAAAAACAACGGCTGGACAGTCTGACAGACAGTATCGTGAGTGAACGAAAAACGAGGAAATTGGCCGATGGAATGGAGGAAATTTGCGAATCACACGTTTACGAAACGCTAAACGGCAGCATCCGCACAGACTATAGAATCACACATCTATCCGATGGCAGCATCGACTTCCGTGCCACCTATACGCCCGAAGGTCAGTTGCCGCCACTGCCTTGTCTGGGCAACACTTTCGAGTTTGCCTGTGAACTGCGCAATGTGGCCTACTTCGGACTTGGTCCCGTGGAGAATTATCCCGACCGCCAGAGTGCAGCACTGCTCGGACAATGGCAAAGTACGGTGGACAAACAGTATTTTCACTATGCCCGTCCGCAGGAAAGCGGTAACCATGGTGCGACGCGCTGGTTGCGCCTCACCGACGACCAAGGACACGGATGGCTCATAGAAACGCTGGGCGAACCGTTCTCTTTCTCAGCTTTGCCCTATAGCGTTGGTCAGCTCTACAGTACGGCGCACGATAGCGAACTGCGGACCGAAGATCGAGTTTTCCTAAATCTCGATGCTGCGGTGATGGGACTCGGCAATAGTTCATGTGGACCTGGCGTGCTCACCAAGTATGCCATTCCTGCCGTGCCACACACGCTGCACGTCAGATTTACGCCGCTCTAATGGAAGTGAAAAGGAGTATGTGTCGCGTTTATATCGCGACCTACATAATAATAAGGTGATAAAAACGTCGGTTGCTGACGGCTAAAGAAGACGCTGGCGGCACTGCTCCAAGATAGGAAGAAGATCGTCGAGCCTGTCGGCACGGAGCATGGCGATGCGCGTCTGGCGGAAATCAGGGATGCCCTTGAAAATAGGTGTGGCGGCCAGATGACGACGGGTGTGCAAGATGCCACGATATTCGTCGCCAATACGATCGACATTGATATGCAGCTGTTCGATGAGAACATCGAGTTTCTCAGAAGGTGTCATACAAGGCAACGACGGCGGAAGCTGTTCGGCGTCGAGACGGCCCTCGGGGGCATTCTTCAAAGCGATGTCGCAGGCATTCAGGTAGTCATTCATCTCGCGGAACAGCCAAGGACGACCAAAGGTGGCGCGTCCCACCATGATAGCGTCAACACCATAACGTTCGAAAGCTAACCGAGCCTGTTCGGGTGTGGTAATATCACCGTTACCAATGATAGGAATATGGATGCGTGGATTGCGCTTCACCTCACCGATGAGCGTCCAGTCGGCCTCGCCAGTATACATCTGTGAACGCGTGCGACCATGAATGGTCAGCGCCTGAATGCCACAGTCTTGCAACTGCTCGGCCAAAGTTGTGATGATGAGCTGTTCTTGGTTCCACCCCAGACGTGTCTTAACGGTGACCGGCGTATTGACCGCCTTGACCACTTCACGCGTGATATCGAGCAACAACGGAATGTTTTGAAGCATGCCTGCACCCGCACCCTTACCCGCAACTTTTTTCACGGGACAACCGAAGTTCAAATCGATGACGTCGGGATGTGCTTCTTGCTCCACGATCTGCGCCGCCTCCACCATCTGCGGCACGTCGCGCCCATAAATCTGTATGCCCACAGGCCGCTCGTTGTCGTCAATCTGCAGTTTACTCACAGTGCTCTTCACCGAGCGCACAAGCGCCTCGGCCGACACGAACTCCGTGTAGACCATTGCTGCACCAAAACGTTTGCAGAGGTGACGGAAGCCTATGTCAGTGACGTCTTCCATAGGTGCAAGGAAGACGGGATGAGGACCAAATTCGATATTTCCTATATTCATGGGTGATGGTTGGTGGGAATGAAATTAGAGAAGCAGGTGGTAGACACCGCCAGCAAGCGGTTTCAACACACCCTTCATTTCAAGACTAAAGAGCAGCGCCGTAAGCTGGCTCATGGAGATATTGGTCTTCACGGCGATGATGTTCTGCTGCAAGTCGTTGGTGTTTTGCAACAAATCGACCACCGCCTGCTCTTCCGGTGAAAGTGCCGGGAACAACTGCCGCTCTACACCCTGCTGTCGGACTTTCTGGCGCTGGCTATCGTCCTGCCAGCCCATGGCCTCGACAAAGTCTTGAGCCGAAGTGATAAGGGCAGCGCCATTGTCGCGAATGAGGCTATTACAACCCTCGCTGAAGCTGGAACCCACGTTTCCGGGGAAGGCGAAGGTAGCACGGTCGTAGCTCTGGGCGATGTGCATGGTGATGAGACCGCCGCCCTTGGCAGCGCTCTCCACAAGTATCGAGGCGTCGGATATGCCTGCCACAATACGGTTTCGGCGCACGAAATTCATCTTGTCGGCACGCGTCTGCGTCATGTATTCAGTGAGCAGGCCGCCCTGCGTAACCATTTTGTGGGCTGTTTCGCGGTGAGCATTAGGATAGAGTTCATCGAGTCCGTGAGCCAGCACTCCAACGGTTTCATAACCTTGCTGCAGTGCGGCGCGATGGGAACAGATGTCGATGCCGTAAGCCAGCCCGCTGATGATGAGCATCTCTGGACAGAGCTGTCGCAGGTCGGTCATGAAACGGTTCACCAAGTCGCGTCCATAGGCTGTGCAATGGCGCGTGCCCACAATGCTGATCACCCGCTGCTGACTGAGTTCGGCGTTACCACGATAGTAGAGGACGACGGGTGCATCGGCACATTCGCGCAGACGGGCCGGATAGGCATCGTCGTTCAGCGTAAGCACCCGAACGCTATAGCGCTGGTCGAACATCAGTTCTTCTTCAGCTCGTCGGAGAGCCTCGTCCCAGTTTTTCAATACCTCCACCAAACGCGGTGTACAATCGGGCACCACATCGGCGATGTCGTTGCGATGTGCATAAACGTTCACCGCACTGCCCAACTCGCGATAGAGATGAAGCGCGGCGGCGGTATTGAGACCTGCCAGACGAGTGAGCGCCATTGCATAGAGCGCCTCTTCCTGATAGGTGTCGGTCATGCTGGGACTATTGTTCTCCATCTTTCTTCGCTTTTTTCTCGATAAAGTTTTGGAAGGCACGGTCGTAGTCTTCGCTACGTCCGAGCCTACCGTTCACCAGACACACCAATTCCATACGTCCGCGGAAGCAGAGTTTCTCGTCCGACGCACGGAAGATGTCCTGATGGAACACGTATTTCACACCCTCGTTGGTGAGAGCCAGGCGCGAGATGAACTCGTCGTCGCACGTCAGGGGTGTCTTGAACTGCAGGTTCATGCGTGCCACAACGGCATCGACGCCCTTGCGGTGCATCTCAGCAAAGCTCAACCCGCACTCTTTCAAGAACAGATGGCGGGTGTGCTCGGCGTAATGCAGGTAGTTGGCGTTGTTCACAATGCCTTCGATGTCGCATTCGTAGTCGCGAACTTGCATGCGGGTTTCGTAGATATAGGTCATAATATAGGAGTTACAAATGTTCTGGAGTTCTCTGCGAGCAGAACGGCTAAAGCCGAGTCCATGAGTTCTCAGTAACTGAGCGGCAAGTGCCACAGAAACTGACAGAAGGAGAATTGACTATTTATCTCTCTTCAAATATTCGTATCCAATGCGACAACGCAGGCAGTCGCGGCGGTCGCAATACATGCGCTTCAGCTGGATAAGAGCCTGGCTGTCACCAGCCGACCGTACTTCAAGTCCGCACTGCTGCCACATGCGAGTGATGTGGTTGTTCTCGGCACGGAGCTGTTCCAACAGGTCAAAGGATCGGTCGCAAAGCAAATCCTTACTGTGGGTTCGTCCATAAGCAAAGAGCATGGGAACCACAGTGTTGATGATGATGAGGTCAATGGAACCGGCAGCGAGGTGTTTCTCCGACTGTGCACTGGTGGCACCAAACAGATAATGAGTCTCCCAGTAGGGTGTCACCTGCGTCTGCATCAACTTGCGCAGGTCATCGAGTTTCTCGTACTCCAACAACTGACTGAGTCCGGCCTTTCGCTCGTAGTAAAGACGGGCAAGCTGGGCAATGCGGATGTGGGGGAAGTTCTGCGGACGCAGTCGAAGGAAACGCCATAAATTAGCGTCCATCGGCTGCAACGAGAACTTGTGCTGCAGATAGAGATATTCGTTACGCAAGCGGGTGAAATAGCCTTCGCTCAAAGCGTCGTTGTGGTAGCGCTCAGGCACGAAATCGAGATTGAGCAACCCAGCCTGCCCCATGAACATGGCCTCAACTTGAAACAGGTCGTCGCGGTGGTGGGCCACACTGTTCAGCGGTACAGATTGCGCCCATGTCTCAAAGGCATCACCATTGACACCAAATCCATAGTTGCGCGCCAAGGTAATGAAATAGGCGGCCTCCCATGATCCATTGCAGCGCTGCGCCCGCTCCTCGATGGCCACCGTTTTCTGCTCCAGACGTTCTGTCTGCAGAGCGCTCATCCACGCATGAATGGTCAGAGCCGGCATGGAGGGAATGATGCGGTAGCAGGGCGGATACTGATCTTCGCTGAGCAGTTGCTCATAGTTCTGGCGCACGCGTTCGGGCACTTCAATCTCCAACTGCGGCAGAGTGAGGCCGTTGTTCGTGACGACGGGCTTGTTGGCTTGTCGGCACACGTGAAGCACTACGTTGTCGTAGGCCGCATCGTGGTCGTGACCATGGGCATACCAATCGCTGGCGCGGTCGTGAATCTCCACGTTGCCCACCCACAAGGTGCCGTCGAGCTTCACCTTCGCATTGAAGAAATCAGGACCCGCATGGCGACGGTTATAGAGCCCGGGGTCGATGACTTCTACCACGCGACCGTCGGTGGTATGCAGCTCGCCCAATGGCAAAAGGCGGTGTTTCCAGCAATAGTGAAGCAGTTGTTCCATGGTTCGATTGCTCAGTTTGATTTGCAAAATTACGATTTTATTTTCAAAAAACACGCGCTACTGTACTTTTTTTTGGCGATTACTATGAACCGATAGGTGTGAGAAAGGCAAGAATAGCTTGCTCGGGACTTACGCCCGTTAGATTATGCCCAATGTCTGGCAAACATAACAAAGGAGCGGGACCTGGGTGAGGTGTTGCTCCTTTGTTGTGATTTATTACTGTCCGATAAACTTTATTCATGAATTTAAAATTTAGGGCCGACTCCTATGCTATGGTGTCAGCCCTTTTGGCTACTTTTGCAGTCGTCAAACAAAATCAAATGTAACCATGGGCAAAGGTAGATATTTTTACGGACAATCGGTATATGGTCAGCTGATAAAATCACTTGACCGTGATAAAATTGTTAAGATGAGCCGCCAGAATGGGGGTGAGAGGTATGTGAAGAGCTTCGACGGGGACACGCATCTTCTGACGATGCTCTATATCGTGATCAGGGCGGACAGTAATAATAAAATAACGTGAGTTCGACGAAAACAATATTATATAAGACTTTTCCGAAAAAGACCTACCGACCTACCATCATACCCCTCAAATGCCTATAAACAAAGGGATTTCTATATGGTAGGTCTTTTTCCAACACCTACCATAGACCTACCATCGTTCAAACCTTTTGCTGGTAGACGTTTGCGAAAATTCATGGTAGGTTGGTAGTTGTTAAACGAAAATTGAGTGAAAAAAGTTGTAGATTGTATCTTCATCTACATATAGTAACGTGAGTTCGACGAAAACATCATGAAACTTTTCTCGAAAATACCTCAAAACTACCATAACTACCCGCTAATGCCTATAAATAAAGTGCAAACGTCAATAGTAGATTCATGGTAGGTCTATGGTAGGTGTATGGTAGGTGTTGACGGAAGACCTACCATACCTCAAACCCTTTGTAGATGGGCGTTTCAGCGTGGTCATGGTAGGTCGGTAGGTGTTAATTGAAAATTATAGAAATAGGAGATGAATATACTATTTTCTTATCTGAAAAAGTATGCCTTTCAAAACTTAATAGCACCTATTTCCATGAGCTAAAGCGTTGCTTTGCATGAGTAAATCGTCGCCTTCAAAGTATGATAATTATTGGTGTCCACTTAAAAATATGTTCTTTTGAAATGTCAGTTTTTGTAGGACAGCCGAGATTGAGCGCATAGTTCATAGTTATGACTGATGAGTGATGAATGATGAGTGATGAGTGATGAATGATGAGTGCTATTAGGTTATCGTGCTATTTAGGTTTTCGGGGTTAGTGCATTTTTAAACCCCAAAGGGGTGACAAGACCACAGGCAGGAGTGGAGCGAAGCATAACCCCTAAAAATATGTTCTTTTGAAATGTCAGTTTTTGTCGGACAACCGAGATTGAGCGCATAGTTCATAGTTATGAGTGATGAGTGATGAGTGATGAGTGATGAGTGATGAGTGCTATTAGACCATCGTGCTATTTAGGTTTTCGGAGTTAGTGCATTTTTAAACCCCAAAGGGGTGACAAGACCACAGGCAGGGGTGGAGCGAAGCGGAACCCCTGACAACAACAACATAAAACGGTAGCTCCGAAGGTGCGACACAATACGAATGCACCCATTTTAAAAATCTGTCGCCCCTTCAGGGCTTCCTTGGGGGAATTCTTTTGTCAGGGGTTCCGCTACGCTACACCACCTGCCTGTGCTCTTACCAGCCCTTAGGTCTTCTTATAGTGCATAGTTCATAGTGCAATTAGTGCAATTCGGTGCATAGTGCGTATATAGCCACGTGTGGGATATAAGAGCTCACAAAAGGCTAAAAATGAAAATAAACCATGTTTTATAGCCAGATAAAATCCTCTTTTTTTTAGCGGACAGCCATTGTAAGAGTCAGAGGGGGCTTGAAATGGTGTAGTATTCGTATTGTGTCGCACCTTCGGCGCTACTTTTTCTGTGTTGTCGCTATCAGGGGTGGAGCGAAGCGGAACCCCTGTCTGTGGTCTTGTTACCCCTTCGGGGTTCTTTCCTGCTCAAAGTCCCATGCTCGTTGACCACAGCCCTAACATTGGGGTCCTTGTTGACCCCACCCCTACCCCTCCCCTGCAAGGAGCTCACTGAAAAAGTCTGTAATGTTAATTTCGTTAACATTTGGACTCGACAGCCTTGTCTGCTGAGAAAAGTCAGCCTGTTATATATATTTAACTTTAAAAAGTTGCATATGTCGCTGATTTTCAGTACCTTAGCAGAAAAATTCAGCCATGTTAGGAGATTACAAGCAAACCCGGTTAAGCGAATTCTCGCACATCTATGACATACTCATTCCACGTGACCACATCTTCCGCCGCATGAACGAGGAGATGGACTTCTCCTTCGTCCGCAGGGAGTTGCGGGAGAAGTATTCCGCGTGCATGGGCCGCTCGGCGGAGGACCCCGTGCGCATGTTCAAGTACCTGATGCTGAAGGCGATGCATCCCGCCTCCGACGAGGACCTGGTCAGGCGCGCCTACACGGACATGTCCTACAAGTTCTTCCTCGGGCTCAGTCCTGAGGACGGCGTGATAGACCCTTCCTCGCTCTCCCGGTTCCGCAGGCAGCGCCTTCAGGATGTCGACCTCCTGAGCCTGCTGATATCCAAGAGCGTGGCCATGGCCATCTCCAAAGGCATCATCAAGCGCAGGAGCGACATCATCGTGGATGCCACGCATGAGCTGGCAAGGTCCATCGCCTATGCCCCCGTAGACTACATGCGCAAGATGGCGGGGCAGGTCCTCAAGGCGTGCGAGCCGTTCTACGGCGAGGAGTTCCGCAAGGAATCCCTCCCCGCGTACAGGAAGACCCGTGACGCCCGGGAGATGAAGGAGTACTGCGCCGCCCTGATCCGCGCCCTTGAGGAATGCGGCATGGCGCAGATACCCGCGGTGGGCTGCAAGGTGAACCTCCTCAGGGAAGGCCTCGAGGACATGGAGCACTTCCAGTATGTCTCGAAGGACAGGGACGCCCGTTTCGGCAGCAAGGGCAACGGCAAGGCCTTCTACGGATACAAGGCCCACATCGGCATGACCCCCGAGAGCATCGTCGTGGCGGCGACGGTCACGTCCGGCGAGGCTTCCGACGGCAACTACCTGGTGCCCCTTGTGGAGCAGGCGAGGCGTAACGGCCTGGAGGTGGAAAGCGCCATAGCGGACACCGCCTATTCCGGCAAGGAGAACCTTGACGCCCTCAAGGGGGATGTGAAAGTCGTGGCGCCCGTCAACCCGGTGATCACCCAGGGCCGCCGCAACGGGAAGGACACGGGATTCCACTACAACAAGGACGCCGACACCTTTGTCTGTCCCGCGGGAGAGCTGGCGGTCCGCAAGACATGCTCGAGACCCGTGCGGAAGAAAGTGGACGCAAGCGGCAAGGTCATACGGAAATACAAGAACGGCAAGGTGAAATACCACTTCGATGTGGGCAAATGCCGGCAATGCCCCCTGCGCGAGGGATGCTACAAGGGTGGCAAGTCCAAGTCTTACTGCGTCACCATACTCTCAGACATCCACAAGGAGCAGGTCGAGTTCGAGAAGACAGAGGAGTTCAGGGAGAAGATGAAGAAGCGGAAGCGGATAGAACCGCTCAACGCCCACCTGAAAAACGACCTTGGCATGAAACGGAACATCTCATATGGCAT
>JAILAI010000226.1 GCA_024681705.1 Prevotella sp.
GGTATCATCGTCAGCTCAGCTGTCGTTCTCTTACGTGGGCTTCAAGACGAAGACCGTGAGCGTAGGCAACTCGTCGAAGTTCAACATCGTGCTCGAGGAAGACAACACGACGCTCGAGGACGTGGTGGTGATTGGTTACGGCACCATGCGCCGTAAGGACCTGACGGGAGCCGTGGCTTCGGTAAGCGGTGAGAAACTGGCTGCCAACCCCGTGTCGAACGTCATGCAGGCCCTGCAGGGTCAGCTGCCCGGCGTGAGCGTGGTGTCGCAAGACGGACGTCCCGGTGCTACCATGTCGATTCGCGTGCGTGGTGGTGGCTCCATCACCCAGTCTAACGACCCGCTCTTTATCGTTGACGGTGTGCAGGTGAGCGACATCAGCGACATCCCTGCCGACAACATCGAATCGGTGGACGTGCTGAAGGACGGTGCCTCGACGGCCATCTACGGTGCACGCGGTGCCAACGGCGTTATCCTGGTGACCACGAAGGGCTCGAAGGGCGACGGCAAGGCAAGGGTGAAGTACAACATGTACTACCAGATGAAGAAGGCCCCGAAGGCCCTCGACGTGATGGATGCCTACAGCTATGTGCTACACAACTGGAGCTATGCTACGGCCTACGGCAACAACGAGCAGGACGGCATTGCCGAGTACTTCGGACTGGGTTCGCAATTCGGCAACCACCTGAACGAATATCGCAACGTCGACGTTCATAACTACGTGGACGACGTGATGCGCACGGGTAGCTCGTGGTCGCACGATATTTCGCTCTCTGGCGGTAACCAGAACACGAAATACTACGCCACCGTGAACTACATGACCGAAGAAGGCATCCGCATCAAGACCGGATTCAAGCGCTGGAACGCCAACTTCAAGGTGTCGCAGAAGATTACGAAGAACCTGAACTTCGACGCCGACCTCCGCTATAGCGAGATGCAGTTCGAGGGCACCAACTTCGACTATGCTTCGGGTAACTCGGTCTACGGCTATCGTCCCATCGACAATCCGCTCGGCACCGACAACTCGGCATTGCTTTCAATGGGTAGCTCGAGCGTTGAAGAAAGCTTCAACCCGACGGCCATCATCGACAACTATACCAGCATCACCAAGCGCCACCGCATCCGCGGTTCAGGCGCCCTGACATGGAACGTGCTGAAGGGCCTCACCGCCAAGAGCGAACTCTCGCTCTCGCGCAACTGGAGCGAAACGAAGTACTGGGACGGCGGTAAGTCGACCAACCCCTACAACCAGGCACAACTCACCCAGGGCAACGGCTACGGCGTGCGCTGGGCAACAACGCTGAACTACGAGGTGCAGGGTCTGGGCGAGAACCACAACCTGTCGCTCCTTGCCGGTAACGAAGTGCTGGCCAGCAAGTCGGTTTCGAACCGCATGACTGGTGCCGGCTTCCCGTCGGAATTCGATATGGACCGTGCCTTCGGCCTCATCCAGATGTACAACATGAAGGACGACTACTACGACCAGACGAAGAAGACGTCGGACTTCTACAACACCATTGGCGAACCCAAGCACACATTGTCGTGGTTCGGTCGCGCCAACTACACACTCATGGACCGCTACCTCTTCACCGCTACGTTCCGTGCCGATGGTAGCTCGAACTTCGCTCCCAACAACCACTGGGGTTACTTCCCCTCGGCAGCCTTCGGATGGCGCATCTCTGACGAGCCGTTCATGGCTAGCACACGCGACTGGCTCGACAACTTGAAGCTGCGTCTGTCGTATGGTACTTCGGGTAACGACGATATCGACGCCAGCCTCTGGAAGGAGTTCTGGGTGCCTGAGGTGGTTTGGAACGGCGACAAGCGCACCGTCACCTTCAAGCCCGGCGACATCCTGGCCAACCCCGACCTGAAGTGGGAGACCACCGTATCGCGTAACCTCGGTATCGACTACAGCTTCTGGAACGGTAAGCTTCGCGGAGGTCTGGAACTCTACTGGAACACCACAAAGGACATCCTGATGCGCGTGCCCGTGGCAGAGACCACCGGACATAGCTACCAGTACCAGAACGTGGGTGAGACATCGAACAAGGGTCTCGAGCTCTCGCTCTTCTACGAAATCGTCCGCTCGAAGGACTTCAACCTCAGCTTCAACGCCACATACAACTATAATAAGAATAATGTGGAGAAGGTGGTCGACGGCGTGAATGCCGACACGCACACCAACTGGGGTTCTTCGATGAAGCGCCCGTACAACGACTACATCATCCGCGAGGGTGAGCCCGTAGGTACCATCTTCGGCTACAAGTCGGCTGGTTTCTATACCGTTGACGACTTCAACGTTGCCGACGGCGTGTGGACCCTGAAGCAGGGCGTTCCCGACATCCAGGGCGTGGTGAACTACTCTGGCGGTCAGTACTACAACCGTCCGGAAGGTCAGATTGCCTTCCCCGGCGTGATGAAGTTTGAAGATACCGACGGCGACGGTGTCGTGACGGAAGACGACGCATGCGTCATCGGCCACACCATGCCCGAGCACACCGGCGGCTTCAACATCAATGCCAACTACAAGGGCTTCGACGCTTCGATTGGCTTCACCTATCAGATTGGTGGCGACGTCTACAACGCCAACGCCATGCACTCGATGATGGGTAACAAGAACACCAGCTACGGATGGAACCGTCTGGGCTTCATCAGCGATTGCTGGAGAATCTACGACATCGACGCTCAGGGCGACCTCGTGCCCGTGACCGATCCTTCGGCGCTGGCCGCACTCAACGCCAATGCACAACACGCTCTGCCTTATTGCGAATACGGTATGGTATCGTCGGAGTTCATCGAGGACGCTTCCTACCTTCGCCTGAACACACTGACCATCGGCTACACATTGCCTCGCACGCTGACCCAGAAAGTGGGCATCAGCAACCTGCGCGTATACTTCACCGGTGGTAACCTCTTCTGCCTGACGGGCTATAGTGGCGTAGATCCCGACGTGAACACACGTCCGGGCGGACAGGACGGCTTCCCCGTTCCCAACTACGACTGGAACTCTTATCCTCGTGCCCGTACCTTCACGTTTGGTCTTAATGTTGCATTCTAAATCATGGAAGGAAATAATAGTATGAAAAAAGTTATATATTCAACGCTTTGCGCCGCCGGAATGCTGGCCCTAACAGCTTCTTGTAGCGATTTTCTGGAGACTTCTTCTCCGTCGAAGACTGATGCTGGCTTCGTTTTCTCTACCAGCGAAACGGCCCGCGCCGCCCTCGAAGGCGCCTATGCCGACTGGATGACTGCTGCTCAAAACAAGGTGTTTGGCGATGGTCTGTTCTATGCCGCCGATGTGGCTGGCTCTGACATCGAGCGCCACCCGGAGAAATTCGAGGCACAGCCCGGACGTCACTATCCCGAGTGCTTCTACCAGAATGGTAAGTACGCCGGCGAATATGCCCTGCTGAGCTATCAGAAGGAAACCGACACCTATGCCGCACTCTACTCTGTGGTGAACAAGGCCAACATCGTGGTGAAGGCCACACAGGAGTCTGAGGGCTTCGAAGAGATGCTTGCCGAAGGTAAGGAATGCACCATGGGCCAGCTCTATGGCGAGGCCGTGGCCCTGAAGGCTACCGCCTATCGCGAACTACTGAAATACTTCGGCGACGTGCCTTATCTGAGTGGCCGAATCACCGACTCGGGCGCACTCTGTGGTCGCGACTCTATCTACGACGTCATTCTCGACGAGCTCCAGCAGGCTGCTCCGTTGATGTATCGTCTGGGCTCCATCCCCGGCATCACGGGTAAGAACTACTTCTCACGCACCTATGTGGAAGGTCTCATCGGACGTCTCGCACTCGAGGCTGGTGGCTACCAGACCCGTCGCGGCGATCTGAAGCGCACCGACGGACAGGGCAACGCGCTGACCTTCGAGACCATGGGTAAGGAGAACAACGGTGCCACCTATGGCCGCCGCTCGGACTATCGTAAATACTACGAACTGGCCCAGAAGTACTTCAAGGCCGTCATCGACAACCCCGGTACAGCCGTCTTCCACGACACCGACCCGCGCTCGGCTGAGAGCGGACGCACCTACGGCAACCCCTACCAGTACTTCTTCCAGCAGATGCACGACGACGATGATGGCTTCGCCGACGAATCAATCTACGAGGTGGCTATCGCTCAGGGTGCCGGCAACGATGCCCGTCCTTACTCTTTCGGTCGTCCGTCAACAGGTGGTAGCAAGAACAACTACCCCTGTAAGAACTACGGTCAGGGCCGTATCAATCCCGCCTTCTACTATGGCATCTTCGACCCGCAAGACATGCGTCGCGACGTTTCGTGCACCGTGACGGCCAGCAACGGTTCCAACGGTACCGAGATTCTCATCCCCTTCTCGCCCGGTTCGCAGGGTAAGGGTGGTGGTATCGCCTACAACAAGTGGGACGAGAACCGCCAGGCAAAGGTGTGGACGGCCAACCAACGTAAGTCGGGCATCAACGGTCCGTACATGCGTCTGTCTGAAATCTACCTGGGCTATGCTGAGGCATGCGCCATGCTGGGCAACGATGCCGAGGCCAAGAACTACCTCAGCATCATCCGCACACGCGCATTCCCCGCTGGTAAGGCTAATGTCGACGGCTTCATCGCTAGCGAGGGTTCATTGCTCGAGGCCATCATCGACGAGCGTGGCTTTGAGTTCGCAGGCGAAGGTGACCGTCGCACGGTTCTCATCCGCACCGGACTCATCGGCAAGAAGATCAAGGCCGTGAAGGACCTCACCAAGAAGATGCTCGACGGACTCCAGGCCAACGGCTACTATCAGTTCGACAACGGCAACGTCATCTCCAACCAGGTCTACACCAAGTCTGTAGACGCCAAGGCCATCAATGGTCACCGTCTGACCGCACAATGCCCGCAGGGTAGCGAGGACGATCCTATCCTCTATCCGTCATGGCGTGGTGTCAACGACGACTGGGCATCCTATGGTCTCGACTATAAGGGCAACACCGCCACCAACCTCGCCATCAAGGGTCTCTTCAAGAAGCTCAGTGATGAGGAAGTGGCCGCTTTGTTGGCCGACGGCTACACGGCCGTGAACTGGGGACAGACACTCCTCGACAATGCCGACGAGTACTACAAGTACCTGTTCTATGAATACGACTACGAGACCGCTCCAATCCACTACTGGCCGTTCACTCCGAACGTGCTGAGCAATGGTGGATTCACCAACGGCTACGGTTTCAAGCAGGAATAGGCCGAAGCCTTTCCGCATACACTCAAAAGGTAGGATGGACGCGCTCCATTCTACCTTTTTTCTTTGCATTTACGTAAGCTTCCTGGATGCCTTTATCCTAGCATCGTCCTCTCCTTATTTTCCCTAATACCCTGAAGCTTGAAGCTCTGAAACATGCGAGCATAGGTGTCGAGATAAGTGGCTTATCAGCCGTCTTATGAATACGACAAAGGCAACGCACTGAATTGCACTATGAACTATGCACTATAAAAAGCCCGAAGGGCTGGTAAGAGCACAGGCAGGTGGTGTAGCGGAGCGGAACCCCTGACAAAAGAACCCCCCAAAGGTACGAATAAGCGAGCGAAACGACAAAGAAAAGCTTGTTTTTCTTTTCGTTTCCGAGCAGAAGTACCTTATCCAAGGAAAGCCCTGCTTCCTATGTATTTTACCAAACAAATTTAGTTAATATTCACTAACGGGGCGAGCATTTTTTGTTCGTCCCTTCTTTTCGCCCTGAGGAACTCGTGATTCTGCTCATAATCCATGTTGTTCGTAACG
>JAILAI010000230.1 GCA_024681705.1 Prevotella sp.
TTTTGCATCAAAAGCGGCAGTTTCGATGAGCAAAAGCGGCAGTTTCGGTCATCAAAAGCGCCAATTTCGATGATCAAAAGCGCCAGTTTTGCTCAACCGACTTTTCGATTGTAATCTCGGAGATAGCAAAAAGGGGATAGATATGTGGGTAGTTTTATGTTAAAAAGTTGAGCGTTTTCGGGGCTGGTTTTTAACGTTGGATCCATGCGGAAGTGTTAAGGTCTGTGAAAGGGGCGAGGGGTTTTAGGGTTTTCTAGAGGTTCTAGATTCTCTGGAAGTTCTAGAAATTCTAGATTCTCTAGATGCTCTAGTCATTCTAGATGCTCTAGATATTCTAGGTCATCTAGATGTTCTGGCTTTTCTAGCTTTTCCGGTGAGATTTGCGTCCGCTGGGCTCTTCGCCCCTGTTGTCTCCTATGTTAGTCGGAATGTGTTATTGTTTGCCCACACAAAAAAAATCGTTCGAAAAAGGCGGATTTTGGCCCTTTTTTGCCCAAATCATTTGATTTATGTCAAAAACGTGACGATTTTGAAAAAAAATCATTAAAATATTTGCACTGTTCGCGAAAACAACGTACCTTTGCATCGCATTCGGGAGAATGCATCCGTTAAAGTTTTCATAGGTTAGTAGTTTGATAGATTTAAGGTAAAGATTATGTTATTAGATTTAGAAACAACAGTGATGCTGGCGATGACTATTATTATGACAATACTTAGTATCGTTGCATTGGTCAACACCAACATCCACTAAATTGTTTTCAGGAGGCCGAAGTGAGTGATCATATCGTCCTCTTTTTTTATGTTTTTCCGATAGGCTCCTGCGGGGCCAGAATACGGAAGCATAAGAAACCCGACGTGGGCTGCGAAGCCTGGGCGTCGGGTTTTTTCTTGCGAACGCTCTTGCGTATTTGGCAATTTCCTTCGGTGAGACAAAGCGGACCGAAAGATGAAAGCATCAACCGAAAGTTGCGGCGAAGGCCCTTGGGACGTTATAGGTTTTATAGTCGTCGAGGTCGGTTTGGCCGTTCTGGGTTGTTAAGGTCGTTGAACCATGAACCATTTACGCACACCATATCAGCACGTTAGTGTGGTTAAAGAATGGTTTCTTTAGCGTTAAAACCGTAAATAGACCTTAAAAAAACGCGCAATAAATCAATAAATTCATAATATTCTGAGCAAAAGGTGCGAAAAATGCGGATTTATGATTACTTTTGCACCTAAAACCGAAATTACATTGAGGATGAAAAGATATTTTTTGCCCTTCGTGGCACTGTTGGTAACGCTGTGCTCGCTCTCTTCGTGCCTGAGTTCGGACGACGACGACGAGACCGTCTACTTCGACGATACCGCGCTGACAACATTCACCCTGGGCACGATGAACCGCTATCTGCATACGACAACGTCGTCGGGCGCCGACAGCATCTATAAGACGACGTTTGCCGGAAGCACCTATAAGTTCTATATCGATCAGGCCAAACGCGAAATCTACAACCCCGACTCGTTGCCCTACGGCACCGACGTGGCCCACGTGATTTGCACCGTCTCGTCGAAGAACGCCGGACAGATAGCCATCCAGCAAATGACCAGCGACTCGCTGACTTGGTATAGCTCGAGCGATAGCATCGACTTCACTCAGCCACGCAAGTTCTGGGTATACTCAAATAGCGGGCGTGCCTACGCCAGCTACACCGTGCGTGTGAACGTTCACCAGCAGGTGGGCGACGAATTCAAGTGGACGCTTGTGAACGCCGGTGAGACCAACCTAGCTTCGGCTCAGAAGCTGAAGCTCGAGGCAGTAGGCAGCCACGTGCTGGCCTTCATGCTGAACAACGACCGCTCGGCAACCACCGTACTCGACCTGAAGGACATGAGCAGCATCAGTTCGTTGGCGCTCGATGCCCAAGCCGTCGACAACGTGGTGAAGCTGGGCGACAATGTGCTTGTGATGACCGGGCAGAGCCTGGTGACCATCGGCACCGATACGGACGGTAACCTGACGTTGAACACCGAAGAAAACCGCAACACGACGGGCATCGCCCGTCTGGCAGGCGCTTCCGAAGGCGAGATCTATGCGCTGGGCACCGACGGAAAGCTGAAGAAGTCGACCGACGGTTGTCTGACATGGACCGACGAGACGTTGGCCGACGATGCCGCTTTGTTGCCCACCGACTACCTGAGTTGCATCGTGACGACGCTGAATAGCAACGCCGACGTCGACCGCATCACGCTGACCGGAACACGTCCGGGCGAGGAACAGGCCGAAGTATGGATGAAGCTGGTGGACAAGAGTTCGAACGACGTCGACCAGTCGTGGTCGCGCATCGTGCCCTCCGAGCGTGCCGACTATCGCCTCTACGCCAAGCAGATGCTCTCGGTGGTGCCCTACGATGGCAACATGATTGCCTTCGCCTATGGCAGCAGTGCTTTCGCACCCATGCTGCTATGCAAGGACGGTGGCATCAACTGGCGCGAGACCAGTCTCTATACGCTTCCCGCATCATTCAATAGCACGCCCGTTTTCGGCGCAGCCACCGATGGCGACAACTACATCTGGATGGTGTGCGGCGGTAGCGGACAAGTGTGGCGCGGAAGGCTCAATCGCCTGGGATGGACGACCCCACAGGACGTCTTCACGGAGTAAGAATATGCTATAATATAAATAGGTGGAAGTATGAAGCGACTGCTGCTATTCCTGATGTGTGCGACGATGGCGCTGGGTCTATGGGCTCAGGCCGACGAAGAATACAAGATGGAAGTAGGTGGCGGTGTGGGTTTGGTGAGCTATGAAGGCGACTTCAACGGCAACATCACCAAGGGAGCCCAGCCGCTGGCATCGCTGGTGCTGAAGCGTGTGCTCAATCCGTATATGGACGTGACGGCGCAGCTCAGCTACGGAAAACTGAAGGGCTCGTCGAACGGCCTGCAGACCTTCTACCCCGACTATAGCCAGGAACCCTACTCGTTCAGCAACTCGCTGATTGACTTGGGCATTCGCTACGAATACAACTTCTGGCCCTATGGCACCGGCCGCGAATATCTGGGTGCGCGCAGACTGACGCCCTTCGTGTTCGGCGGTCTCGGCGGCACCTATGTGGATGCTGGGAAGTCGGTGCTCGTAGTGAACGTGCCGATAGGCGCCGGCGTGAAATACAAGGTGGCGCCTCGGCTGAATCTCTCGTTGGAATGGGCTATGCACTTCACCGATAGCGACAAGCTCGATGGGGTGGAGGACCCATACCATATCACCAGCAGCGGGGTTTTCAAGAATCGCGACTGCTACTCAGTGCTGCAGCTGACGCTCACCTACAGCTTCCTGCCCAAGTGCCGCGTCTGCCATAATGCCGACGAATAATACAGAAAGATTATGAATCAGGAATTAGACATGAACCGCATACCGCGCCACATCGCCGTCATCATGGACGGCAACGGGCGTTGGGCAAGCGAGCGAGGCAAGGAACGCTCCTTCGGCCATCAGGCTGGTGTGGACACCGTGCGCACCATCACTTCGGAGTGCACCCGACTCGGCGTGAAGTTCCTCACGCTCTACACCTTCTCAATGGAGAACTGGAACCGTCCGGCCAAGGAGGTGACAGCACTCATGGCGCTGCTGGTGGCATCGCTCGAGGAGGAAATCTTCATGAAGAACAACGTGCGGTTCCGCGTCATCGGCGACAGAAGTCTGTTGCCGAAAGAGGTGAACGACGTGGTCTACGGACTGGAGAAACGAACGGAAAACAATACCGCCATGACGGCTGTCATCGCGCTGAGCTACTCCTCCAGATGGGAACTCACCAAGGCGATGAAGGACCTGGCCGAAGAGGTGAAGCAAGGGAAGATGAGTCCTGCCGACATCAACGAGCAGGTCATCAGCGAGCATCTGGAGACCAACTTCATGCCCGACCCCGACTTGCTCATCCGCACCGGAGGCGAACTACGCATCTCCAACTACCTGCTTTGGCAGATCGCCTATAGCGAACTTTACTTCTGCGACACCTACTGGCCCGACTTCGACGAGGCCGAGCTCCATAAGGCCATCATCGACTTCCAGAGCCGTCAGCGCCGATTCGGCAAGACCGAAGCCCAGGTGGAACAGGAGGAAAAGGAAAAGAAATGAAAGACTGAAAGTGAGGAAAAGCTTTTTTGTTGGACAACTACATTTAAATGATGAATAGATTATTTGGAAAAATCTTTCTGCTGGCTGCGCTGCTCTTCACCGTGGGAGCGCATGCTCAGGAGAAGATTGTCAATCCTGACATCACCTACGCCGGAACACCGCGCAGCTGCACGGTGGGCGGCATCACCGTTTCGGGCGTAGAGGGCTACGAGGACTATGTGCTCGCCGGAATTTCTGGACTCGCCGTGGGACAGAACATCAGCTTGCCGGGCAACGAGATAACCGATGCCGTGAAGAGATACTGGCGGCACGGACTGTTCTCGCAGGTTACCATCAGCGCCGACTCTATCATCGGCGATAAGGTGTTCCTCCACATTCACCTGGCCGTGAGGCCGCGCGTGTCGACCATCAACTACATCGGCATGAAGAAAAGCGAGCGCGAGGACATGGAGCAGAAACTCGGATTGCTGAAGGGATCGCAGATAACGCCCAACATGATTGATCGCGCGAAGATTCTCGCCAAGAAATACTACGACGACAAAGGCTATAAGAACGCCGACATCAGTATCACTCAGCGCGACGACGTCACGGGAAAGAACCAAGTGATTCTCGACATCACCGTCGACAAGAAAGAGAAGATTAAGGTACACGAAATCATCATTGAAGGAAACGAGAAACTCTCCGACTCGAAGATCAAGGGTAAGCTCTTCACCAAGGGCGCCTTTGCCAACATCCACGAAGCAGGAAAGTTGTCGTCGTTCTTCAAGAAGAAGAAATACACGCCCGAGCGCTGGAAAGAAGACAAACAGAAGCTCATCGAGAAGTACAACGAGTATGGCTATCGCGATGCCACCATCTTGGAGGACAGCGTTTGGAACTACGACGATAAGCACGTGAACGTCTACGTGAAGGTGGACGAAGGTCAGCAGTACTTCCTGCGCAACATCACATGGGTGGGTAACACCATCTATCCCACCGACCAACTCAGCGCCGTGCTGGGAATGGAGAGTGGCGACGTGTACAACCAGAAGTTCCTGAACAAGCGTCTGTCGGAAGACGACGACGCCGTGGGCAACCTCTACTGGAACAACGGTTATCTGTTCTACAACCTGCAACCCACCGAGGTGAACATCGTGGGCGACAGCATCGACCTTGAAATGCGCATCCAGGAAGGTCCGCAGGCACATATCAGCAGGGTTCGCATCAGCGGTAACGACCGACTCTACGAGAACGTCGTTCGCCGTGAGCTGCGCACAAAGCCGGGCGACCTCTTCTCGAAGGACGCTCTGATGCGAAGCGCACGTGAAATCGCTGCTATGGGACACTTCGACGCCGAGCAGGTGCAGCCGAAGGTGGAACCCAATCCCGAGGACGGTACCGTAGACATCAGCTGGCCGCTCGTTCAGAAGCCCAGCGACCAGGTGGAGTTCTCGCTCGGTTGGGGTCAGACCGGTATCATCGGACGCGTCGGTCTGAAGTTCACCAACTTCTCTATGGCCAACCTCTTCAGGAAGAACAAGGAGCATCGCGGCATCCTGCCCATCGGCGACGGTGAGCAGCTGTCGATTGGTTTCAACACCAATGCCGACTACTACACGTCGGGTAATGTCTCGTATAGTACCGCATGGTTCGGTGGCAAGCGACCCATCCAGTTCTCCATCGGCGCCTTCTATTCGAAGCAGAGCGACATCTCGAGCAACTACTACAACACCGCTTACCTGAACAACTTGTATAGCGGCATGTATGGCTACGGATATGGCTACGGAGGCTATGGCAGCAGCTACTACAACAGCTACGAGAACTTCTACGATCCCGACAAATACATGAAGCTCTTCGGTTTGAGTCTCGGTTGGGGTAAGCGTCTGCGCTGGCCCGACGACTACTTCACGCTCGGTCTTGAATTGTCGTTCACCCGCTACATGCTGAAGAACTGGAGCTACTTCTATGTGAGCACAGGTAACTGTAACAACCTCAACCTGGGCATCTCGTTGTCGCGCTCCAGTGCCGACAACCCGCTGTTCCCGCGTCGCGGTTCAGAGTTCTCGGCTTCTGTTTCGCTCACACCGCCTTGGTCGGTTTGGGAGAAATACGACTACGCCAACCTGGCTACCGACCGCAATGCGGCCGACTACATCGACCAGCAGCAGAAGAAATATCGCTGGATTGAATACCACAAGTGGAAGTTCAAGAGCAAGACCTATACCGCACTGACAGGTGGCGCCAAGTGCTTCGTGCTGATGACGCGCGTGGAGTTAGGTATCCTCGGTTCCTACAACAAAGACAAGAAGTCGCCCTTCGAGACGTTCTACGTCGGTGGTGACGGTATGAGCGGCTACAGCTCGAGCTACGCCGACGAGACCATCGGTCTGCGCGGTTATGAAAACGGATCGATCTCGATGACCGCCGCCCGCGAAGGAGGCTACTACGGTTACAATGCCTACGCTTACGACCGCCTGTCGGTTGAGCTTCGTTACCCGTTCCTGCTCGGCAACACCACCATCTACGGACTCGGATTCGCTGAGGCTGGTAACGCTTGGTACGACACTAAGAAGTTCAATCCCTTCGACGTGAAGCGTTCGGCTGGTCTCGGTGTCCGCATCTTCCTGCCGATGGTGGGCTTGATGGGTATCGACTGGGCCTACGGTTTCGACAAGGTCATCAACACGTCGGGCAGTTCCAACTATCAGCGCGGCGGTTCGCAATTCCACTTCATCCTCGGCCAGGAGTTCTAAACAGAGCTTTCACCGCCTGAAGAAACGGTAGCGGACAGTCATTTTAACAAATAATAAGAACGGGCATTTAATCTTTTGAGGTTCATTTGCCGTCATATAGCAAAAATCGTTTAAAAACATTTCGCCATGAAGAAGATGATGATTACAGCCCTCCTCGCCATCGTTGCGATGACGGCTAATGCACAGAAGTTCGCACTTGTAGACATGGACTACATCCTGAAGAATGTGCCAGCCTACGAGCGTGCCAACGAACAGCTCAGCCAGGTGGCCAAGAAGTGGCAGGCCGAAGTGGAGGCACTCACCACCGAGGCGCAGACCATGTACAAGAATTATCAGAACGAAGTGGTGTTCCTCTCGCAGGAACAGAAGAAGGTGAAGCAGGAGGCCATCATGCAGAAAGAGCACGAGGCCAGTGAGCTGAAGAAGAAATACTTCGGTCCCGAAGGCGAACTCTTCAAGAAGCGCGAGGCCCTGATGACGCCTATTCACGAGGAAATATATACGGCCGTGAAGGACATCAGCGACCTGCGGGGCTATAGCTTGGTGCTCGATCGCGCAAGCAATGCCGGCATCATCTTCGGTTCGCCCAAGATCGATATCAGTAACGAAGTGCTCCAGAAGCTCGGCTACGGCAACTAAAGCGTCGTGTAGCCAGCTTTCACAATAAGCAAAACGGCGAAAGCGGGGCAAGTCTCCGTCGCCAACCCAGATAGGAAAACATTTTAAAACAACGTAAAACAAGAAAAAGAAAAATGAAAAAGATTTTATTCATGCTGATGTTGCTCGCTCCGATGGCAACATTCGCTCAGAAGTTCGGTCACGTAGACCTTCAGGCTATCCAGCAGTCTATGCCCGAAATCAGCAAGGTGAACGGTGAACTCGAAGCACTCCAGAAGCAATACAGCAACGAGCTGCAGACCATGTACGAGGAGATCCAGCGCAAGGATCAGGCCTACCAGCAGGCTGCCAGCACCATGAACGAGACTCAGAAGAAGGAAAAGGAAGCCGAACTGCAGACGCTCATGGAGAAGTTCCAGCAGGCTCAGCAGGACAACACTGCCGCCTTCCAGAAGGCTCAGCAGGAGAAGATGCAGCCCATCCAGGAGAAGATCTTCAAGGCCATCGAGAACGTTGGCAAGGCTGGCGGATATGTCTACATCATGCAGACGGGTTCGCTGCCCTACATCAGCACGACGCTCAGCACCGACGTCACCTCTGCCGTCAAGGCCGAGCTTACAAAGATGAAGTAATCAACTAGCGCCCCGCAAGGACTTTTAGCGCCTGCGGGGCGTTTTTTTCGTTTCAATAAAACAACCCCAAAGAATAAGGAAAAGAGAAATGAGAACAAAATCGATACAACAGAGACTCCGCTGGAGCATGGCCGTAGCCTTCTTCATTCTTCATTCTTCATTCTTCATCAATGCCGCCGATGCGCAGATACGCTTCGGTCATCTGAGCTATGCTGCTGCCTTCCGCGCCATGCCTGAATACGCTATCATGCAGAAGAATATGCAGGACCTGAAGGCACAGTACGACAACGAGACCAAACGCGCAGAGCAGGAGTTCAACACCAAGTACGAGGCCTTCCTCGACGTACAGCGCGAACTCGCTCCGGCCATCCGTCGCAAGCGTCAGGCCGAACTGCAGGATCTCATGGAGAAGAACATCGCTTTCCGTGCTGAGGCCGACAGACTGCTCGAGGCTGCACGCAAGGACGCCGAGACACCGCTCCGCAAGAAACTCACCGATATGCTTGCCGTCATCGGTCAGGAACGTGGTTATGCCTTCATCCTGAACACCGATAACGATGCTTGTCCTTACA
Source organism: Prevotella sp. (assembly GCA_024681705.1). Lineage (GTDB taxonomy): Bacteria > Bacteroidota > Bacteroidia > Bacteroidales > Bacteroidaceae > Prevotella. Next base: position 8,669 of record JAILAI010000230.1, read on the forward strand.
TCGACCCGTCGATGGGTGAAGACATTCTAGAACTCGTCGTTAAGAGGCTCAGTTCAAGGTAACCTCTTCTTTATCTATATTGTCATCACGCATTTAGACGCCAGGCGTCACATGAGTCCAATAGGCATTTTTGACTCCGGCTACGGAGGCCTCACCATTCTTCACGGCATCCGTCAGCAACTGCCCCAATACGACTTTCTCTATTTGGGCGACAATGCCCGTGCGCCCTATGGTTCACGCTCGTTCGAGGTGGTCTACCAGTTCACACGCCAGGCCGTGCTCCGATTGTTTGAGCGCGGTTGTCCGCTTGTAATACTGGGTTGTAACACCGCCTCGGCCAAGGCTCTGCGCACCATCCAACAACGTGTGTTGCCCGAAGTGGCGCCCGACCGCCGCGTGCTGGGCATCATCCGTCCTACGGCCGAAGTCATCGGTTCTCTCACACAGACTCGCCACGTGGGCGTTCTGGCCACCGAGGGAACCATTCGTAGCCAGAGCTACAACATTGAGATTCAGAAACTGCATCCCGACATACAAGTATCCGGACAAGCTTGTCCGCTTTGGGCGGCTATCGTCGAAGCCAACGAGGCCGACTCTCCGGGTGCCGACTATTTCGTGAAGAAACGCATTGATCAGCTCATGGGGCGTGACCCCGAAATCGATGCCATCGTACTCGGTTGCACCCATTATCCGTTGCTCATGAACAGCATTGTGCGCCATGTTCCGCCCCACGTGCGTATCGTTCCGCAAGGTCACTATGTGGCGGAGAGCCTTGCCGACTATCTTCAGCGTCATCCCGACATGGACAACCGTCTCACAAAGAACGCCACATGCCGCTATCTCACCACCGAGAGCCCCGAGAAATTCCAGGAGAACGCCCAGATTTTCCTCCATGAGCAGGTAAATGTGCAGCACATCGACCTCGAATAAACACGCAGGCTTAGCCAGAAATGGACATACTAAAGAATTAAGGATAATCGATGTAGCCAAATTAAATCCGGTTCATTTTAATTTGGAACATCGTTCTTTTATTTCATAGGTGAAGAAACTTAAACAGGTAAAGATGAAAATCAGTACAGATAGAAAGAATGCCACAGAATTATTTGCATCATATTTCAGTATGAATGGAGCACCAATTTTCAGAAAGGCCAATACATTTGTTGCTGTATGTAATGAAAAAATGCCGAGTGCCACGATAGAAATAGCAATCAGAGGATGCTGTTCTATCCAATGAAAAATACCGATTTTCCTGATATATCCACCAACGAGATAGATGAAACAAAACCAATTCTTTTCCGAAAAAGACCTACCGACCTACCATGACCACGCTCAAATGCCCATCTACAAAGGGTTTGAGGCATGGTAGGTCTTCCGCCAACACCTACCATAGACCTACCATAAATCTACTATATTCGTTTGTTTTTTATTTATAGGCGTTAGCAGGTTGTTATGGTAATTTTGAGGTCTTTTCGAGAAAAGTTTCTTGATGTTTTCGTTGAAATCACGTTACTTTATGTAGATGAAGGTAAAATCTACAACTTTTTTACTAAATTTGCTTTTAACACCTAGCAAATGCCCAACGGCAAAGAGTTTGAACGATGGTAGGTCTATGGTAGGTGTTAGGAAAAGACCTACCATCGTGGATTCCCTTTATTTATAGGGGTTTGAGGGGTATGATGGTAGGTTGGTAGGTCTTTTTCAGAAAAGACTTATATGATGTTGTTTTCGTCGAAATCATGTTAGAATATTTTTCTAATCTAGATAAAGTGAGAGTTTCAAAACTCAAAAGCGGCGGTTTCACTCATGGAAAGCAACGCTTTAGATGATGGAAGATGGTGCTTTCAATGAGCAATTTCGTCGTTTTAGTGCAACAAAAAAGTTCCGATTTTCCTTCTAACAACAAAAATCCACACACATTTTCGTCGAACTCACTTTATTTATACGTATATATTTAAAACCGCTTTGGTAAATATTTTTTAATTTTGCAACGCAGAGTTGAACTACCAAATAATGAAATGCGATGAAAAAATTAGAAAAGATGATCAAGGCTTATAACAAGAAAGCCGCAAAATGGGGATTTGATAGTATTGAAATCGTAGACGGCAAGATTTCAAGACCTTTCGTTGAAAAACCGTTAGAGCATTTGCCGTTCTTTCCTTCTCTGAAGATTGCCTATCAAAATGGTTATTTTAACCCAAATCGGTCGTTAGGCCGAAGATAGATTACTTTTCTGATGTTTTCAGTCTATTCATGTCATCTCAGCATTTCTTTTGGCATTTTGTTCACATCTATATCTCGACGTAGCCCGCTACGCCTTCGATATCGATGCAACCAACCTGCTCAAAACAAATACTAATCTGACATAAATCCTAACGACCGATTAGGGTTACCCAAATCGTTCGTTAGGCCGAATATAGATTTCTTTTCTGATGTTTTCAGTCTATTCATGTCATCTCAGCATTTCTTTTGGCAATTTGTTCACATCTATATCTCGACGTAGCCCGCTACGCCTTCGATATCGATGCAACCAAACTGCTCAAAACAAATACAAATCTGACATAAATCCTAACGACCTATTTGGGTTAAAGGAAGATTACGAGAAAATAGAGAAAAGACTTGCCGAAAGATAAGTCCTTCTGTGTTGCATCTGGTTGTCTTTTGCAATGAAGACGATTGGGAAATATAGTGAAAAAAGAACAAGGGAAGTTTGTTTAGAACTTCCCTTGTTCGCCTAGATAGGAATCCTTGAATCCAAGGAAGTAGAGCACGCCGTCTAGGCCGATTGTATTGATGCTCTGTTTGGCATTGGCTACGACGCGCGGCTTGGCGTGGAAGGCAATACCCAGACCGGCTTCCGAAAGCATTGGCAGATCGTTGGCACCGTCGCCCACGGCGATGGTCTGCGCGAGGTTCACCTTCTCCACCTGCGCTATCAGTTTCAGCAGTTCTGCCTTGCGATGACCATCAACGACGTCGCCCACATAGCGACCCGTAAGTTTCCCCTGTTCGTCAATCTCCAATTCGTTGGCATACACGTAGTCGATCCCATAGCGACGCTGAAGATATTCTCCGAAGTAAGTGAATCCACCCGAGAGTATCGCAATCTTATAGCCGCAACGCTTCAGCACCGACATCATTCTGTCGACGCCTTCGGTGATGGGCAAGTGCTCGGCAATGTCGCGCATCACGCTCACGTCGAGACCCTTCAGCAGTCCTACGCGGCGCGTGAAGCTTTCCTTGAAGTCTATCTCACCACGCATAGCGCTCTCGGTGATGGCGCGAACCTGAGCTCCCACACCGGCCCGCTCTGCCAGTTCGTCGATGCACTCGGTCTGTATGAGCGTGCTATCCATATCGAAGCAGATGAGCCGGCGGCTTCGGCGGTACATATCGTCGCGTTGAAGCGAGAAGTCGAATGCCATTTCCGACGACAGATGCATCAGTTCGCCCTGCATGTCAGAGCGGCTCACGGGTTCGCCACGCAATGAGAACTCGATGCATGCGCGCACCTTCTTACTCTGGTCGCGCAGGCTCATGCGGCCCGACAGTCGTAGGATGCTGTCGATGTTCAGTCCCTGCTGGGCTATCACCTTTGTGGCCGCCTCAATCTGGCGTGCCGACAACGAGCGACCGATGAGCGTTAGGATGTAGCGGTTCTTGCCTTGTCGTCCCACCCACGCCTCATATTCATCGTCGGTGATAGGTGCGAAACCGATGTTCACGCCCAACTCTGTCGCCTTGAACAGCAACTCCTTCATCACCTGTCCCGAGTGAATCTCGTCGATTCTGATGAGGATGCCCAGCGAAAGCGTGGAGTGAATGTCGGCCTGACCGATGTCCAGAATCTTCGCATCGTATTTCGACAGGATGCCCATCACCGAGGCAGTAAGTCCCGGACGGTCCTGTCCTGTGATGCGTACCAGAATCTGTTCTTCCGCTATCTGTTTCTCTATCAAATTCTCTTCCATAAAGATCTTTTCCTATTGTCGTATTCCTTTTTCGCCGCAAAGGTACGAATAAGCGAGCAAAACAAAAAGGAAAACTCGTTTTTCTTTTTATTTTCGAGCGAAAGTACCTTCTTCAAAGGTACGAATAAGCGAGCAAAAGGACAAAGAAAAGCTCGTTTTTCTTCGCGTTTTCGAGTGTAAGTGCCTTTTCCTGAGGTATAAAAGACGGGTTGTCGAAAGTAGGTTGCGATACTTCTGCAACATACATAGACGCATTGGAAACAAATAAAAAACTTGAAGAAACGCAAAGGAAAAGATTTGCGATGATGCTTAACCAACCCTTGCATTCCCGTCGTTTCCGTCCGTCTTTTTCGGTCGCATCGTACATTTTCCCCTATCGCGACATGAAAAATGACACATTCTTTTTCTTCTTCCCCCGTTTTTTCGTAACTTTGCTGGAATTCGCAGGATTTCTTTAAATAAAGGCAGTTTGGGGAATTGAGGAAAAAGCGGGTTACGAATTGGAGACCGTACTCAATTCCACATTCTGCTATAAAATGCTTTTAAAGAACTCCCGAAGATGGGTCACCAGCCGTATTTATGACTCATCATCGGGTGCAAAGTTACGAATAAGTGAGCAAAACACCAAATTTATTTGAGTATTTTCGATTTCTAAGACATAAACAAGAGTAAGACATATAACACCGAGAAGTGAGTGAACTAAGGCAGGAGTGCCTCCTGTCACTTTAGTCTCACGTCATGGTGGATGCGGTTCACTAATTAGAAATCAAGAATAGCACTTCTGTTAAAAGAACAAGACCGCGTCATTTTGTAACGAA
>JAILAI010000235.1 GCA_024681705.1 Prevotella sp.
CTCCCGAAGTATGTAGATATGTCGAAACGCATCATGCAGGTGGTGCGAGAACTTGACATTGTTACACGTTTTCATCAATATAGCGTCGACGAGTTTTTCGCCACATTGCCTTATACCAGTAAGACGCAGTTGGTGGAACAAGTGGCCATCATCAAGGAAGCCATCGAACACGGAACGGGAATTCCCGTAAGTTGTGGCATCGCTCCAACCTATACGTTGGCCAAAGTCGCCACATGGTATGCAAAGCGCTATGCGGGTTATCGAGGCATCTGCGTGCTTGAAGAACAGAGCATCGAAAAGGCTCTGCGCGGACTTCCCATAGTCGAAGTCTGGGGCGTAGGATGGCGTTCGGCACCGAAGATGAAGTCGCTTAACATCGAGACGGCATGGGATTTCAGCCAGAAGCCTAAGTCGTTCATACAGAACCGTTTCCACATAACGGGTGTGCGAACGTGGCTAGAATTGCGCGGCACACCCGCCATCGACATCACCTTACCCCCGAAGCAACAGACGATCATGTATTCGAGAACTTTCACCTACATGACTAACGACCGCGAGCGTCTTTATGCCTATATCGCGAACTACGCCGTGGGGGCTGCCAGGAAATTACGCGACCAGCATTCTGTATGCAAGTCGGTGACGGTCTTTGCCAACACCAATCGCCACAGAGATGATTTGGCTCAATATAGTAATAGCTTTACTTTGCACATGCCTTCGTCAACGGCCGACACCACTTCCATCGTGAAAGCCGCCCATCAAGCCTTCGATGCCATCTTCGAACCGTACTACCAATATAAGCGTGCTGGCGTTATCCTTGGGGACATTTGCTCCGACGAGGCCATCGAGCAGAACCTCTTTCAGAAACCTGCCACGAGTCCGCAGAGGTCGAAAAGGCTGATGGCTGCCACCGATAGCATCAACACTCGCTACGGTATGAACAAGATTCGGTTGGCTTCGCAAGACATCGATAAGGAGGAACATGAGAAGCAGGATGCTGATATCTTGTTTCAGCCCATGCTCAACCAGACGACGAATCTCGACGATGTTATTGAGGTGGGGTGAGAAGATAGTTGAAATAGAGACAAAAAAGCGGCAAAATAGAAGAAGTACTTTGTTGATTTGCGTGCCCAAGATTGGCGCTTGTGTTTGTCTATTTCGGCGCAAAACAAATAAAAAATCTAGAAAAAATTCATCGAAACCGCCAATTTGCGTGAATTTTTTCTAGATTTTTTCTGGGGCGTTCGGCAATTTCTCTTTTCAAGAATGTCGCTTTGCCCTATTGAGAATGTCGTTTTCCCTTATTGAGAATATCGCTTTGCCTGATTGAGAATGGCATCTCGGGATTAGTGGGCGGCTTCAAATTCGCGAAGGAATCGCATATCGTTCTCAGAGAACATGCGGAGGTCGCTCACCTGATACTTCAGGTTGGTGATGCGCTCAACGCCAAGACCGAAGGCATAACCGCTATATACCTTGCTATCGATGCCGCAAAGTTCGAGCACGTTGGGGTCGACCATACCGCATCCAAGAATCTCCACCCATCCGGTGTGTTTACAGAACCCGCAACCCTTTCCGCCACAGATGTGACACGAGATGTCCATCTCGGCACTCGGTTCGGTGAAGGGGAAGTAGCTAGGACGCAGACGAATCTTGGTGTCGGCGCCGAAGAGTTCGCGTGCAAACGACAGGAGCACCTGCTTCAGGTCGGTGAACGAGACGTTCTTGTCGATGTACAGACCTTCAATCTGGTGGAAGAAGCAATGGGCGCGTGCCGTGATGGCCTCGTTGCGATAGACGCGTCCGGGGCAGATGATGCGGATGGGAGGCTGCTGAGTCTCCATCACTCGTGCCTGAACAGAACTGGTGTGCGAGCGAAGCAGGATGTTCTTCGTCACGTCGCCCGATGCGCTCTGCTCCACGAAGAAAGTATCTTGCATGTCGCGTGCAGGGTGGTCGGCGGCGAAATTCATCTTTGTGAACACGTGCAGGTCGTCTTCCACTTCGGGACCATCGGCCAATACGAATCCCATGCGCTGGAAGATGTCGATGATCTCGTTGCGAACGATGGTCAGCGGATGACGCGTACCCAGTTCGATGGGGTAGGGCGAGCGGGTGAGGTCGATGTCGTCCCCGGCCGTCTCTGCAACGGCCGTCTGCTCGCGCAACTGGTTGATGCGCTCGGTAGCGGTCTGCTTCAGTTCGTTTATTTTCATGCCCACCGTTTTCTTTTGGTCGGCGGCCACGTTGCGAAATTCCTGCATCAGAGCGTTGATCTCGCCCTTCTTGCTGAGGTATTTCAGTCGCAGCTGTTCAATCTCTTCTGCGTTCGAAGCCGAAAGGTTGCTAACCTCTTTCAGCAGTTCTTCTATTCTTTCGAGTATCATATTCTTAATGTTTGCTCTTTCTTTTGGGGTGCAAAGTTAGTCATATTTTTCGGAAAAGGTGAAAGATTGAGCGGTTTTTATCCGAAAACTTTGGTTTTTAGCGCCATAGAAAAGAAAAAGCCTCCACGCGATGTTGCATAGAGGCCTTTTAAAGACGTTGTTTTCCTTTTTATTTCACGAAGGAGGCACCTTTCAGAAGTGTGTATCCCTTGGTGGGAAGCTGGAAATCCTTAGCAGCCTTCCATGCTTTCTTCTCAAAGGCATACGGGCCACGGTTGGGTCCTTTGGCGTCGCTCTGGATGATGACGCGCGTGCGAACTCGGGCGTAGTGTTCCTTCAAGTGCTTGATGTCGTTGTCGCGAAGACGGATGCATCCCTCACTATCGCGTCCCGGAACGCTCGATTCGTTGCTGGTGCTACCGTGAATGCCGATGCCGGAATGTCCCGGTGTTACGAGTCTCATGAACCAGGCACCATAGGCGGGCAAGCTGCCGCGACCGTCCTTGAAGTCGTGCTTCCACGATGAGGCAGGTTGTATCTGACTGATGTAGAACGGCTTCTGGGGCGTGCATTCAGGTGTCTTCATATCGCCCACGCGCTGCTTGTTTCCTTTCACTTTGGAGAGGCAGACGGGGTAGTGAGCCACGAGTAGCGTGTCTTTGCCTACTTTCTCGTAGACATAGAGTCGGTATTCTTGTTTTGAGATGACGATGAAGCAGTTCTCGGGCTTCACCTGCTCGCGATAAACGCGTCGTGTGTCGCTCTGGTCGGCCACTTCAAACACCTTCTTGCCCATCCTGACTTTTCTCGTAGTGGCTTCTCCCGGCTTTACGGGGGTGCCTTTAGGTTGGGCTACGACAGATGTGTCTTCCACAAGGGCGGACTCTTCGTCTACGGCTTCAGGAGCGATTGTGGCGGTGAGATTATCGGGCTTGTCCAGACCGATGCTCGGATTTTGTGCCTGTAGGTTGGAAGCGGCTATCAGACTGAGAGCCACCGTCCAAATTCTAATGAGGTTCATGTTCTATAAAAGGGTGTTAGATGCTGATGCTTTACTTGGTGATGTATGAGAATTTCTTTGAAATGTAGACGGTGTGACCCTGATAAGAGCACTTGTAAAAGTCGCCTGCCTGACCCAGATAATTCAGGTAAGAACCCTTGGGGAGGTAGCAGGGAGAGCCGTCGTTCCAAGTGAAGTAGGGGTAGTTGGTTGAAGGTCCAGTGCGCAAACGCACGTTCACTCCGTTAATAACTACATAATACTTGCCAGAGTTGCCGGCTGAAGCAGACGAGCTCGAACCGCCAGAAAGATAGGAGTATTGCTTCGAGATGTAGACCTTGTAGCCTGCATATTGTACATAGTAGAAGTCGCCCTTCTGTCCGAGATACTTCAGGTAGGTTCCCTTGGGAGCATATCTGGGCGTTCCATTGTCGTAGTGCAGGTAGCTAGAGCTCAGGTTGGGCTCGAAGCGCAGGCGTACGTTCACACCATTCACTACTACGTAGCGCTGTTGCTGCGTCTCTGTGAGATAGACCGATTCAGGCGATTTTGCCTGAGCAGGCATGACCGAGAGTATGCACATGGCAAACATCACGGTGAGTGATTTCATGATTCTTTTCATAATCCGTAAGTTTTTTATGGTTAAAACAATTGATATCGTTATTTCTTCTTTGGTTGTTCCTTGGTGGGCTTGATGCCACTTTTCTGCTTCAGCTTCTCCAGTTCCTGGTCCGAAGGCTTAGCTCCCAGGCTGGGGTTGGCGCCTTCCTTAGCTGGAGCAGCCTGCTCTTCGACCTTTTCGGGTTTGGGTTCGCCAATCGACTGGGTCTCTTCTGACTCTGGTGCTGGCTCCAAATCGGAGGGTGCTGCCTCTGCTTCGGGTTGTTCGGCAACTGGCGATTTATAGCCCGCTTTGGGTGCTTTGTAGCGCTCGCCGAGTGCTTGCTCTGCTTTGAGTTCGAAAGGCAACTTGCCCTGATTGTAGCCCTTGATGATGACCTTTTGTCCCTCTTCCGCGAAGCGGTCGTGAAGAACGATGAGATCGGCGTCGCGCAGACGGATGCAACCTTCACTATCGCGTCCGGGAACACTGGCCTCGTTGTTGGTGCTTCCGTGAATACCTACGCCCGTGAATCCCGGCGTCTCCAGACGGAGGAACCAGTCGCCGTACGACTTGATGGAACCTCGGCCGTCGCCAAAGTCGTGAAACCATTCGCTGGCGTTCTGAATCTGCTTGATGGTGAAGGGCTCTTGCATGGTGCTTTCGGGCGTACGCATATCACCGCTCTTGGTCTTTGCCTCCGGATACTTAGCGTAGCAAACGGGGAAATGTGCGGCGAGCAGCGTGTCTTTCTTGTCGGCCGACACTTGGTAGACGTAGAGTCGGTATTCCTTTTTCGATATGACGATGAAGCAACGGTTGCGCTCCACTTTGTCAGCATACACCTGTGCCGCGTCGTCGATGTCGGCAACGTTGTAGGTTTTCTGGCCGACGGTGACCTGTCGCATCGGAATGTCCACCGAGTCGGTTGTCAGCGCCTCGGTGAGCGAAGTCGTCTCCGTCTGTTTGGCATCGCCCTTTTCCCCCTTGCAACTATAGCAAAGTGCCAATGCGATGGCCGAAACGAGAATGATGATTTTCTTTTTCATATTGATATTTTCGTTTTCGTTTCGTTGTCATCCCCAGAAATAATAGCTGAAGAGCACGGCGGCAATCATGCCGGCAAAGTCGGCCATAAGTCCGCAGGTGACAGCATGTCGGTAATTCTTAATGCCCACACTACCGAAGTAGATGGCCAGAATGTAGAAGGTGGTGTCGGTACATCCCTGCAACACACCCGCCAGATGGCCTACGAACGAGTCGGGACCATAGGTGGCCATACACTCTAGCATCATGCCTCGTGCACCTGATCCGTTGAGAGGTTTCATCAATGCTACGGGCACCGCCGCCACGAAATCGGTGTTCAGTCCGCAAGCGGCAACCACATAGGCCAGTCCGTCTTGAATGAGTCCCAACGCTCCCGACGCCTTGAATACGCCGATGGCCGCGAGAATCGCTACACAATAGGGAATGAGGCTCACCGCAACGTCGAAGCCTCCCTTGGCGCCCTGAATGAACGAGTCGTACACGTTGAGCTTCTTTCGCCAGCCCGATACGATGAACGTGATGATGGCACCGATGATGAGGCAACTCGTGAGCAATCGGCAGAAAGCCTGAACCCCAGTGTTGTCCATACCGCTCATGGCCCAGAACAGAGCACCCACCAATGCTGCCACTACGGCAAACATCACCAGGAAAGCACGCTTGAACAGATTGATGCGCTGGTATAGGCTGACCACAATCAGACCGACGATGGTGGAACAGAGCGTCGTGAGCAGCAATGGGATAAACACATCCGTCGGGTCGGCCGAACCGGCTTTCGCGCGATAGGCCATAATGGAGACGGGTATGATGGTCAGTCCCGAGGTGTTGAGCACGAGGAACATGATCATCGCATTAGTGGCCGTATCCTTCTTCTTGTTCAGCGTTTGCAATTCCTGCATGGCTTTTAGTCCTACCGGCGTAGCTGCATTGTCGAGTCCCAGCATGTTGGCCGATACGTTCATGAAGATGCTTCCGAGGGCCGGATGCCCCTTTGGTATTTCGGGGAACAGCTTTGTGAGCACTGGTGTGAGTGCTCGTGCCAGCCTGTTTACCAGACCGCTGTCCTCGCCAATCTTCAGGATGCCCATCCACAATGTGAGCGTTCCCGTGAGGCCAAGGGTCATTTCAAAGGCCATTTTCGACATTTCGAATGTGGAGTCCATCATTTCCGGCAATGCTTCGGTGTCGCCCATGAATAACAGACGTATCACCCCGACCAGCGCGCCGATGACGAACAAACCTATCCAGATATAGTTTAAAGCCATAATTGATTGCAAAAATAGAGTATTTTTCTGAAATGACCAAATATTTCATTCATTCTTTCTTAATTACCTGTTTAATTTGCTCTCTCCAGAGGTGTTGTGCAAGAAGTTCTCCTTCGTGTTGCAGAGGAGTTTTGCAAGTGGTCATCGGCTCGTAGTTACCTTTCATTCTTTGGAAAATTCAAGTTGTTTTGTCGACACGATTACGTTGCGAAGTGGCATAATTTCCGTTTCGGATACACGAGAATGGAGCGTTAAAACCAGACATAGACGAAAACTTTTCACGACACAAAAAAAAAGAAACAAATTATGACGTTTGTTTGGAAAAAAAGACGTACCTTTGCGAAATATTTGAGAGTATATCCTCGTTTAAAAGGAATTTGGTTTTTTAGAACGTATGAGAAAAGGATTTTATGTTGTCCTAATTATTTGTGTGGGGATGATGTTTTTTGCCACAGGTTGCAATGAAAAGAAGCCTGTGGCCGCAGATTCAACGGATGTTGTCACGGTGGATTCAGACTCTATTGAAGTCATGGAAGACACATTAGTCGTCGAACAGGTGATTCCCAAAGCCGCCGACGAACTATTTGACGATTTCATCTATTTGTTTTGCAACAACAAGAAACATCAGGTCAGCCGCATCCAGTGGCCATTGCGCGAGATTTCCGGAAAGAATGTGAAACTGGTTCAGCGCAAACAATGGGGCATGGAGCAGTTGTACATGCCGCAGGGATACTACACGTTGATTCTTGACGACAATAAGGATTTGAAGCTGTCGAAAGACACCACTTTGGAACATGTGGTGGTGGAGAAGATATTCCTTGAGGAGCAGTCGGTGAGGAAGTTCAATTTCGACCGTCAAGAAGGAAAATGGATGCTCACTTCGGTTGAAAACGGAGCCGTAGTATCGAACAAGAATGCATCGTTCCTTCAGTTCTACGAGAAGTTTGCCGCCGACTCGGCGTTTCAGGCAGAGAGTCTGGCCGAAAGCATGAGTTTCTCGGGACCCGATCCAGAGGATGACTCGCACGATATCAAGACAAAGATCACTCCCGAAGACTGGCCCTATTTCACTCCCGGAGAACTGCCGCAGGGCGTGCTCTACAACATCGTATACGGGCAGCAGTACAAGGAGAGCAACCATAAGGTGTTCTTGCTCAGAGGCATCTCCAACGGACAGGAAATGGAGATGAATTTCAAGCTCGTGGATGGCGAATGGCAATTGGTAGGCCTTAAGGTCTGACCAGAGAGATGGCCGTTTGAATCCACCTTAATTATTTATATGTCGACGACCGAGAGCCGATTATCGGTGATTGAAAATACAAATATTGATTTTGAATGACGGAAGTCGACGGTTAAAAAACAAATGTTGACTTTTGAATGACGGAAGTTGACGTTAGAAAAGACGATTATTAACGATTGAAAGACGAACGCAACTATAGCCTGAAAGGGCACAACACGTTTGGCATCGACGCCCGGTGTCAGCGTTTTCTTGAATACACCAATGCCGAAGAGGCGAAGCAAGTGGCGCAGATACTCCATTCGGAGCGTTGTCCCTTCCTGATTTTGGGAGGAGGAAGCAACCTTTTGCTCACGCGCGACTTCGAAGGCATCGTGGTGCATTCGGCTATAATGGGAATCGAAGTGGACGAACCTCAGGACAATGGCGACCGACTGGTGCGTGCCGGAAGTGGTGAGAACTGGGATGAGTTTGTTGATTTCTGTGTGGCCAATGGACTTTATGGCGCAGAGAACTTGTCGCTTATTCCCGGAGAGGTGGGCGCTAGTGCGGTTCAGAATATCGGAGCCTACGGCGCAGAGGCCAAAGACATCATCGAGAAGGTTGAGGTCCTCGACATGAGCGACGGTCAGGTGAAATGGCTCGACAACGCGCAATGTCAGTATGGCTATCGCCAGAGCCGCTTCAAGGGAGAGTGGAAGAACCGCTTTCTGATATTGAGCGTGGTGTTCAGGTTGCATAGTTGCTTCGAACCCCATCTCGACTATGGCAACATCCGTGCGGAATTGGAGCGTCGTCACATCGACAACCCTACGGCATCGGAAGTGCGTCAGGTCATCATTGACATCAGGAATGCCAAACTCCCCGACCCGAACGTTCAGGGCAATGCCGGTAGCTTCTTCATGAACCCGGTGGTGGGCCGCGATGTGTTCGAGCAGATTCAGTCTCGCTATCCCAACATGCCACATTATTATATTGATGAGACTCACGAGAAGATTCCGGCAGGTTGGATGATTGACCAGTGCGGATGGAAAGGCCGCTCGCTTGGCAGGGCTGGTGTTCACGACAAGCAAGCGCTCGTACTCGTCAATCGTGGTGGGGCGACGGGAAGCGAAGTTGTTGCGCTTTGCGATGCCATCCGTCACGACGTGTTAGAGAAATTCGGTATCGACATTCATCCGGAGGTGAACATCATTTAACCTCAGTTGCGGCTTTGGTGTATCGACAATAGATTTGGTTTTTTGAAAGACATGAAACTCACATTCCTCGGAACCGGTACTTCGGTGGGCGTACCTACCATTGGGTGCACCTGCAAGGTGTGTACCAGTAGCGACCCTCATGACAAGCGCTTGCGTTGTTCGGCCATGATTGAAACCGAACAGACGCGTATCGTTATTGATGTAGGGCCCGACTTCCGCACGCAGATGCTACCTCAGACATTCCGGAAAATCGATGCCGTCTTGCTCACCCATATCCACTACGATCATGCGGGCGGTGTAGACGACTTGCGCCCTTTCTGCAAGTTTGGCGAAGTCAATGTCTATGCCGATGGCCAGACCTCGCGTGCGTTGATGCACACCGTGCCTTATTGCTTTGCCGAGAACCGCTATCCGGGAGCACCAGCCATCAGTCTTCATACCATCGAGCATCATGTTCCTCTTCAGGTGAATGAGCTGAGCGTGATGCCTTTTGGCGTCTATCATGGTCATCTGCCCATCACGGCCTATCGCATCGGTCCGCTGGCCTATATCACCGACATGAAGACCATCGACGAATCGGAGATGAAATATCTCGAGGATGTCGACACGCTCGTGGTGAATGCCCTTCGCTTTGAGCCTGCCCATCATGCTCACCAGAGTGTGGACGATGCCATTGCCCTTGCCCGTAGGGTAGGGGCTCGTAGGACTTGGCTCATCCATTCGTGTCATGATATCGGATTGCATGAGGAGGTGAACCATCAGATGCCCGATGACGTCCAGCTGGCTTTCGATGGTCAGCAGATTGAGATTTGAGTTGCTAAGCCAGAGAAGAGGGGCAAGCTTAAATCATCAGGGTTAAGAGATTTTGCTTAATTTGAGCCCGACCGACTATCCAATTGTTTGTGATTGTTGAAGGATAGTAGTGGAGGAAGCTTCAAACATCGTCTTTTATAGGTAGAAGACAGACTCCGATTTACCCATCTTTGGGTATTGTTCTTTTATTGAAAATGCCGTACCTTTGCATCGTCAAGTGATTGACATTGGTATGTTAAAATTAAGGTATTAAAAGAACAAAATGAAAAAGAAAATCAACTATTCAGGAATCGTTGGATTTACGGTTCTCTACGCGGCGTCGGTCTTTCTGACCGCGTTTCTGGGCTTTCTTCATCCCGTCTTGTGGGTGGGACTCCCGGTGCTGGCGGCTTTCGTCGGTGCTTTCTCTTACTTCAAGGTGGCCGACCAACTACAATGCTTTGGCGTCGGACTTCTTCTCTCGGCCGTTCTCGCCGGTTTTCTGCTGGCTATTGGCGAGTTCGATATGCACTCCGCATTCATGATGCTTACCGCAGGTGTTGCCTCCGACATCGTCCGTCAGTACGTTGGAAACACCACGTTGAAGGGCGTTAGCTGGGGCTATCCCGTTCTTGCTCTTGGTGTCATCAGTTGGATTCATCCGCTTTGGGCCCGCCCTCAATGGTATCACGACGGAGCCGAAAGCGAGCTTGGTGCCGATTATGCCGACACACTAGTACAGATGTCCACAATGTTCCACCTTTGTCTGGTTGTAGTCCTCACGCTGGTAGTGGGATACATTGGCATCCGTCTGGCCGCCAAGTGGATGAAGTCGAGCTTTGAGAAGTAAGTGATGACGGAATCGCTGGATGCGTCCAGAAATGCGAACGCTAGTCCGAAAGAATGAATGAAATAGGGTATAACGCTTGAGCGCTATGCCTTATTTTTTTGAACTACTATAGAAAATTTTTACTCTATAGAACTCACTTCTTGAGTTTCCTATAGATCTTATTTTTTGAACTCTCTGAAGAACTCACTTCTTGAACTTCCTATAGAGCTTCCACACGAGCACTACGGCGTCGAACAGCCCTGCGCCAGTGGTCATCAGCCCTTGCATCCGAGCGCCTTTGCGCTTGGAGGTCAGTGCGGTTGGTTTTTCGAAAAGCTGGCGGCGTAGTTTCGTTATCTGGTCGCTGTCTTTCCTGATTTCCTTCAGTAGCTGAGCCTTCCGGTCGGCTATCGACCGTAGCGTGTTGTAGCTTGGTTGTATCTGGGAGTTCTCTGTCATAATCTGTATTGAAAAATCGAAACCCTATCTGTCTGCCTCGTCCTTATTCCATCAGCATGCTCGCCAGGAACCTCACCAGCGGTTTCTCCACCCACGACTTCCTGAAAGCCATGAAGAGCAGGAACACCAGAATGTAGAAGGCGGCCACGATGAGGAATGCCACGGGGTATCCAAGGTGTGGAGCCATCGCATAGGCAGCAGCGAACGACAGATAGATGAAGATGATGATAATGATGAGGAAGGTGACGGCCGCCATGATGAGTGCGGTGATGAGCCTCACCACCTTTTCGATGACATCGAGCCGCAGATACTCGTTCTGCAGCCCGATGTAGTGCTTCAGCACCTCTACGAGTTGCCCTATGGTTTCTATGTTCTTGTCGTTAGAAAACATGCGCTGTCGTTTTGGTCTATTGGTGCTGTGTGTGCTTAGTCAATGATGTCCTCCACCTTCTCCTTGATGTCGTCGGCCAGATCGCCGATTTCCTTCTTCGAGAGGTTGATGTTGTGCTTCTTGCAGAAGTCGTCGATGGCATCGTTGATTTTCTCACGTGTGTCGGCACCCTTTTCGGGAGCGAGGAGCAGTCCGAGCGCTGCACCGGCGATGGAACCACCAATGAATGCGCCAATGTAACCTAATGTCTTCATATTTCTTGATGTTTTAAATTGTGAATAGTGTGTCGTAAACTTTTCGCAAATGTAGTAATTTTTTGTGAAAAACCAATAAAAAACGGCGACTTTTTTTATGAATTTCTAGGTATTTAAGCCATTTAACAAACTTTATGTGCGCTTTTTTGGCATTTTTCCGCGATTTTGTGTAATTTCGCACATCAAATGTGCATTAAGTTTAATTTATAATATCAATAGGAAAGTATGAAAAAGTTCACGTTAGTATGCGCAGGTCTTGCCGTTGCAATGGCCCTGACGAGTTGTGGTTCCAAGGAAAGTGCCTACAAGAAGGCTTACGAGAAGGCTAAGGCTCAGGAGGCTCAGCAGGCAGTTCAGACGCAGACCGTAACAGAAACACCCGTCGTTGCTCCTGTGACGACCACTCAAGGTACGGAGACTGTTGTAACGGATAACTACGACAATGTATCGGTTCGCCCGGAGAGTCTGACCGTTGTCGACGGTTCAGGTCTGAAGAGCTATAGCGTCGTGCTGGGTTCTTTCTCGGTGAAAGCCAACGCCGAAGGTCTCTGCCAGCGTCTGCGCAATGCAGGTCACAGCGCCCAGATTGCCTACAACAGCTCTAACGGCATGTATCGCGTGGTGGCTTCTACCTACGACGATAAGGCCAGTGCAGTCCGTAGCCGCAACGAATTCCGCAAGAACGCCGACTTCAAGGACGCTTGGTTGCTCTTCAACCAGCGATAAGGAGCTAGGCCGTTGGCTCGGATTCTTTCTATAGACTACGGCAAGCGACGTACAGGATTGGCAGTCACCGACCCATTGCAAATCATAGCCAATGGGTTGGCGACTGTTGCTACGTCTGAACTCTTCGACTGGCTCAAGGCTTACATCGGCCGCGAACCCGTGGAGAGAATTGTCATCGGCAAGCCCATGCAACCCAATGGGCAGCCCAGCGAGAACCTGCAACGAGTGGAGCAGTTCGTGAACAGATGGCGGAAGGCATGCCCCGAAATCCCCATCGAATACGTCGACGAACGCTACACGTCGGTACTTGCGCATCAGGCAATGTTGCAGGGAGGTCTGCGCAAGAAAGCCCGGCAGGACAAGGCTATGGTCGACGAGATCAGCGCCACCATCATCCTGCAGAGCTATATGGAGTCGAGAAGACTACATCAGCAATAAGCGATGAAACCCCATTTTTGATTTCTTATTTTTTATCATAAAGGAATGATTTTACCCATCTATATCTACGGACAGCCTGTCTTGCGAAAGGTGTCGCAGGACATTCCGAAAGACTATCCCGACCAGCAGCAGCTCATCGAGAACATGTTCGACACGCTCGACGCCTCCGAAGGCATTGGGCTGGCTGCTCCGCAAGTAGGTCTCGACATCCGCGTGGCGGTGATTGACCTAAACGTATTGAGCGATGATATGCCCGAATATGCCGGATTCAGAAAGGCCTTTATCAACCCACACATCATCGAGGTCGACGACACCGAGACCGAGTCGATGGAAGAGGGATGCCTCTCGTTGCCCGGCATTCATGAGAAAGTGACGCGCCCCACGCGCATCCATGTGCGCTACGAAGATGCCGACCGTGTGGAGCACGACGAATGGATTGATGGCTACCTGGCAAGAGTCATGCAACATGAGTTCGACCACCTCGACGCCCACATGTTCATCGACCGCATTTCGCCCCTGCGCCGCCAGCTCATCAAGAACAAGCTGAAGAGCCTCACGCTGGGCAAATACCGTTGCGCCTACCGCACGAAGCCCGCGAAGAGATAAGCCCGCTCGGAGGCAATCCATAAACCCTAAAACAAAGGGCGGTTGAGCAAAATGAAAGGAACAACAGTCTGCACACAAGAACAGAGCTTGTTGAGAAGAAGACCCATTCTTATTCTCCGCATGCTCTGTTTTTCGTCTCTGCTCATGCTCTCCTCCCTCCAGACGCTCAGGGCCCAGTACAACATCGACCGCGTGCTCATGGCAGGCCGTAGTGCGCTCTACTACGAAGACTATGTGCTCTCGATGCAATATTTCAATCAGGCCATCAACGCCAAACCCTACCTCTACGAGCCTTGGTACTTCAGGGCTGTGGCCAAATACAACCTTGACGACTTCGTGGGCGCAGAGCTCGATTGCAACGAGGCCATCGCACTGAACCCCTACATCACGGGGCTCTACGACCTCAGGGGCATCTGCCGCATCCGTCAGAAGAAGTTCAACGAGGCTGCCACCGACTACGACGAAGCCATCAAACTCGACCCCATCAACCAGAACCTGTGGTACAACCGCGCCCTCTGCCGCATGAATAGCAAGGACTACGACCGAGCCAACGTTGAGCTCGACTCGATGATGGTGCGATGGAGCCAGAATGCGAAGATCTACCAGCTGAAGTGCGAGGTCTACCTGCAACAAAAAGACACCCTGCAGGCGGAGAAGTATCTCGACAAGAGTCTTGAGCTGGATCCCTACGACGGTGAGGCGTGGACCGTGCGTGCCATGATGAGCCTGAACAAGAAGAACTGGCGCGATGCCGATAAGCAGCTCAGCGAAGCCATCCGACTCAAGCCCACGGCCGTGAACAACTACGTGAACCGGGCCCTCGCACGCTACAACTTCAACAACCTGCGGGGAGCGCTGGCCGACTACGACAAGGCGATAGAGCTCGACCCGAACAACTTCCTGGCCCACTACAACCGAGGGCAGCTCCGAGTGCAGGTGGGCGACGACAATCGTGCCATCGACGACTTCGACTTCATCATCAGCCGTGAGCCGGGAAACATCATGGCCGTATACAACCGCGCATTGCTGCTCGAGCGTACGGGCGACCTCAGAGGGGCCATACGCGACCTCACGACCGTCATCGGCGAGTTCCCCAACTTCTGGGCAGGTCTGCAGATGCGAGCCAGCTGCTACCGACGACTCGGCATGACCAACCAGGCAGAGCTTGACGAGTTCAAGATCTTCAA
>JAILAI010000246.1 GCA_024681705.1 Prevotella sp.
CAGCTACTTGGATGAGGAGATGTTCTCGAACTACGGAACCGACGTTTCCGACGTTGAGGCAAAGGTCATCGGTCTGCACTATAAGTTCGCCTCGTTGTGGGGTATGTCGTGGCCGCAGGGCTTCACCGGCTGCTGGCAGGACGGCACCGATGTGGGTGCTCCTGGTGATATCGAGGGCGCCGAGGTGCCTTTCTATCAGTATGCTTCGATGAACTCTGAGAGTCTTGGCGTGAGCCGTCTGTGGGAGGCACTCTATAGCATGATCAATAGTGCCAACATTATCATCAACACCGAGGGCGTAGATGCCGCCGCCAAGGCCGAGGCAGAGTTCTTCCGCGCCTACTGCTACAACATGCTTGTGACGCTTTGGGGTCCCGTGCCTCTGCTCACCGAGAGCAAGGCTGAGCCTCGCACCGACTTCATCCGCAACGCCGTTTCGGAGATTGATGCCGTCATTTCTGCCGACCTGAACGACGCGATGGCCAATCTGCCTGAGGTGGGAAAGACGAAGACGCAGAACCGCATCAACAAGGATTGCGCACGCATCCTGGCCGGTGAGGCGTTCAACCGCATGGGCAAGTATGCCGAAGCTGAGGCCGCCGTCACGGCAACCATCGAAAGCGGTAACTACAAACTCATCACCGAGCGCTACGGTAAGTTCCTCTCTGAGGCCGGCGACTACTATAGCGACATGTTCCGCTGGGGCAATCAGCGCCGCTCTCAGGGCAATACCGAGGGCATCTGGGTCTTCCAGATGGAGTTCAACCGCGACGTGACGGGTGGCACCATCGATGCACCTCAGCAGCGCCGTAACTGGGTGGCCGCCTTCCATAAGATTGACGGTATGGTGAATGCCGACTCTCTCGGTGGTCGCGGCAACGGACGTCTGCGTCTGAGCAACTACGTGAAATATGGTATCTACCAGAAAGGCGACATCCGTAACTCCAACCATAACATTCGTCGCGTGCTCTACTACAACCGCCCCAACTGGAGCAGCACCATCTACGTGAAGGATGGCTACAGGGTGGACGAAGGTACCGCAGGTGCCACAGCCCTGAACGTGAAGACTGGCGACAGAGCCTATTTCAGAGTCAACGACACGCTGAACGTGATGTATCCGCACACCACCAAGTGGGGCGGCTACGACACGACCGACGACTTCGGATGGTCGTTGGTGAAGGACTGGCCACTGATGCGTCTGGCCGATGCCTATCTGCTTCGTGCCGAAGCACGCATCCAGCAGGGCAATCCCTCTGGTGCCGCCGATGACATCAACGTTCTTCGCGACCGTGCCTTCAAGCAGTATCGTGCTGAAACGGGCAACCCTTCCATAGGTTTAGTCACCCCTTGGGAAATAACGATGGACCTTATTCTCGACGAACGCATACGTGAGTTGGTTGGCGAGGAGAATCGTCGCTACACGCTCTGCCGTACAGGCAAGCTGGCCGACCGCGTGCAGATGATAATGTCCTCTTGGGCAGAAGGAACAGACAGTAAGAAGATTACAGGTTTCAACGCCTCTACCCATTGCCTGCTGCCCATCCCATTGTCTGAGATTCAGCTGAACAAGGATGCCGAATTGCAGCAGAACCCTGGCTATTGAGCAATAATTTTTCATTCATACTTAATAGGTTATTAGTTAGTTTTTCTAAGGCAGAGGGGCAGTCTGTCGACATGCAGGCTGTCCCTTTTTTATAAGATTTAACCTCCATATTGGCGGTTATTCGAATTTTTTACCGTATATTTGCAAAAAGAAAAGCTATACAATCGTTATACTCATTTGCTAAACCCCCTAAAACAAATGATAAAGAAACTAATTTTATTGACGGTCGTCCTGTCGTCGGTGGCTTCTGTGCAAGCCCGGAAATGGACACCTGATGAGGTGAGAGATGTAATCTGGAAAGTGAACACCTATTGGCAAAAGAACAACAAGGCGGAGGTGCGTTCGTTTTGGGATAATGCCGCCTATCACACGGGTAACATTGAAGTGTACAAATTGCTGAAGGACGAGCAGATGCTCGACTACAGCATCCGTTGGGCCGAACACAACAAGTGGATGGGCGCTCAGGAACCCGACAAGAGCAAATGGAAATACCAGCGCTACGGCGAAGGTCACGACTACGTGCTCTTTGGCGACTGGCAGAT
>JAILAI010000252.1 GCA_024681705.1 Prevotella sp.
GGTCATGATCTACACCACCCGATGGCTGGGGAAGCGGTCGTTCAAGCACTTCTCCGCACAACAACAGAACCTGGGACTCATGAACGGCTACATCGAGGAGATGCTCACCGGGCAGAAGGTGGTGAAGACGTTCTGCCACGAACAGGAGGCCATCGAGGGATTTGCCAAGCTGAACTCTGAGCTTCGCGATAGTGCTTGCAACGCCAACCGCGTGGCCAACATCGTGATGCCGGTGAACGGAAACCTCTCAAACCTCATCTACGTGCTGGCGGCTATGTTCGGCGCCCTGCTCGCACTACAGGCCTTCGCACCGTCTGCGGGCACCATCCTCTCGCTCACCGTGGGAACGCTCGTCAGCTTCCTGACACTCATCAAGAACTTCACCCGTCCGGTGTCTGAAATCTCCAACCAGATCAACAGCATCATCAATGCACTAGCAGGTGCGCAACGCGTCTTCGACCTGATGGACGCAACGCCCGAGACCGACGAAGAGGCAACCGTAAAGCTGGTGAACGCCACCGAGAAAGCCGACGGAACACTCGAAGAAGCCGAATGCTGTACGGGCATCTGGGCTTGGAAGGGCGAAGGAGAGAAGCTGGTTCGCCAACGCGGAGAAGTGGATTTCTTCGGAGTGGACTTCGCCTACCCCGTCGTCGACAAGCAAGGAAAAGAGACGCTGGGCCGACAGGTGCTCTTCGACATTGAGATGGACACCGATGCGGGTCAGAAGATTGCCCTCGTGGGTGGAACAGGTGCTGGCAAGACCACCATCACCAACCTCATCAACCGCTTCTACGACATTCAGGGCGGTCGCATTCTCTACGACGGCTTCAACATCCGCCATATCCAGCGCAACGAACTCAGAAGGTCGCTCGGAATGGTGCTACAAGAGACGCATCTCTTCACCACGACGGTAATGGAGAACATCCGATACGGCCGTCTGGAGGCCACCGACGAGGAGTGCATAGCGGCCGCTAAACTGGTTCATGCCCACGACTTCATCTCCCGTCTGGCGCAAGGCTATCAGACGCCCCTGAAAGCCGACGGAGGCAACCTGAGTCAGGGTGAGCGACAACTCATCGCCATCGCCCGGGCAGCTGTGGCCAATCCGCCAGCACTCATCCTCGACGAAGCCACCAGCAGCATCGATACCCGTACCGAAAGAATGGTGCAACAAGGTATGGACGAACTAATGAGAGGTCGCACCACCTTTGTCATCGCCCACCGCCTGTCCACCATCCGCAATGCCGACTGGATCATGGTGATGGATCACGGCCGCATCATCGAGCGAGGGAACCACGAGACGCTGATGGCCATGAAGGGACGCTACTACCAGTTGTATACGGGCAATCAAATAACAGCTTAGCTCATATCCCTACGTTGGGATTGCATCGACCGCACGTGCATCCGAAGCGTTTTTCAGCGTTTTTTTGCCGTTTGAGTAAGTTTTTTCAGCAAAACAAAGTGTGTTTCCGAAATTTTTGCTAATTTCGCAGAACGATTCGTGAATCATAGACACGAACAACACCCAAAAGAGATAAAATAATAAAACGATAGAATCATGGGATACATTGAAAAGAACTTGATGGAGAACGAGAAAGTCGTCTATTCGGCACAACTCCATTTCATCGTCTACGTATGGCCTTTCCTGCTGGGTCTTGCGGCCCTCGTGATGATGGCCATTCCGATGGACGACCAGACTCAGTTCCTGGTCAAGCTGGCCGCTGGCGTCATCTTGCTGGTGATAGCCTTCATCTGGGCGGTGAACATCAACGGCGGAAAGCAATATGTGGTGACCAACCGACGCCTCATCTTCAAGCGCGGCATCGTCAAGCGCGAGTCGTTGGAACTGTTGCTCCGCAAGTGCGAAGGCGTGAAAATCGAACAGTCGGTGGCTGGCAGATTGCTGAACTACGGAACGGTGATCGTCACTACGGGCGAAGCCTCCAACCGCTATAGCCACATCAAGTCGCCGCTAGCATTCAGCACACACATCAACCAGCAGATTGACAACCTGAAGATTGGCGAATAGCGTGCCTGGTCTTCAGCATTCGTCATCTAGCAAAAGGAACCAAGCGTCAGGAATAAAGAAAATGGAGCGCCTTTGGAATGCCAACTACTGTAAGGTGATGGCGGCGAACTTCACTCTTTTCTTCTCGTTCTATCTGCTCACGCCTCTGCTACCGCTATACCTTAGCGAGCATTTCGGAGTCACGAAGGATGTGATAGGTCTGGTGCTTTCGGGCTACACGCTGACGGCTTTGTTGAGTCGTCCGTTCAGCGGTTTCCTCGTGGACAGTTTCCCGAGGAAGACGGTGTTGCTCGTGTGTTTCTTCTTTTTCTTCATCTTCTTTGCCGGCTATCTCGTAGCCTCTACCCTACTTCTCTTCACCATTGTGAGGACGCTTCACGGTGCTCCTTTCGGTGCCGTGACGGTGGCCAACTCCACAATGGCCATCGACGTGTTGCCACCATCGCGACGCAACGAAGGCATTGGTTTCTACGGGTTGAGCAACAATCTGGCTATGGCCATCGCGCCTTCTGTGGCCATCTACATCTATCACTACACCCATAACTTCGAGCTGCTCTTCTGGCTTGCCCTCCTGGTTGCCTTTGCCGGATTCGTAGCCGACGCGAGCATCAAGCAGGAGAAGACCGAGAACATTGAAGAAGAAAAGGAAGCGGAGGGAGCAAACGAACGAAAACGCCTGCTCTCGCTCGACAGGTTCTTCCTGATGCGCGGATGGCTGCTTGCCGTCAACATGGTGTTCTTCGGGTTCTGCTTTGGCGTTCTCAGCAACTATCTGGCCATCTACGGCAAAGAGGAAATGGGCATTACGGGCGGCACTGGCACCTATTTCGCCCTGCTCTCGGTGGGTCTTATCATCTCACGATTGCAAGGCTCCAAAGCGCTTCGACAAGGCAAACTGACGCAGAATGCCTCCGATGGCGTCGTGCTCTCGGCTATTGGCTACACCTTGTTTGTGGCTTGTCCGAATAGCTTCGGCTATTACACTTCGGCCCTTCTCATCGGTCTTGGCAACGGTCACATGTGGCCAGCCTTCCAAAATATGATTATCAGCGTGGCCCATCACAACCAACGAGGAACCGCCAACTCCACCATTCTCGTATCGTGGGATGTGGGCATGGGACTTGGAGCCCTCATCGGTGGTTTAGTGGCCGAACTTCTGGGTTACAAACTTGCCTTCTGGATGGTTGCTTTTGCACAAATCACCGGGACGCTCACCTTCCTTATCTTCACCCGAGGGTTCTTCCTCAAGCGAAAACTCTAACTAAAAAGGAATACTTCAAAACAACCAATTCCGTTCTTCCTTTGCGATTACATCAATATAAGACAAAGGAAAATGAGAGTTCATATCTTATTCGTTTTCAGTAACTTATGATAATTTATTAAACTGACTCTTCGTTATATGGTTGGTTTAAGATTTGTAGATATTCATCGTAACTGATAAAGCGTCCGCCCATACTTTCGAGATGCGGGGTGTGCAATTGGCAATCGATGATGCTACCTCCCATCTTCTGCATGAAGAGGGCGAGAAAGATGAGCGCCAACTTGCTTCCACTGGGCACAAGCGAGAACATGCTCTCACCAATGAAATACTTCGCTAACGTCACTCCATAGAGTCCGCCAACCAGCTTTCCACGCACCTTTTCCTCTTCTTCTTGCCTCTCAGACGAAACTTCGCCGTCGGTTTTCTCCGCCTTCATATCCCACACTTCGACACTCGTAGCAAACCCTTGCCGATGCATCTCCGTATAAGCCTCAATCATGTCTTCACCCAACCAAGCGCCCTCTTCTTCATAGCGCAACTTGCTACAATTGCGGATGACGCCCTCAAAATCTTCGTTCATGCTTAGCCGATAGCGAGCGCCTTCTCGTGGCATCAGGCACGACGTAGAATGGTTCAGCATCGTGCGCATAGAATGGGAGATATGGATTTCATTGGGGAAAATGACAAAACGCTCATGCGGACAATACCACAAGATTTCCTCGCTATCGTTAAAGCTATACCAGGGGAAAATGCCATAGCTATAAGCCAGCAGCAACCTGTCGACGCTCAGGTCACCACCCACGGCCAACAATCCGTTCTCATCGGCCAATTGTGGCTGGGGAAACCAAATCTTAGAATCTAACTCAAATACCATCTCTATCTGCTTTCTTTTACGGAGTTCAAACGTCTGAATCGTTGTTGGGCGACGAAGACAAAAGCACAAGTTGAGAGCCCATATCGACTCTTTCGACAACGGGCGAGCCGTCGCCTTCGGTGCTTGCGGTTCCAACCTTAGCTACCCCACCCTCCTTCAGCTGTCCGAACAATATTTCGCGCATGAGCAATGGTTTCAGCATCTGGGCGATGACACGATCCATCTCGCGGGCACCATATTCCTTCGTGAAGCCTTTGCACAGAAGCCATTGACGCGCCTCGGGCGTGAGGTCGAGGGTGACATTGCGGGCGGTGAGTTTCTGCTGGAGTTCGCGCAACTTCTTGTCGAGGATGAGTTCTGCCATCGGCATATCCATATCGCGGAACACCACCATACCTGACAATCTGTTGATGAATTCGGGCTTGAAGATTTTCTTCACTTGCTTCATCATGGCCTCACCCCGACTCACATGCGAATCGAAGCCGACACTCTGACCTGCATATTGCGCTCCGGCATTGCTCGTCATAATGAGCACCACGTTACGGAAGTC
>JAILAI010000038.1 GCA_024681705.1 Prevotella sp.
GAATCGTGACGAACAGAGACCTGCGCTTCGAGCGCCGGCTTGACAATATGATCGACGACGTGATGACGAGCGAGAACCTCGTGACCACGCATCAGCAGACCGACCTGGCAGCTGCGGCACAGATTTTGCAGGAGAACAAGATTGAGAAGCTGCCCGTGGTGGACAAAGACAACCGCCTGGTGGGCCTGATCACATATAAAGACATCACCAAGGCCAAGGACAAACCGATGGCTTGCAAGGATAGCAAGGGTCGTTTGCGCGTGGCTGCTGGCGTAGGCGTCACCGACGACACGCTGGAACGCATGCAGGCATTGGTGGATGCCGGTGCCGACGCTATCGTCATCGACACCGCCCACGGACATTCCAAGGGCGTCATCGAGAAGTTGCGCGAGGCAAAGGCATCGTTCCAGAACATCGATATCGTGGTGGGCAATGTGGCCACTGGCGATGCCGCCCGCATGTTGGTGGAAAACGGTGCCGACTCGGTGAAGGTTGGCATTGGTCCGGGCAGCATCTGCACCACTCGTGTGGTGGCTGGCGTGGGCGTTCCCCAGCTGAGTGCCGTATATGACGTGTACAGTGCCCTGAAGGGAACCGACGTACCTCTGATTGCCGATGGCGGTCTGCGCTATTCGGGCGATATCGTGAAGGCACTGGCCGCTGGCGGTTCGTGCGTCATGATTGGCTCGCTCGTGGCAGGTACCGAGGAGAGTCCCGGCGACACCATTATCTACAACGGACGTAAGTTCAAGAGCTATCGCGGCATGGGCTCGCTCGAGGCCATGGAGCAGAAGCACGGTTCGAAGGACCGCTATTTCCAGGGCGACACGAAGGAAGCGAAGAAACTGGTGCCCGAGGGCATCGCCGGTCGTGTGCCTTACAAGGGAACGGTGCAGGAGGTGATCTACCAGATGATTGGTGGACTTCGCTCGGGCATGGGCTATTGCGGCGCTTCAACCATCGACGCCCTGCACGAGGCCCGCTTCGTACGCATCACCAACGCTGGCGTGATGGAGAGTCATCCGCACGACATCACCATCACCAGTGAGGCTCCGAACTATTCGCGTCCTAACGACTAGACGTTCGGAATAGACCAGAGTAAGTAGGATTTCGCTAGCAAGCTTTGAAAGAAGCCGGCGAGACCTTCTATTGGCTTGTGGTCTTGAATAGGACGAATAATCTGTCAGGAGGAGCTTCTGATTCTTCGAAATCGGATGTTGATGAAACTGATTAGAATGCTTGTAGCATCTTTAAACACAATAAGAAAATGAAGAAACTAATGTTGAATAGAAGATGTATAGTGGCGGTGGCGTTATTCGCTATGCACTGCTCACTATTCATTAGCCCCGTAGGGGCGCAGACCGCCGACGATCCCGTCATCATGAAGGTTGCCAACACACCGGTGTTGCGCTCGGAGTTCGAGTACAGCTACAACAAGAACAATGCCGAAGGCGTGATCGACAAGAAGACCGTCGAGGAATATGTAGACCTCTTCGTGAACTATAAACTGAAGGTGCAGGCCGCTCTCGACGCCAAGCTGGACACCATGAAGTCGTTCCGCGATGAGTTTGCCACCTATCGCGACCAGCAGGTGCGCCCCTCGTTCATCACCAACGAAGACGTGGAGGCAGAGGCTCGTAGCATCTACGACCGTACGCAACACATGGTAGACTCGCTGGGCGGTCTCATCCATCCGTCGCACATCCTGCTGATGCTCGAGCAGAACGCGCCGAAAGAGGCTGATGATAAGGCCAAGGTGCGCATCGATAGCATCTACGGAGCACTGAAGAACGGCGCCGACTTTGCCGAGTTGGCCCGTAAGTTAAGCGACGACAAGGGTTCGGCTCAACGTGGTGGTGACCTCGGCTGGATTCAGCCCCGTCAGACCGTGAAGGAGTTCGAAGACGCCGCCTACGCCCTGCAACCAGGTGAGATGAGTAAGCCAGTGAAGTCGCCCTTTGGCTATCACATCATCCTGATGCAGGAGAAGCGCAATTTCTATCCCTACGATACGCTTCGTACGGACATCTATCGCTTCATCGACCAGCGTAACATTCGCGAGCAGATCGTCGATCGCAAGTTGGCTGATCTGTCAAAGGAGAGCGGCGTAGAGGTGCCTGTGCTGCTGGAGCGTCGCGCCAACGACCTCTCGGAAGACGATATGGACCTGCGCTATCTCATCCGCGAATACCACGACGGACTGCTGCTCTTCGAGATCAGCAACCGCCACGTGTGGGAGAAGTCGGCTAACGATGAGGCTGGTCTGAAAGCCTATTTCGAGGCCAACCGTAGCAAGTATAAATGGGACGAGCCCCGTTAC
Source organism: Prevotella sp. (assembly GCA_024681705.1). Taxonomy (GTDB): domain Bacteria; phylum Bacteroidota; class Bacteroidia; order Bacteroidales; family Bacteroidaceae; genus Prevotella. The sequence continues at coordinate 2,321 of JAILAI010000038.1, forward strand.
AAGGGCATGGCCTATCATGTGAAGGACAAGAAAGACGTGAAGGCCGTGAAGAAGGCCGTGAAGGGTCTGCCGTTCTCTGAGTGGGCCGAGAAGCTTCGCACCACGTTCAACAACGATTCCATCATCCGCATCCGCGTGGAGAAGGGCATCTTCAAGCCCGGTGATCATGCGCTCATTGACCAGAAAGTGTTCAAGCGCGACACGATTGCCAAGCCCGTTGAGGGCTATCCCATCGATGCCGTCTACGGAAAGAAGCTGAAGAAAGGTCCTGAGGAGTACACCGACGTGCGCGGACTCGTGACGGAAGACTATCGCGAAATGCTCGAGAAGCAGTGGGTAGAGGAGTTGCGCAAGCGCTACACCTTCACGGTTTATCCCGAAGTTCTCGCAACAGTAAACAAACATTGATCGAATGAAACTCTCTTTAAAGAATATGTGTCTGCCGGCCTTGGTGCTGGCGGTGGTGCTGACGGCTAGTGCCGGAAACCTGCGCGGAACGCAGCCGGCAATTGCGCTGATGGCGGCCGACAGCGATTCGGTGAAGGCTCCCGAGGTGACAATCAACCCGTCCAGCATCGTCGACGAGGTCATCTGGGTGGTGGGCGACGAACCCATTCTGAAGTCGGACGTGGAGAATATGCGCCTACAGGCTGAGGCCGACGGGGTGCATTGGACGGGCGATCCCGACTGCTCCATCCCCGAACAGCTCGCCGTGCAGAAACTGTTCCTGCACCAGGCGGCCATCGATAGCGTCGAAGTGACTGAGAGCGAGATATCTTCCGACGTGGAGCGACAACTGAACTTCTGGATTCAGAACACCGGCGGCTCGCGCGAGAAGGTGGAGGAATACTTCAAGAAATCCATTTCTCAGCTCCGTGCCGACCTGCGCGATGACTTCCGCGACCGTTTGCTCATCGAGAAGATGCGTAGCCAACTGGTGGAGGATATTGCCGTCTCGCCGGCCGATGTGCGCCAGTATTTCAAGGAGATGCCCGAAGATAGCATTCCCTTTGTTCCCACTGAAGTGGAGGTGCAGATCATCGTGAAGTCACCGCGTGTGGCCGTCGAGGAGGTGAACCGCGTGAAGGACCAGTTGCGCGAATACACCGAGCGTGTCACCAATGGCGAGACATCGTTTGCCACTTTGGCACGACTCTATTCCGAAGATCCGGGTACGGCGCGACAGGGCGGTGAACTCGACTATACGGGTCGTGGAATGCTCGATCCCGCCTTCGCCAACGTTGCCTTCAACCTCAGCGATCCCAACAAGATTTCGAAGATTGTGGAGACGGAGTTTGGCTTCCACATCATCCAGCTCATTGACAAGCGTGGCGACAAGATCAAGTGCCGTCATATCCTGCTCAAGCCGAAAGTGTCGGAAGAGGCCATCGAACAGGCTTCGCATAAGCTCGACTCGCTGGCCATCGACCTGCGTGCTGAGAAATTCACGTTCGACGAGGCAGCCACCTTTGTTTCCGATGATAAGGACACAAAGAACAATCACGGATTGATGACCAACTCGGCCAATCAGCAGCTCACCTCGCGTTTCCGCATGCAGGACCTGCCCACAGAGGTGGCCCGTGTGGTCGACACACTGAAGGTGGGACAGGTGTCCGACGCCTTCCAGATGCGTAACAGCAAGGGTAAGACCGTCTGTGCCATCGTGAAGCTGAAGAACAAAATAGAAGGCCATCGCGCCAGCATCACGGAAGACTTCCAGGTGTTGCGCGGCGTCGTCCTAGCCAAGCGGCGCGAGGACTATCTGCGCAACTGGGTGAAGGATAAGTTGAAGAACACCTACGTGCGCATGAACGAACGCTACCAGAACTGTCAATTCGAATACGAAGGCTGGAAGAAATGAATATAAGAAAACTCGTAGCACGCTTTTTCAGCGGGCACAGAACCCTCTTCATAGTGGTTTTGTGCCTGTTTGGCCTTTGTCTGGCTCAGTCGAGACAGGGACCGAGAAAACGCATGCCGAGGAAGAAAACCGACGAGCGCGTCTATCTGGT
>JAILAI010000068.1 GCA_024681705.1 Prevotella sp.
CATCGACAGAGCTCGCGAGAACCATTTGCAGGTGGTATTCCTTTGGTTTGGCGCGTGGAAGAATTCCATGAGTTGTTACGCTCCGGCGTGGTTTAAGACGGACACGAAGCGTTTCCCGAGAGCTACGACGCGAACGGGTAAGCCGCTGGAAATCGCTTCCGCCTTTTCCGAGGAGGTCTTCAAGGCAGATTGTCGTGCTTTTACCCAATTGATGGAGCATCTTGCGGCCAAGGACAAGGGCGTGGGAACGATTTCCATGATTCAGATTGAAAACGAGATTGGTATGCTTGAAGACGCTCGCGACCATTCTACGCTGGCGGAGAAAGCCTATCGGCAGCCAGTGCCCGACAAACTGCTGAAAGCATTGAAACTGAAGAAGCGAGGAACGTGGGCAGAGGTGTTTGGCACCGACGATTATGCCGACGAGAAGTTCATGGCTTGGCACTATGCCCTCTATGTAGAGCGCTTGGCACAGGTGGCTCGCCGCATCTACGATGTGCCGCTCTATGTGAATGCTGCCATGAATTCCCGTGGACGCAAGCCCGGCGAATATCCCTCAGCGGGTCCGCTGGCCCATCTGGCCACCATCTGGCAGACGGCAGCTCCGAGCATCGACCTCCTGGCTCCCGATATCTACGATACGGGTTTCAAGTCGTGGGCTTCGCAATATGACTTGTCTGGCAACCGCCTGTTCATTCCCGAAAGTCGCTGTTGCGTGAATAGTGGAGTGCGGGCTCTCTATGCCTTCGGCGAACATCGTGCCTTGGGCTTCTCGCCTTTTGCTATCGACCAGGCTGCCAGTTCCGAGACGCAGCATGTAACACAGGCCTATCAATTGTTACGCCAGATGAAACCCTTCTTGCGTTCATTGTCCGTCAAGAGCTGGGGATTGCTATTCGACCAGCAGGACAAGGAGCGTGTCATTGAGGACGATGGTCTTGTGCTTACCTGTCGCCATAATTTCACATTGCCGTGGGACCCGCGTGCTACCGATGGTTCGGAGTGGCCTGAAGGAGGTGCCACCGTCGTGAAACTTCGTAAGGGTGAATACCTGATTGCTGGCAATGGAGTCGTGGTGGAGTTCAAGACGAAGTCGGAAAAAGAGCAGGAGCAGCAGAAACGTCTCGGTGAGGACGGCTTCGTTTTGGCTGATGGTTCTCAGTCGGCGGCAACGTCTCAAAATACCGCGTCTGTCTCCATGAGAACTTTTCGAGGCAAACGTTGTGGCATCGTCAGCGTCGACCAGGTGACGATCGACGAGAAAGGAAACATGAAATTCGTGCGTCGTGACAACGGCGACCAAGATCATCAGGGCCGTCATGCTCGTATCGGTGTCGGCGAATACAAGATACTTCACGTGAAGCTTTACGAATACTAATTCTTTAGGCGGAAAACAACGTTTCGACTGAATCGTAGAACGTATACATAAAAGTGTAAACATAGATTGTGTACAATAACGTCTATTCGACGAATACAACATGAAATCAGTATTTTTCTGAAAAAGACCTACCGACCTACCATGACACCTCGCAAACGCCCATAAATAAAGGGGTAGGTCTATGGTAGGTGTTGGAGAAACACCTACCATAGACCTACCATAGCTAAAGCCTTTTGTGATAGGCACTTGCGAATGGGCATGGTAGGTCGGTAGGTGTAAATGCAAATTAAAGTAGAAAACTTTCTAATTCAGATAAAGTGAGACTTTCAAAACTCAAAGCACCAGTTTTCATCATCCAAGGCATTGCTTTGCATGAGAGAAATTGCCGCTTTCTATGAGCAATATCGTTGTTTTAGCGAACTAAAAAGTTCCGATTTACTTTATAACAAGAAACATCTATAGACATTTTCGTTGAACTTACGTAAAATTAAAGTCGTAACAATAGATTGTAAAAAAAGAAGCAGGGCCGCGTCATCCCGACGCCCCTGCTTCTTAGATCAATCACGCTAACAATCTATCATACTGCTAAAATAACTAATAATAAATTAACGAAAAGGTATACTAACTGCTAAAAAATCTCATTTTGTTTCACGATGCAAAATTAATCAGAATAAATATACCCTCCAAATCTTTTCTTTTCTTTTTTCGTCTATGAGACGTAATCAAAACTGAATGATACAATTCTCATGTCGGTTTTTGTGCGAAGTCCTGATTTTGCTTGTTTTTCGGCATTTTTGAGCAACAATGCGAAAAATGACAAGATATGAGAATTTTACGCCACGGAAACATTTTGAAACATGAAAGAAACATATAGAAACATGACGTAACATGTTTTTGTCTAATTTTGCAACGCGAAACAATGCGTGTTACACGCTGTTGCACTAATTAAAAAACGATTATTCATTAAACCTAATTTATAATAACTAACTTTTATGAACGTAAGACTCAGTAAGAAAATCGTCCTCTTGGGACTATGCTCAGCAGTTGGGCTCTTTAGTCCTTCGACGGCCGTAGCAGCAGCAGAGGGTTCTGCAGTAGCTGCGACACAGCAAAGCAAGACAGTGACTGGCTACGTAGGCGACTCGCAAGGAGCGCTCATCGGTGCCACCGTTCAGGAAAAGGGAACGACCAATGGCGTTGTAACCGATTTCGACGGTAATTTCTCTCTCAACGTGAAACCAGGTGCAACACTCGTGGTTTCGTACGTGGGCTACATTACTAAAGAGGTAGCCGTAGGAAACAATTCCCATCTTTCGATCCAGCTCGAGGAAGAAGGCCACAACCTGAACGAAGTGGTCGTCATCGGTTATGGTACTCAGCGCCGCGAGGCTGTCACCGGTTCGGTGGCCAACGTGGGTGGTGAGAAGCTGAACCAGATTGCCGCCACCAACGCCGCCCAGGCTTTGCAGGGCCGCGTGGCCGGTGTGCTCATGACGCAGACCAGTTCTCAGCCGGGCGCCGAGATGCAGATCCGCATTCGTGGTCAGCGCTCACTTTCAGCCAGCAACGACCCGCTGATTGTGCTCGACGGAATCCCCTTCATGGGACAGCTTTCCGACATCAACCCCACCGACATCAAGTCGATGGACATCCTGAAAGACGCTTCCGCAACAGCCATCTACGGTTCGCGTGGTGCAAACGGCGTCATCATCATCACCACCGTGAAGGGCTATCAGGGCGCACCCGCCAAGGTTAGCTACAATGGTTACGTGAGTTTCAAGACCATCTTCAAGAAGTATCCCATGATGGACGGCGCAACTTTCTCACAGATGCGTAAGTACGCAGGTCTGTATGAGAACTCTCTCGAGGAGAGCGATGCTACCGACTACGACTGGCAGGAAGACTTCTACCAGACAGGTATCAGCCACAACCACGACGTGAGTGTGGCAGGTGGTACCAACGGCGGTAGCTACAGCTTCGGTGCTGGTTACTATCACGATGAGGCTGTAGTGCCTACACAGGGTTACGACCGCGTCAGTGTTCGTGGTAACTTCGACCAGAACGTTGGTAAGTATTTCCACTTCGGACTCTCTACCAACAACAGCTACCGTATCACCAAGGGTGGTAACATTGGTCTCTACAATGTGCTCTCCATGAGCCCGCTGGCAACTCCTTACAACGAAGACGGCACTCTGAAGCGCACCGTCCATATGCCTATGGATGAGACTTGGGTGCTCACCAAGGCCGTGGCCGAGGACAACAAAGACCGTTGGCTCAATGAGAACAAGGGTATCGGTTCGTACAACACGTTGTTCGGCGAGGTGAAGTGCCCCTGGATCGAGGGTCTGAGCTATCGCATCAACATCGGTTTGAACTATCGTTCTACCAAGAGCGGTTCGTTCACAGGCATCGGTATCAACAACACCAATGCAGACTTCCGCAACTCGGGTTCTTACTATGAGAACAGCACCCGTAACTGGGCTGTTGAGAACCTCATCACCTACGACCGCACCTTTGCCGAGAAGCATCAGGTGAACTTCGTGGGCATGTACTCAGCCGAGCAGACCACCTTCGAGCAGACAGGTGCTTCTGTTACCGAAATCCCCGCTGAATACTTCCAGTACTTCAATCTGGCTTCCGCCCTCGGCGAGAAGAACCTGAACAACTACAACTACTGGCAGAGCGGTCTGATGTCATGGATGGGTCGTATCATGTACTCTTATGATAATAAGTACATGCTCTCTGTTGCCGTTCGTTCCGACGCTTCTTCACGTCTAGCAAAGGGCCATCAGTGGCACACCTATCCCGCCGTCAGCGCTGGTTGGAACATCGGCCGTGAGTCGTTCATGGAGAATGTAACATGGGTCGACAACCTGAAGTTCCGCGTTGGTTATGGTGAAACCTCTAACCAGAGTATCAATCCTTACTCTACACTTGGTGGACTTGGCACACGCGACTACAACTTCGGTTCTACCTACCTGACCGGTTACTATGTGAACGCTCTTCCCAACACCGAACTCGGATGGGAGTACAGCAAGACTTGGAACTTCGGTCTCGACTTCTCACTCTTCCGCGGACGCCTCTCTGGATCGTTGGAATACTACATCCAGAAGACCAACGACATCCTGCTCGACGTGTCTCTGCCTTCTACCGCTGGTGTGAGCAGCTTCACGGGTAACATCGGTAAGACCGAGAACAAGGGCTTCGAGTTCACTCTGAACGGCATCATCATCGACAACAAGAACGGTTGGAACTGGGATGCAGGAATCAACCTCTATGCTAACCGCAACAAGCTGGTTGCTCTGGCATCAGGTCAGGACGAAGACGTGGCTAACCGCTGGTTCGTGGGTCACCCAATCGACGTCATCTACGACTACAAGAAGATTGGTCTCTGGCAGGCGAATGATCCTTACCTCGACGTCCTCGAGCCCGGTGGCAACGTAGGTATGATCAAGGTAGAATACACCGGTGACTACAATGCTGATGGAACACCCGCACGTGCCATCAACGCCGACGACCGTCAGGTCATCGACATGGAGCCCGATCTGATTGGTGGCTTCAACACCACGGTGGGTTACAAGAACTTCGACCTCACCGTCATCGGAGCCTTCCAGATTGGTGGTAAGCTCATCTCGGCTATCCATTCTTCCAATGGTTATCTGAACATGCTGACCGGTCGTCGTAACAACCTCGACGTTGACTACTGGACCGAGAACAACACTGGTGCCAAGTATCCGAAACCCGGTGGCATCACCTCTAACGATAACCCGAAGTATGGTTCTACGCTCGGCTATTTCAACGCCAGCTACATGAAGATTCGCGCCATCACCCTGGGCTACAACTTCGAGAACCTCCAGGCTGTGAAGGACTTCGGCATCAGCCGCCTGCGCCTCTACGCCACCATTCAGAACCCGTTCGTGCTGTTCTCGCCCTACAACAACGAGTGCGGTCTCGACCCCGAGACGAACACGCTGGCCAACAACAGCAGTACGATGGCAACCACGATGGAAGGCTACACTGGCAAGCACATGATGCCCGTCATTGGCTACAATACGCCTTCTACACGTAACTTCCTCATTGGTATCAATGTTACATTCTAATAGGCATTCGATAATTTGACAGCATATAATTGATTAGCAATTCAAATAAAGACAAGAATATGAAAAAGAATATTTTCAAAAAGATATGCGCCATCTGCATCCTCGGCGGCTTCATGGCATCGTGTTCCGACGTGCTCGACGAACAACCACGCAGCCAGTTCGACCCGACTTTCTTCACCACTGAGACGGGTATCGAGGGTGGTCTGACAGCTCTCTACGCACACCTGCGCTATATCTATGGCAACGGCTACTATCTGAACAGCGTAGAGACGGGCACCGACGAATATACTTGGGCACAGTCGGCCGACGGCAACTTCAAGGATGCCGACCTCTCTGGCGTAGGTAAGCTCGACGCTTCCACCAGCCGCTCCGACGTGTTGTGGGGACAGGCTTTCTCGAACATCAACACCGCCAGCGGTGTCATCGAGAACGGTGAGGCATCAGGCATCAACCCATCACTGATTGCCGAAGCCTACTTCTTCCGTGCTTTCGACTACTTCCTGCTCGTGCAGACCTTCGGCGGCGTGCCCCTCGATCTGGGTGCCGGCGAGATGAAGTTCAACACCTCTCCCGTACGTACATCTGTTCGTAACACCGTACCCGAAGTCTATGCCGCCATCTTCGCCGACCTGGAGAAGGCTGTGCAGGACCTTCCCGCTAGTCCACGTCTGACTGGAACGGCCACCAAGAACCTGGCCCGCCTCTATCTCTCGAAGGCTTACCTGACATACGCATGGTGGCTGGAGAACCCGAAGAACATTCCCACCTATCCTGATTGCCAGCGCAACTCTGGCGAGGCTAACACCTACTTCAAGAAGGCTTACGACACCGCAATGGCCGCTATCAACGATCCCGGTCCCTATGCTCTGCAGCCCACCTTCTACGACGTGAACCTTGCACAGAACGACCGCAACTCCGAGATCATGCTCTATGCCGATCACGATGAGAACGAGAAGTATGGTAACGGTGGTAAGGGTTACGGATGGGGAAGCGGTAGCTCTCCTGAGAACTTCGCCTACTGGATGACCTCTTGGAACTATGGTAACCTGACAGCTGTTGGTTCTACTGGCGGCACCATCAACCCCCTCGGTCGTGAGGCCGTTCAGGCTCTGGGTCGTCCTTGGACACGTATGGCAGCCATCGCCGACAACTTCATGGAAGGCGGTGCTTGGGAAGATGCCGTCAAGGCCATCGACTCTCGCTACGATGCAACATTCACCCTGCGCTACCACACCAACTTCGACAAGGCTGGCAAGTCCGACACTTACGTAGAAGGTGCTAATGGTATGCACGTGGGTCCTGGTGAGGTTTACTTCAGCTTCGTCGACGAGGCTACTGCCAAGAACATCGACTGGTCGGCCAATGGCGCTGGCGTTGGTGCTGGCACACTGCCCGGACGCTCTGACTTCGTGGTGGGCGTGAGCAACATCAGCCGCTACAAGTACCCCATCAACTGGAAGATTGGTATGTATCGCACCGACAACAACGGTGGTCTGGGTTCGCCTAACGGTGGTAGCCCACGTCCCTGGAACATCGCTAAGTTCTCAGAGTTGTATCTCGTAGCTGCTGAGGCTGCCGTGAAGCTCAACATGAACAGCGAGGCCTACAACCTGGTGAATGTGCTCCGCGCACGTGCCGGTAAGCAGTCGTTCTGCCAGAACGAGAATGTGGCTGTCAGCGTAGACCTCAGCGCCGAAATGGTAGCTGCTACGCCGAAGACCATCACCATCGACTACATCCTCGACGAGCGTCAGCGCGAGTTCTGGGGTGAGGGATATCGTTGGTTCGACCTCGTTCGCACACAGACTTGGGCCGACAAGGCTAGTGTCTACCACATTGCCGGAACAGGTGCTGGCGACCGCGAACTCCAGGAGTACACGCGTACCATTACGCCCGACCTCTACCTGCGCCCGATTCCTCAGGGACAGATCGACGGTCTGGAGTTCGACGAAGCTCAGAAAACTGAGTATCAGAACCCCGCCTACAGGTAAGAATCTACTCCCATCGGGGCTGCGGCCCCGTTCTCTCAAAAGCTATTATCATATGAGGGTGTGTCAAAATACTGGCACACTCTCTTTTTCGTTTCGTTTCATTCATTCGTTATCTCCTTGACAAACCGTTGATGGCATCCAACCGTTTTTTGTTGTAAAAGCCAACGTGATATCATTCCATACCCGATAACAAATTTTATTACTGTCCGCTAAACATATTTTTAGCTCCATATTTACGACTTTTGCCACTTGACAAGCCCCCTCTGACCTTGAAATGGTGTAGCATTCGTATTGTGTCGCACCTTCGGCGCTACTGTTTCTGTGTTGTCGCTATCAGGGGTTCCGCTTCGCTCCACCCCTGCCTGTGGTCTTGTCAC
>JAILAI010000089.1 GCA_024681705.1 Prevotella sp.
CTCGGGAAGACAAAAACAATATCAAAAATTTTGATTATTCGTTAATTCTTTATATCTTTGCATTTTAAAACCAACATCGCATTCCATTACTACTCCATGATACGAAAAAAACTTCGCGACATCAAAAACATCAAGATAAAACTCCATTCGTCTATTCTTGACTATATGGGGATTTGCTTGATTGTGTTCCTATTGGGATACATCCTTGTTTTTGCTTCGCTGAACCTGAGCATCTTCAACCCGCTGAAGCAGGCTCTCGAAGATTTCAAGATGACCGACCTTTACTTCGAACTGATGCGCAGCGACAAGGAAAAGGAACTGAACAAGGACATCGTCTTGGTGGATGTGACCAAACTCACGAGCAGAGATTCCATAGCCCAGGTGATCACCGATATTCACAGCTGTTCGCCGAAGGTGCTGATGATAGACCTCATCTTCGAACGGAGAAGCTTTGACAACACGGAGGACATCGGACTGATGAACGCAATTGAGATGGGAAAGGACAAGGAGATTCTCTCAGCCAAGCTCACGGGATACAAACCGGAGAAAGAGGCGTTCACGAATTTGACCAAGTCCTTCTTCTACGAAATTGCCGACTTCAAATGGGGATATAGCAATGTAAGCCAGACCCGCCCAGGCGGAAGCATCCGTAAATATAGTCTTTCTCAACGGCTGAACGACTCAATATCCTACTCGATGGCCTATCTGGCTGCGTGTGCCTATATGGGCATAAAGCCCGAAAGCAAGGATGCCTCGGAGCGACTGATTGTCTATGACGACACCGACTTCCTGGCGATTGAGAGCGACAAGGTTCTGGAGAATGCCAGTCTGCTGAAGGACAAAATCGTCATCTTGGGAACCCTCGAGGAGGAGGCCGACATGCACATCACGCCAGTAGGCAAGCTGTCGGGCATGAAGATTCTGGCCTATTCGACCATGACGTTCATGAATCACAAGAAGATTCAACACATGGGAAAGTTTGCCAGTCTGCTGATGGCATTCGTGGTATGCATGTTTTGTGCGTGGGCTGGTCGGCATATCCGCCGGAAATACACCAACGTGACATCTTATATCCTGAAACTCTTCTATTTTGTCGTGACGGCGTTTCTCGTGTGGATTGCATTCATCTTGTTCGTACACTTCGACTACGACGCCAACCTGCTTTATTCGCTGCTGGGCCTTGCGTTGGTAGAAGAGGGCCGGTTGCAATATTCATCGATTGTGAAGACATTGGGAAAGCATACCAAATGGAATTTCATCAAAAAGTCTATTTATTATGACAAATAGAATCATCATCCCCACCATCATAGCCTTTCTGTCGCTTTCTGCATTCGCCCAGGGCGACATGGGAAAGGAGTATTTGCAGAAGGCCAATGCTCATTACAGCGAAGGTCATTACGATGTAGCGGTGGGCTATTATCTCAAAGCGGCAGAGTTTGACGAGGTGGAAGCCATGTTCAACCTGGGATATGCCTTTTATAACGGCGAAGGCATCGTGCAGAGCTTTCCCTCGGCAGCCATGTGGTTCAAGCGCGCTGCCAACCTGCAATATCCAAAGGCGGAATATAACCTCGCCTTCTGCTACATGAACGGAAAGGGTGTGCCTTGCGACTACGAAAAAGCGTTGAACTTGCTGACAACCTCGGCAAACCATGGGTTCAGTCAGGCTCAGATGACGTTGGCCGAATGCTACGAACGTGGCATCCTGGTGGAACAAGACATGGAAGAAAGCCTACGGTGGAAACGAATGGCAGAAGCCTCCCTGCAAGCACAAGCAGAGGAGAAAGCTGCTGCTGCAGAGGCCGATGCAACGGGGAATCCACCCACCTTCGATGTGACGCTCGACGGTGACCTCCATGAGCGCCAAGACATTGCTGAGCAGACAAAGCCCACGGAGGTGACCCCGACAAAGGCAACCCAAGAGCGCGAGCCGCTCATTGTGTATGCTCCGGGCATGGAACCGAAACGGAAACCACCTGTGTTGAAAATCCTATATCCCAAGGACCAGTCGTTCTTCCATACGGACCAAGTGAAAATCAAGTATCAGTTGCTGGCCGACGGGCTGGAAGACTCTACAAGGGTGATTGCAATGGTCGATGCCGTCAGGAATGCCGACGGGTCGCGGACGGTGCGCCAGGCCAACACCGTGGAGGTTGACGTGCCCAACCGCGATTGCACGGTGACGCTCTATGCACAAAACAGCGTAGGAAACAGCGAACCCGTTTCCATCCGCCTCATCAGGGAGAACGTGGCACAGGGCGACCTTCCACGGCTGTTCTGCGTTGCTATTGGTGTGGGCGACTATCACGACGATAAGCTTCCACCGCTGAAGCTCAGCACGAAAGATGCCCACGACTTCGCTGAAGCGGTGGCAAAAAAGCGCGGTCTGCCCTTCTCTGACGTGCAGGTGAAACTGCTCACCGACAAGGAGGCCACCCGCTCCGACATCTTCGAGGCAATGGAATGGCTGCAGCAGGAAACCACGCCTAACGACATCTGCCTGTTCTTCTATGCCGGTCATGGCTATCGTGATGAAAAAGACCGGTTCTACTTCATGCCCTATGGCGGCACCACTGACAAGCTCTATAACTGCTTCAGCGCCGCAGACTTCAAGAATATGGCCGACGACATCAACTGCAAACTGATTGTCTTCACCGATGCCTGCTACTCGGCAGCATTGTTCGAGGGCAACCGCTCGGCAGCCACCACCCACTTCATAGAACAGCTGCGGCGCACGAAGAATGGCATGCTGCTCTATGCGTCGAGTGCCAGCGACACGAAATCGAAGGAAGACCCGTCGTGGGGAAACGGCGCTTTCACAAAGGCTCTCGTGGCAGCCTTCAACGGCGGTGCACGCCAGCAGTTCGACGAGGGTCTGTCGACACAGCAGCTCGAGTTGTATCTCTACAAGGAGGTGCGCCGACTGACCAACTTCAAGCAAACACCCATCTTTATCAATCCCAACGGAATGGAACATTTTAATCTCTTTACCTATGATGAATAGAATCTTTTTACTGCTACAACTGCTGATTTTCACATCAGCCCTTCAGGCACAGACCTATACCGTTTATTCAACCATTGGCACCACCAGAATTGTGGAAGGCAAGAAGTCGGTGCCGCTGACACCACGCAAACAAATCAATACAAAGATGCGCTTGTATATCGGTGCGGAGAGTGCCGTAACCGTCTTGGACGAGAAGAACAACAAGATGTACTCCTTCTCGACCGAAGGGACGTTTCTCGTAGGACAGCTCGTCAGCAAGGCAAGCAACAAGGGGAGAAGCATCTCAAAGCAATACATGAGCTATCTGGTGAAGCAACTGTTCTCAGAAGGAAGTCAGAAGATGACGCATCCGGACACATACATGCAAGTCACGGCGACGTCCTATCGGTCGGCTTCGAGCGACTCGATGCTGATTCGGCGAATCGTTGAGAGCCTGCCTCCGGCAGAAGGACTCACCACGGAGCAACTGCTCTGCAATCCTGCCAACACCTTGCAGACCGACATGGACGTGAGGTTCGAACTTGTCTCATGCGACACGGGATTCGAAATCAAGGACAAGGTGGAAGGAAACACCGGCAGCTATGTCCGGGTTCATAACAACACCGAAGAGGCACTCTATGTGAACGTGCTGAACATCGACCGACTGGGCAACAAATACCTGATACTACCGGTCGACGAGGCAGCCACCTGCGCTCACCTGCTGGTGCCACCGATGAGTACCGTTTCCTTCAAGTCTGAACCGTTCATCTTCTCTGAAGAGCCCTCGGAAGAGGCCTTCATTCTCATCGCAACACAAGACCCCGTGGATTTCAGTATTCTCATGAATCCTATCAAGGGAGGAAAGGGAAAGTCGATGAAGTCGGGATTGTCAAGAAAACACTATCGTGTACTATAACATGAGAAAAAGCATTATCGCAATCATCGCCTCGCTGTTTCTTTTCACAAGCGCCAGCGCCCAGACCGACAAGGCCGTTGCCGACCAGTTGGTCTACGACATGCTGACGACCATGAATGTGACGGAGAACTGGCATCCTGGGATGGTCATCAGGCAAAGCCAGCTGAAAGAGACTGCTGAGAAAGGCATTTATATGGTTCGCGGAGAGTCGTTTCAGGTGAACTCGATGCGTTCTGACTTCTATGTCAAGAAGGAAAAGGGAGAGTGGGTGCCTATCAACGACAGCCGCTATCCTGTGGAAACAATGGTGAACCTACTACAGAACAGAATCACCGACAACCAACACCAACTGAAACTCCGGCACCACCAATACGGCGGAAAGATTCCAACGATTGTCTTGCCCATGCAGAACCTCTTCGACTTGTTTGCACGCCACATGGACCTGTATTGCAGCGTGACGTACATCGACGAGAACGAGATTCGGGCAACGCTGGTGTTCCATCAGCGCAGGCTGAACTATATCCACATGCTGACGCTAACGGCAAATACCAACGAACTGACGGATGCCGCCAGCACCTTCTCTGCCGAGTTCTATACAAATATTCCTCAAGGCAACGTGAACGACATTTTCAAAGAAAAGAATAATAAAAAACAATAGACAATGAAAACCGCAACAAGAAACCGAATTGGAATGGTCTTGCTCTTACTCCTGGCCTCAACAAGCATGGCTTTTTCGCAGGGCCTCTTCAAAATCATTGAAGGACTTTCCGACCAGAGTCTGAAGGCCACGATGGAAACCAATGTCAACGCAATGATGATGGCGATGAACACCGCCGCCAACCAGAATGCAAAAACGGTGAAGCTGAACAAGGACAACTTCACCAGTGAGGCTATTAAAGACATTGAGCTGATGTGGAAGAGCAGCGCCATCTTCTGTCCGCCCGTGAACATTATGAGCCGTTGCCTGAAAACATCCTACGGCTATCAGGTAAGGGGCATTCCCGTCGACCTGAAAGAAGCCGACGAGAAAGAAAAACGCCAGGAACTGGCCATCGACTTCCTGCCGAACGGTAAAATCAGCAATGTGTCGATTGCCATTGAGATGCATCGCTATGATCAAATCATGGCCGAGAAGGAATCAGACATCGACTATACCCGCCGACAAATTATCGTTGACTTTGTAGAGAATTTCCGTACGGCCTATAACCGCAGGGATATGAAACTGCTCACGAGTGTGTTCAGCGACAAGGCGCTTATCATCACAGGTAAGGTGATCAGCGAGAAGCCAAACTCCGACATGGACCGCCTCACGCTGAATAATAACAAGGTTATCTACATCAAGCAGACAAAGCAGGAGTATCTGCAAAACCTAAGCAATGTGTTCAAGATAACAAAGTTCATCAATGTGAAGTTCGATGATATCGAGGTCGTTCAACATCCAAAATACGATGACATCTATGGCGTAACACTCAAGCAATACTGGCACACCGACCGCTATCGTGACGAGGGATATCTTTTCTTGATGATTGATTTCCGCGATGCCGACAAGCCACTCATCCAGGTACGCACATGGCAGCCCTACAAGAACAAGCAGGGACAGGTCATCACACAAAAGAACGACGTCTATCACCTCGGCTCGTTCCGCATTGTCAGATAATTACTAATTTTACATCTATGATATCATGATCATCAAGAAAACAATCCTTTCCCTATGCCTGCTCCTGATGGGAGGTGTGGCATTTTCACAAAACATTCTGGAAGTGAAAGACATTTCGCAGAGCAACGATGTGTTCTCGAGTGCAAACGATGAAGCAGCCGTGCTGATACGCTGTAATCACACCATTCCACTGAAGTTCTCGTCATCAATGGACAAGAGTGCTGTGCCTTTCCGTACGGAGTTGCAAGGTTCCGATTCGTTGTATTACATTGCCTTCCCCACGGGAAACCGCTACCGCGGACGCGAATTGGCCATTTCCTCTCCTGGCTACTACTCCGTTAGCATCAGCCTGGAACTGCAACCCAAGCAGCTGCTTTCGTACCAGATTACCGACCCTAACGCGCTGGTCGATGCCGGCTGCTATCGTGGTCATCGCAACAAAGGTATGGAGGAAATCAAAAACTCGAATTATGAAGAAGCACGCAACCAATTCATCGTTGCCCGTGAGTGCACGGATTGTAACGTAGAGGAGAATGAGAGTAACATTGCACTTGCCGACTCGCTCATCCTATACCGCCAAAAAGGCGACGAAGCTTATAAGTTGCTGGACTATGTCAAGGCAAGCAATTACTACTCTATGATTCTGGCTTTGAATGCCTACGATAACTATGCCTCTAACCGCAATACCATCTGCGTCCGTAACTTCACCGACGAGTGCAACACATTGTATACCAAGGCCGAATACTATTTCTCTGAGAAGGAATACGACAAGGCCAAGGAACTCTACGAGAAGGTCGTCGAAAAGGAGTGCACGAATATGTCGATTGCTGTGGAGCGCCTGAACTCCATCTCCTCTCTGCTGAGAGCCAAGAAAGACCACGCCCGCGTGTTTACTTACGAGTATCGTAAAGACGTACCCATCGGATTCTCGTATGGCCGCTACAACATGCACAAAGCCGGCGGCTTCTTCCAGATGGACTTCAATGGCAATGTGTTCAAGGCTATCCGAAGCGATTGCAAATATGGCGACGAGAAGTTTGCGGAGATGAATATGTCGTTTGGTTGGACTATCAAGATTGCCGCTCCGATTTGGATTCACTTCGGTCCTGGCTTTACGGGGAAGATGTACTACGGCACATATCTCGACAAAAAATACCCCAAAAAGGGATTTGGAAGCGACGACTGGCAGTATCTTGATAAGTCGAAGATGGGAGATGAAGAGGTCCTTGCCACTGCACCTGGACTCGATGAGGCTCCCGAGCAGTTCCAAAAAGGTTGGGAGAAAGCCAACCTCGCCTTTGCCGTTTCGCCCGTTGTCGGCATCACAGCGAAGTACAGCTACTTTGCAGTTCGCCTAACTTATCAATATCGCTGGTCGGTTCAGAAGGATCTGCAAGACTTCATGGGTCCGAGCCGTGTGTCGGTGGGCGTCGGTGTTGCATTCTAAGCTAGCTACCACATTATTTATAAATTTATAATAGAGGGACATAAGGCGCTGTAGCGTCTTCACCAAAATAGCCGAGGGTACGAACTTTTTGTACCCTCGGCTTGTATCTGTTATTAAAAGACAAACGTTGTTGTTGGTTGTTGTTGGTTGTTTTTGTTGTTTTTGTTGTTTTCGTTGTTTTCGTTGTATTTGGTTATTATCGTTGTTTTTACTTCTTCCTCTTCCGTTCTTCTGTTCCGTCTGTCTTCTTTATTCACTTCCTTTCTTCTGTCCCGTCTGTCTTCACAAAAAGTCCTTCTGTCCCGTCTGTCTTCAACAAGAAGTTCGTCTGTTCTATTTGATTTCTGCCAGGTTGATGCCGTAGTTTTGTTTTACCTCGGCCATGACGAAGGTGCTCTCGATGGAGCTGACGGACTCGATGTCGCCGAGTTTCGTGAGTACGAACTCCTGGTACTGTTTCATATCGCGTGCGCGAACCTTTAATAAATAGTCGTAGGCACCACTGGTGTTGTAGCACTCGGTGACCTCGGGAATGCGCATGATGCGACGCGTGAAGGCATCGGCAATCTCGTGGTTAATCTGCTTCAGCTTCACCTTGCAAAACACCACCAACCCCAGTCCGAGCTTCTCAGGATCGAGGATGGCAACATACTTCTTGATGTAGCCCTGCCGCTCGAGCCGTTTTTGTCGTTCGAAGACCGGTGTAGGGGTGAGATGAACGGCGTCGGCCAGCTCTTTTGTTGTCAGTTTTGCGTTATTCTGCAGCGTTTTCAGTATCTGCAGGTCTGTTTCGTCGATGGGTGCTGCCATTGTTGTAGAATATTATTCTGTGAAAGGGGCTATAGAGGGCCCGTGATAGAAAGATTTCCTTTTGATGCTGCAAAAGTAGTGATATTTTCTGAATTTCGCAAGAAATTTGGAGGATATTTCTTTTTGCCGTACCTTTGCAAACGGAAAATGAAGGCCTGCGGCCGTGTAAAGCGCTAAAGCGCGGGTAAAGTCCTTCGGACGAGTAAGGCCCTTCGGGCGGGTAAAGCGCCTGCGGCGCGTTCAAGGAGTAAAGGCCGTTAATTATAAATTGTAAATTATTAATTATTAATTATATCAACTATGAGTAAGAAGTATCGTTTTGAAACGCTGCAGCTCCATGTAGGACAGGAGCAGGCAGACCCCGCCACCGATGCTCGTGCGGTGCCCATCTATCAGACCACGAGCTATGTGTTCCACAACAGCCAGCATGCTGCCGATCGCTTCGGATTGCGTGATGCAGGTAACATCTATGGCCGACTGACGAACTCCACGCAGGGTGTGTTTGAAGACCGCGTGGCTGCCCTCGAAGGTGGTGTTGCCGGACTCGCCGTCGCTTCGGGTGCTGCCGCTGTCACCTATGCGCTACAAAACATCGTACAGGCCGGCGACCACATCGTTGCTGCCGATAACCTCTATGGTGGCTCGTATAACCTCATCACGCA
>JAILAI010000232.1 GCA_024681705.1 Prevotella sp.
AATTACAGCGCGTCCTACACGGACATCATGCTATATACGAAAGCCGCTTAAACAACATTCTAATACCGTTTGAACGATGAACAAATACTACCAGATACTGGGCAAGGTTCTGGAGAAAGGAAAGACCCAGACGAACAAGAAGGGAAATATCCGCTACCTGCTCAATGAGCAGTTGTCATTGACCCCTGCCGACCTGCTTGATATATTCGAGAGCCACGGCATAGCCAGAAAGAAACTGAAGAATGAGTTGCGGCTGTTTATGCAGGGTGAGCGGAATGTGGAACGATACCGCGACGTGGGCATCAACTGGTGGGACTATTGCGGTTCTGTCCTGGTGAACAGTTACCCGA
Organism: Prevotella sp.; assembly: GCA_024681705.1. GTDB lineage: Bacteria > Bacteroidota > Bacteroidia > Bacteroidales > Bacteroidaceae > Prevotella. Next base: position 351 of record JAILAI010000232.1, read on the forward strand.
CCTACATTGAGAAACTGCCTCCACTAATAGCGAAGATAAACCGTGAGAAACGCAACAGCAAGAACTATGTGCTATTCCTTGGCGAGACTGGTGCAGAAAGTAACCAAGCCCCATGCTTGAGCCTCGTGCAGTTCCAGATAGACGATGGGGAACTGGTGCTGTCAGCATACCAGCGAAGCAGCGACGCGAACCTTGGATTGCCGGCTGACATTTACCACCTCTACCTCATGGCTCGACAGATAGATTTGCCTCTGAAAAGCATAACGCTGAACCTTGGCAACGTACACATATACGAGAACAACCAGGAACGCACACGCCAACTGCTTGCCGGCGATGAGAATGTGAAGTTTGATTTGAACGTTTGAAACAACATGGAGAAAAAGAAAACGCCCCAGAGAAATCTGAGGCGTTTTTTCGTTGTGGGGAGGGAACCCGAAAAAGTAACATTTCGTTTTGCGAAGCGGAACGCGTCGTTTAATTTTTCAGGAACATTTCGTTTTGCGGATTATACAATCTCGGGAATTCATAGGATAGGGTACTTGAAGGATATAGTTGGATTAAAGAAAAGACGCTCCCTGCAGATGCAAGGAACGTCTTCTGTTAGTGAGTCTTTCTAAACTATTATCGTATCACTACCTTTCTGCCGTTTTTGATGTAGATGCCCTTCATGGTGGGCTTCGAGGTCAGCTGGCGACCGTCGATGGTGAAGAACACGTTGTGTGTCTTGTCTTTGGCGATGCTAATGCCTGTGGGATTACCTCCAGCCGTCGTCGTGATGGTGTTGTCTTCGTTCACGTAATAATCCACATCTCCGACAGAGGGCTGTTCGTTGGTGAGCGTCACCTCAGTAGTTTGTTCCTGAGTGCATCCGTCAATGTTAACGAAAATCTCGTAGCTGCCCATCGGCACCTTCTCGAAACGATAGCCACCCGAGGTGTTGGTCTCTTCGCAAGCGATGATGTCGCCACCCTTCTTCTGAAGGTAAACACTAATGCCCGAGGCGTCTGCGGATGCGCGGCGCGGTGCGTTTGCAGCCGAGGAGGCTATATTCACAGTTCCCTCGATGACACCTGAGCCGTTGAGTGCAGGAGGTACAGACTTCGCGTTAATGGAATAAGTCTTCGTCAGATAATTCCAGTCCTCGTCAATATCATAGCCTGGCGTAACCGCAGTAGCCTCTTCCCAAAGCAGCGCACTGGGGTAGTAGGTGGCGAGTGTTCCGGCGGTGGGTTGCGTTCTCAGGTAGTATTTTCCCGATATAAGATAGATTTCCTCTTCTTCGCCAGCCGACGGGTCGATGGTTGCTACCACATCCCAATGTCCGTTGATGTCGCGTCCTATAACATCGATAGGCGTATTGACCGACGCCGTAGCTGCGATGGGCATGTTCATTTCACCAAAGAACATGTGGAAGAAGCGATACCAAGGATTCCCCTCTTCACCGTAGTCGCCTACCAATTTGTAGTTCTCGTCGGCGTATTCGATGATGAAGCCGCTTTCTTCATTCAGTTCTGTGACAAAAGCATACTGTCCAGGTTTTACTTCCTGTATGCAGCTGGCCGGCAGAATGTCACAATCTTCGCTCATCCAGTCGATGGCTTCTATATCCTTGCCGCCGTTGGGGAGGATGTAGTTAGTGTTGAGAATGAAACCGTCTAAGCCTGCATACTCGATAGAAGCAAGGATGGTGGCCTGAACGATACCGTGATTGGCAGCCACGTAGAAGCTGATGTTTTGGTCATCGCCTGTGGTAACGTCAATCAGTTGATAGCCTAGGTCTGCTGCTGTAGGCGTGTAAGTAAGACCTGTGGCTCCTTCGATGGGAATCATTTCGTAACTGAGAGGGTTCATCCTGTACCATTGGTGATGGTAGCAGGTCGTATTGTAGGTGTAGAAACTTGCGTATGTGGTATAATCCACTTTTCCCGTGGAAGAGTTGTAGGAACCTTTGTTTTGCCGCTCTGTGTCTATGTAAGCACAATCAACTTCTATTCCTACGCCAATAAAGTCGGGTTCAGAGTAGCCAGACTGCGTGATGACAGAATAGTCTACCGTGGGTTTCTTCACCGAGATAACGTTGGAGACCCAGCCGTCTTTCTCGCCCCCGTGGAGTACAAGACGATAGTCGATGTCACTGGTAATTACGGGCGAGAGGAACGAAATGTCGGAAGTTATTAGATTTACTTCTCCATCGCTGTTCAAAGAGTTCTGCCAAGCTCCGCCATTGGTACGGTATTGTAGGGTGTGGTATTCTCCACCAAGTTCTGTCGGCGAAACAAAGTAGATATAAGCCTCGTAGGCATCCATATTGGCCCAGTTGCCATTGATAATCCATCCGGAATTATGACGGTAGCCTACACTTTGGAGAAAGAGTCCGCCAAAGGTTCCGGCAGCAGGTTCTGACATTGTCGGTATCGAAGGCAGAGGACCATCTACTCCAGGTTCTACTTCACGAACCTGATCCTGTGCGTTGATGGCGATGGCCGCCAACGTAAGTATAAAGGTTAGAATATGCTTTTTCATGATTTCTTAAAATAAATAGATGGTGTTAATAATTTTGGCAGAGACGTCACAAGGTGGCGCCTCTGCAAATGTTTTATTAAATGCTCTTATTTAATGACAACCTGCCTTGTCTTACCATCGGGGAACTTGATGATATTCACACCCTTTTGCGGCGCTTCAAGACGGCGGCCCTGTAGATCGTAAACGACAGTTCCCTGCTGCAACTTGAAGCTAGTGATGGCGGTCGGGGTCTGTGAGCCCGGAGTGGTGGTGATGGTGTTGTCTTCGTTCACGTAGTAGTCCACGTCGCTGACCGTGGGCTGGTCGTTGGTGAGTGTCACCTCGGTGGTTTGCTCCTGTATGAAGCCGTCCACATTGACCAGAATCTCATAGCTGCCCAGAGGCACGTTCTCGAATCGGTAGTCACCCGAAGGGGCAATCTGCTCGCAGGCGATGATGTCGCCACCCTTCTTCTGCAGGTAGACACTGATACCAGAGGCATTGGCCGGCGCCCGATGGCGTGCATTTGCCGACGATGTTACGTTCACTGTCCCCTCGATGACACCAGGGCCTGTGAGCGGAGTGAAGACGGGTTTCACGTCGATGGTGTATTCGTGAATAATATCGTTCCAATCCTCGTCTCTTTCAAAGCCGGGCATCACGCGCGTTGCCTCTTCCCAGAGAAGGACGTTGGGATAGTAGGTCTCGGAAGTGTTGTCCGTGCGCAGTGCCTTTACGAAAACGCCTCCGCCCAACGTGGGTAGTGTGTCGAAGGAAGCACCATCCCCGTCAACAGCCTCTGCCGTGCCGACGAGCGTCGGGATACCGTCGATGTTCGGTGCGTAGGCTTCAATGGTGGTTGACAATGGTGTTCCGTTGTAGACGGGCTTCACAATGAGTGGCTGCAGGTATCGGTCGGGCATGATCTGTGCCTCGCGGTGCCATTCAATGATTTCCATCTCCCCGTCTTCATCCCAGTCTTGTTCCATCAGGTAGACGAAGCAGATGAAGATACTGGGGTTAGTGTGTTCGACAATGCCATATTCATATTCACTCATGTCACCACGGAACACATACTTTCCGGGTTCGCGCTGGCTGATGTTCAAAGTGCTCTGCGGCTGTTCGTCCTCTCCGTAGAACTCCATGTTCATGACAAAGTCATCGGCATTTACCACATAGTCGGTGTTGAGAATGAAACCGTCGTCACCAACATAGTCGAGCGATGCCATTACGGGAAGCTTCACCACGTTGTCAAGGGGAATGTTCAGGAGGAAGTTACAGTGTGTGCCGTCGCCCGTCACTTCCAAGACCAGTTTGTAACCGACGTCATTGATGGTTGGGATGTAGTGGAGCATGGTAGCGCCTTGAATGGCTGTCATCTGACCAGTGTTGGGATTCCTGCGATACCACTGATAGTGATAATAGCCGTCCTCAATCGTGACTTCCGTATTCTCGTCTTCTCCATATGTGTGGTTGGTGACATAGACATTCAGTGTCCCCAAGACATCAATTCCGACAAGAGGATCCTCGTAATCGCTGCGCCACCAGCTGTGGTACTTCGAGATGCAGTTGCCAGCAGGGAATTCCACTACCACCTCATTGGTGACTTTTCCTATCAAGTC
>JAILAI010000233.1 GCA_024681705.1 Prevotella sp.
TCTTCTGCTCGCCTATGCGTGGGTGAAGGAAGGTAAGGTGTATAAGCATGTGACGAAGATCAAACGACCCGAACCCGACAAGCGATTGCTGATGGAGTGGACAACATTCCGCGATAAGCTGAAGCCAGGACAAAAGGAAGAGTGGGCACTGACGGTGAAGAGACCCGACGGGAAAGTCGTTCCCGCACAGATTGTCGCAACGATGTACGACCAATCTCTCGACCAGTTGGATAAACTCTCGTGGGGGCTAGATCTCGGCATCTATCAGGTGTTGCCTTCAACATCATGGAATAGCACCATGTCCTCTCACTTCTGGACAGAAGCATCCCGAAAATTCGAACTGATGGATGAGCCATCTTTAGAGTTCTCGGGCCTTGATGATTTGCTCGACAGCTATCTGGAATACTACTCGTACATAGGCTATTACGGCGATCGGAATGGAAGACTCTTAGGTGGCCGCCCAATGATGATGAAGAGTGCTCAACATGGAATGGTGGAGATGGCAGCAGCTGAGATGGTTTATGATTTGGCTCCTGAGCCAGCAATGGCAATGGCTGAAGGCAGAGATGAAATGCAAGAGGAAAAGAAGGTCGTGCAAGAGGATAAGAAGGTTGTGCAAGAGCAAGAGCAAGTGCGTGAGAACCTGAACGAGACGGCCTTCTTCTTCCCCCGTCGTGAAACCGATTCGAAGGGTTGTGTGAGGCTGGTCTTCACCTTGCCTGAGAGCATTACCACGTGGCAATTCAAGGCTTTGGCTCACGATAAGGACATGAACTACGGTTGGCTAGATGCTGAATGCGTCGCTAAGAAAGACGTGATGGTGCAACCCAATATGCCGCGCTTTATGCGTGTGGGCGACAAGGGAACCATCACCGCTCGAATCTTCAATACCGCAGAGAAAGATGTCAATGGAACCATCCGCCTACAACTCATCAATCCGGAAACCGAAAAGGTGGTCTACGAACAGGAACAACCCTTCACTTCGGCAAAGGGAACCACAACCAGCGCTTCGTTCGCGGTGAATCCTTCTGCCGATATGCCCACCTTATTAATATGTAAGATAGTGGCATCGGGTAATGGTTTCAGTGATGGTGAACAACACTATCTGCCCATCCTTCCGTCTACCGAATGGGTGACGAACACCGTTTCCATCACTCAACACGAACCAGGAACGGCAACCGTCGATCTGAAGGAACTCTTCCCCGAGGGCAGTAGTCAGCGGAAACTCACCGTCGAATACACGAACAACCCCGCTTGGCTCATGGTGCAGACCCTTCCGTATGTGGGAAATGCGAACGAGAAAAACGCCATCAGTCTGTCGGCCGCCTACTATGCTAACGCCATTGGTAAGTTCATTCTCGATCAATCGCCTCAGGCAAAGACCGTGTTCGATCAGTGGAAGAACGAGAAGGGAAGCGAGACGTCGCTCATGAGTAGCCTTGAGAAGAACCAAGATCTGAAGAATCTGGTGCTCGAGGAAACGCCTTGGGTTCTCGAAGCAGAACGCGAAGGCGACCAGAAGAAGGCACTCGCTAACTTCTTCGACGAAAACCAGATGACGAATCGTATGACCTCCGTCTTGAATAAGCTTTCGGAACTACAAGAAAGCGATGGTGGATTCTCCTGGTGGAAGGGAATGCCTACTTCGCCAAGAATGACGGGTGAGGTGTTGGAGTTCCTGACGCGACTCAACTTGCTTGTAGGTACAAAGTCTGAAACGCAACGCATCATCCAGCGCGCGAACAGCTATCTGTCTGGCATCGTCATCAAGGAAGTGGAGGAATTCAAGCAACGTGAGAAGGAAGGAAAACCCGTCTACATCTCGTCGTATCACGCTCTTCAGTGGGTTTATCTGAATGCTATCTCGGGTCGCGAACTAAATAGCAAGGAGAAAGAAGCCTCCGACTATCTCATCAAGTACCTCGAGAAGGAAATCAAGACGCAGACGCTCTATAGCAAGGCGCTCATGGCCATCGTTCTTTGGCAGCACGGTCAGAAGCAAAAGGCAAGAGAATACATCCAGAGTCTCAATGAATATAGTGTGTTCAAAGAGGAAATGGGACGTTACTACGACACTCCGAGAGCGGGCTATAGTTGGTTCAGTTACGCCATCCCGACGCAAGTTGCTGCTATCGAGGCCATGAGATTCATCATGCCCGAAGAGAGCAATCAGGCAATAGAAGAGATGAAGCGCTGGCTACTTCAGCAGAAACGCACTCAGAACTGGGATACGCCCATCAATAGTGTAAATGCCGTATATGCTTTCCTGAACGGCAACAATAGCGTGCTCGCACATCAAGAACCCACTCGACTGGCCGTTGATGGAAAGAGTGTTGACTTGCCTCAGTCGACGGCAGGTCTCGGATATGTGAAGACTACGGCCAATGCCGAAGGAAGCACATTCACCGCCGAGAAGACCAGTAGCGGAACATCTTGGGGCGCCGTCTATGCCCAGTTCATGCAACCCACGCACGACGTGAAGTCCTCTGCTGAGGAGATGTCCGTCACGCGTGAAGTGCTCTTGGGCGACAAAGTGCTCAAAGGCGGCGAGACTCTCCATGTGGGCGATAAGGTGAAGGTCCGCATCGTTATCAAGACCGAGCGCGACTTCGACTACGTTCAGGTGGCCGACAAGCGAGCAGCTTGCATGGAACCCATCAATCAGCTGAGCGGATATCATTGGGGCTACTACATCGCTCCGAAGGACAATTCCACGAACTATTACTTCGACATGATGAGAAAGGGAACCCACATCGTCGAGACAGAGTATTACATCGACCGTGAAGGTCAGTATGAAACGGGAACATGCACCGTGCAATGTGCCTATAGTCCTGAGTATTCGGCACGAGCTGCGTCGCTCACTCTTACTATCGAGAAATAATGATTATGAAGAAAACTATGATACTATCAGCCTTGGTGATGGCAGCCACTATCACCAAGGCGCAGACGATTGCCACCGAACATGAGGTAATCGACTTGGGAAACATCGTCTACGAAACTCCATCGACAGCCACTTTCGAACTGAAGAACACGGGCACCAATCCGCTGGTGCTGAACGAGGTGCACACCAGTTGTGGTTGTACGAAGGCCCAGTTCCCGCGCATCCCCATTCAGCCTGGTGAGACCTTTACCATCACGGCCACTTACGATGCACAACAACTGGGTCATTTCATGAAGGACATCGCGCTCTATAGCAACGCTTCCGACAAGCCTTTCTATCTTAGCATTCGAGGTGTCGTGGTGGACGAAGTGGTCGATTTCTCGGGCACTTATCCGTTCACTTTGGGCGACGTTTCGTCTGATATGGACAACGTAGAGTTCGACGATGTGAACAGAGGCGAGCGTCCCATGCAGAAGATTCATATCAAGAACACCAGTACGAAGGCGGTGAACCCGACGGTGATGCACCTGCCCGATTATCTCACGGCAACGGTTTCGCCGACAACCATCCAACCCGGTCGTGAAGGTACCGTCACGCTTACGCTC
>JAILAI010000243.1 GCA_024681705.1 Prevotella sp.
ACAAAAAATGGAACTTTCCTCTCGGAGAGTTCCATTTAAAATCTAGTATAAGAATGCTAATTCCTTATTTAATGAAGTTTTATTCTTTATTATATAAATAAACTCATAATATCTAATCATTTCCCTTTTAAGTTAATTGTAAGAAGCTGTATTTTAAGCCTTAAATCTTGTAAATGGACTTCCAGCATTCTGATACGATCTATTTTTTTCGCGCATTATATTTACACATATTGTCGTAGTTCAATTTTCTTCAATTCTTTCCGAATTGTTCTGGCCAGAATCTTCATTCGGACTATCTTACCAATTTCAAACAAAAACTACAAACAGGGTCCTCAGTCCTCAACTTCGCGGACGCGTTTGCTTCACACACTCGTGATTACAATACATCCTATATATTTATACTTGGTCAATAACCTAATCCAGAGCCTCCACGCTAAAAAGCGTTTTCGCATTGCAAAGATAGGATAATCAGTGGAATCGTGCAAGAGTTTTGGTATAGAAAAAGTGCCATTTCATCAAACGTTTCCCTATTTTTCTTCAAATCATACCCTTGGTCGTGTGGCCCAAATATGCGATTTGGCAATTTTTCCTTTATATGTGTCATTATTACATTTTTGAACTATTTTCATGTTTTTGTTTGGGTGCACATCGATTTTATGCGAGATTTTTCATCAGATTGATGTTTTTTTCTCCTAAAAAGTATTGACATATCAAAAAAACTATCTATATTTGCAACGACCATAATATAAATAAGGATAAGAATGCTAGTGAAGAAACAAATAGCTATCCTACTTGTTATACTTTCCGCGCTTGCCGCCAAGGCGCAGCCAAAGCTACACTTTGAGCATCTCAATACCAAGGGGCACGGAATTTTCTGCTCGTTCCGCGATGCAGACGGAGTAGTGTGGCTCGGCACATCCAATGGTCTTACCACTTTTGCCCAGCTCTCGGGTAACTATCCTTTCAGCTATTATCGTAGTTACGTTCTCAAGGAAATCATCAATAAGATAGAGCAAGACAACCTTGGCCGCCTTTGGCTACAGATGCAATCGGGTCAGGATGTCATCTACGATGCGGCTCACAACACGGTTATTTCCGACATAGAAGGTTATCTTCGCGACAATAAATTGCCCAGTGGAGTCCATTCGAAGGTGACCATCGATCACCAAGGTCGCGTGTGGATTGGCGACCAAAACGCGTTGGCAATGCGCGATTTCAAGACGTCGCAGACCCACCGCTATCAACTGAATGCCGCCGATGGTCCCATCGAAAAGATGAAGGCCACCGACAAAGACGTCTATGTCGTCACGCGCCACAAGCTCTATGCCATTTCTCTTTTCACATGGAAGATACGGCTGTTGTCGGCAACTCCCGAGCCCATGATTGGTCACGAAGTGTTCCTTTCTATCGGCGAAGGTGGCGACATCTGGGTGGCCAACATGAACGCTCTTTACCGTTTGGACCCCTCAACGCATCAGTGGCGCCACTATCCCGAGGTGAAACTGATGAAGACAATCCTTCCTCTACCAGCCGGTAGCACCTGTGTGGCGACGAGCAACGATGGTCTCTACATGTTCGACAAAGAGGGGAACATGTCGCGTATGCAACAGGCACCACCCAACACCGACGGACTTCTGAGCAACCATATTGAAAACGTCAGTTTCGACAATCAGCGGAGCATGCTCGTCATCAGCTACAACAAGCGCGGAATGAGCCTCGCTTTCCCCTATGGTCGCGACATCAGTTTCAACCATCTTTCTACAGCTGACAACCAGTATCAGTCTGAAGACATCATCAGCGTTGCCGTCGAGGCGGGTGGAAAAAGCTTCTGGGTGGGTACCGAAGACAACGGCGTGTTCCGCCTGACGCTCGACAACAAACAAGAAGTGTTGGAGCATAAGTTTGAGAAGAGCACCGTTACGGCCCTGCTCAGTGATAGTAAGGGTCAGCTCTGGACAGGCGTCTACGGTAGTGGTTTGGTGGCTCCCGACGGTCGGGTGCTGATGCCTTTGTCGTCGCCCTATTGCATTGTGGAACCCATTCCCGGCGGTCGCATCTTCACGGCTTTGCTCGGTCAGGGCATCTACGCCATCGATCGCCAGACCGGAGAGGCCACATTGGTGGAGACCGACTCGCCCTGGCCCATGAAGCTATCGGTGAGTAGCGACGGCGGTAAGGTGTATACCGCCACCTCTACTAATATATATGAAATAGACGCGCGCACGCTGAAGTCGAAACCTATCTCCACTTCGGTATTCGGCGACAAGGCCAGTCAGCAGAAAGGCTTCCGCGATCTTCATGTCGATAGTCGCGGATGGGTGTGGCTCATCTCCAATGTGAACCATTCGCCCCTCTTCGTCTACAACCTGAAGACCGGCACGGCCATCCATATTGAAGATATGAGTCGCTACATCTCGCATGCCATCTGTGAGGACAAGAATGGCAACATGTGGGTGAGCACCGACAAGGGCATGGTGGGCATCAAGGTGGATGCCACCGGCAAGTCGCCGACGTTCACCACCACACGTGTGTTTTATACCAACAACCGTTCCTTCTTTTACAACGACCGGGCCCTCGCCATCGCGCCCAACGATAGGCTGATAGCCGGTTCAAGCGGAGGATGTCTCGTCATCGCGCCCTATAATATGATGAACCGCACGAAGAAAAATGTCTCACTCCTGATGCCCATCATCACGCAGATAAGAGTCAACGGAGCGTTCCTCTCGTCGGTGGAGACCAAGGGCGGAAAGCATCCCGCCAGCACCGATGTCATCTATGCGAAGTACATCGAGTTGGAAAGCGACGAGAACGATATCGTGCTGGAATGCCTTCCGCGCGGCTACGATAGCGAGTTCGAAGGGCAGTTCCTCTACTTCGTGGAAGGCTATACCGACGGGTGGGTGCCGATGGACAACTATACCATCACGTTGCCCAACATGCGGCCCGGCGACTACGAGCTGCTCGTGCGCTATGAAACCGGTCGTGGCGACGCCAACCAGGAGTACACCATGCTCCACATCCACATCAAACAACCTTTCTGGAAGTCGCCTCTCGGCAATGCCATCATAGCGTTCTTCCTCACCGCCATTGCCTCGAGCATCTACCTGATTGTGCGCAACAGGCGCCGCATCACCCAGCGGTTGCTCGAGGTGGAGCGCCAGAAGGAACAGGACGAGAAGCTCAACGAGATGAAGATGAACTTCTATACCAACGTGAGTCACGACCTCCGCACGCCGCTCACGCTCATCATCGCGCCCATCGAAGAGCTCATCGATCGCTTCCGCAACCGTAGCAACGAGGCCGAGACGCTCTCCACGCTCTCCATTGTTCAGCGCAACGCCCATCGCTTGCTGGGGATGGTGAACCAGTTGCTCGACATGCGTCGCATGGAGTCTACCGACAACAAGCTCAATCTTGTAACCGACGATGTGGCCCTGCTGGTGAGCGATGTCGCCGAAGCCTTCAGGGCTCAGGCCCGCGCCCGTTCCATCGATCTGAAGGTCAACGTGCCACAGGAAGGCCTCTTTGCCGAGTTCGACAAGGAGAAATTGTTGCGCGTGCTCAACAACTTGATCTCCAATTCTTTCAAATTCACTCCCGACGGAGGCTTCGTCACGGTAGATTGCCTTGCGCATTCCGACGATACAACCACCGAAATGGAGCTTAAAGTGGCCGACAACGGCGCTGGTATTCCCGCCGAAGACCTGCCCCATATCTTCGAGCGTTTCTACACTTCGCAGACCCTTAACATCAACCACCAGAGTAGTGGCATCGGCCTGCACATCGTGAAACTCTATGTGGAACTCATGGGTGGCACCATCACTATGAGCAACAACCAGCCGCATGGCACCGTTGCTCACATCGTGATGCCCTTGAAACTCGTGGCTACGTCGGCACCCATCAACACCGATCCGACACCTTCAGCCGTGTCCATCAGCCCCGTACAACCGAGCACGGAGCCTGAAAGCGGATCTTCCGTCGTCGCTCAGCAACCACCCACCAGCGCCGCCAACCTGTTGCTTGTGGAGGACAATGCCGACCTGCTGAACTTTATGTCGACATCGCTTTCAGACACATATAATATATATACGGCCACCAATGGTGAAGAAGCACTCGCTTTGCTGGCCGACGAACAGCCCATCGACGTCATCGTGACCGACATTATGATGCCGGTGATGGACGGTTTGGAGCTCACGCGTCGCATCAAGAACAATGTGGACTACAGCCATATTCCTGTCATTCTCCTCACGGCGAAGGCACTCGAGCAAGATGAGATGCTCGGTTTGCAGATGGGCGCCAACGACTACATCACGAAGCCTTTCAACATCGAAATCCTCCGTCTGCGCATCAGTTCGTGGATGCAACGTCGTCTCATCGCCCGCAATCGCTTCTCCAACCAGTCGGACGTGACGTCGCAACAACTCACCATCACCACCCTCGACCAGCAGTTGTTGGAGCGCGCCATCAATGTTGTGACGGAGAACATGCACAATGCCGACTTCAACGTAGACCAGTTGGCCGCCGAGATGGGCATCCATCGCACGGGTCTGAACCGCAAACTTCAGTTCATCACGGGCCAGACGCCCATTCTCTTCATCCGTACGTTGAGGCTGAAGCGCGCCCGTCAGCTCATCGAGAACGACCCCACGCAACCCATCTCGCAGGTCGCCTATCAGGTGGGATTCAACAACCCGAAGATCTTCACCCGCTATTTCTACGAGCTCTTCAACGAGAAACCAAGCGCCTTTGCTCAGCAACTGAAGAAGCTAAAGAACGGTTCCGAGGATGCTTCGGCGGTGGAAGAGGAGAGCTAATTGTGTTCCGCTTCTTCTCGGGTTCTTTACATTTAGAGGGTTTCAACTTTCTTTTAGGAGAACTTATAGCCTTCCGCTACATCTCGGGCCTTTCCCTTTAAGACGGGTTTCAACCTTCTTTATCTTTATCCATGTGACGTAAGGGGCCTGAAAGTCCTTGAGGTCATCAGCGTCTTTGATGTTGGTTCCGATAGACATAGCGAAAAAAATAGCGTGAAATGGCGGTGGAATCGGAAAAAATTTGTATTTTTGCACTATTAAAACAAACTTGATACATGAAGAAACAAATCATCGTTGGGATGCTATGCCTTGTCTTCGCAGCTCCCGTGTGGGCTCAGAAGAGCCAGAAAGTGCAGCAAAAGTCTGCCGCAATAGTTTTCCAACATCCTTGGCAGGGACGTCGTGTGGCCTATTTCGGCGACTCTATCACCGACCCGCGCAATAGCGGTTCGAAGAAGAAATGGTGGCAGTTCTTGCAAGACTGGCTCGGCATTGAGCCCTACGTCTATGCCATCAGCGGGCGGCAATGGAACGATATTCCACGCCAGACCGACAAGCTGATGGAGGAGCACGGACAGGACGTCGACGCCATCTTGGTGTTCATCGGCACCAACGACTACAACGCCGCCATTCCCATCGGTGAGTGGTTTGTCGAGACCGAAGACAGCGTTGAGGCCGCTGTACACGCTCCCCGCGCTACCGTTTTGCGCCGTCATCGCACGCCGTCGTACGACATAGGCACCTATCGAGGCCGCATCAACAACGCCCTGCGCTACATGAAGAGCCACTATCCCACCAAGCAGATTGTGCTCATCACGCCCATCCACCGTGCCTATTTCTACGGTAACGAGAAGAATATCCAGCCCGATGAAGGCTACCAAAACCAGTGTCACGAGTGGTTCTCGGCCTATGTGGAGAGTGTAAAGCAGGCCGGCAACATCTGGGCTGTGCCCGTCATCGACCTCAATGCCGTCAGTGGTCTCTATCCGCTTTTGCCCGAGCATCTGCAATATAGCCACAACGAGCGCGACCTGCTCCATCCCAACGACCAGGGACATCTGCGCATGGCCCGCACCATGATGTATCAGTTGGTGGCCCTGCCCTGTGTGTTTGAGGAGTAAATCCGTCGTAGAGAGGGATGCTCGTCGCCATTCGAGTCGTGGTTTGTCAGCGCTAAAGCGCACGAAAACCGCCGCGAGGGCGAAGAGTGTCCGACCTGCAAATACACATAAAAAAACCTAAAACGTTTGTCAATTCAAAATAATTGCCTATATTTGCGCAAATAATCAAAAAACACCAGAGAAAACATGACATTTACAGAGCACGCAAACGAAATCTTCAATAAGGCCATCTGCGACTATCATGTCAAGGATGACATCGACACACCTATACAGAACCCCTTCGAAGAGGGAACCATTGAGAACCGCCTCTACCTGAAATGCTGGATCGACACCGTGCAATGGCACTTCGAGGATATCATCCGCGACCCTGCGATCAATCCCGCCGAAGCACTCGTGCTGAAGCGTCGCATCGACAAGTCGAACCAAGACCGCACCGACCTGGTTGAGCAGATCGACAGCTACTTCCGCCAGCTCTATAGCGAGGTGAAGCCGCTTCCAGAGGCCCGTCTCAACACCGAGAGTCCGGCTTGGGCGGTGGATCGCCTGAGCATCCTCGCCCTGAAGATCTACCACATGCGTGAACAGGCTACCCGTCCCGAGGCCTCTCCCGACCATCGTGAGCGTTGCCAGCAGAAGCTAAACGTGCTTCTCGAGCAGCAGGTAGACCTCTCTACGGCCATCGACCAGTTGCTAGAAGACATCGAGGCCGGCCGTAAATACATGAAGGTGTATCGCCAGATGAAGATGTATAACGACCCGTCTACCAACCCGGTGCTCTACGCCAAGGGGAAGTAAGGTGCGCGAAGAATCCAGAAAAGGAGTCGCAAAGAGCTGAAGTAACAGCATCCTACGGCTTCCCAAACTGCAATCATGAAGACCGAACACATCCTCATCATCCGCTTTTCGGCCCTCGGCGACGTAGCGATGGCGGTGCCCGTGGTAGCATCGCTTGCCAAGCAATATCCCCACGTGCGCATCACCGTGCTGAGCCGTCCGTTCGCGCGTCCTTTCTTCGAAGGGCTCGCTCCCAACGTGGGATTCATGGAAGCCGACGTGAGGAAGGAGTATCACGGTGTGCGAGGACTCAATGCGCTCTACCGACGACTCACGGCCAAGCGCTTCACGGCTGTGGCCGACCTGCACAATGTGCTGCGCTCTGAGTACCTGCGGTTGCGGTTCAATCTGGGTCGTTACCGCGTGGCCCACATCAATAAGCACCGCAAGGGCAAGCGTATGTTGGCGCGTTCGCACGACAAGCAGATGAAACAGCAGCCCACGTCGTTCCAGAACTATCTCGACGTGTTCGAGCGTCTGGGCTATCCTGTCACCATCGATTTCCAGAGCATCTTCCCGTCGGGTGGTGGCGACCTGAGCACTTTGCCCGAGGCATTTCGGCAGAAGGCCGAGGGCGAGTCGTGGATTGGCATCGCTCCTTTTGCCGCTCATGAGGGCAAAGTCTATCCGCTCGACCGCATGGAGAAGGTCATTGCCCAGCTCACCGAGCGTCATCCCAACAGCCGTATATTCTTGTTCGGCGGAGGCGACGACGAGTTCCAGGTGTTTGCAGAGTGGTGTCAGCGCTATCCCGCCTGCATCAGTGCATCGCAGCAGTTGGACGGCATGCGCAACGAACTGGTGCTGATGAGCCATCTCAACGTGATGCTTTCCATGGATAGTGGAAACATGCACATGGCCTCGCTGACGGGAATCCCCGTGGTGAGCATCTGGGGAGCCACCCATCCATACGCCGGATTCATGGGCTTCAACCAGCCCCTCGACCGTGCCTTGGGCGTCGAGATGCCCTGCCGGCCGTGTAGCGTCTTCGGCAACAAACCGTGCTTGCGGGGCGATTATGCCTGCCTGACATCCATCGAACCCCAGCAGGTGGTGGCCAAGCTGGAGTCGTTCCTGCCCCGATAATCCGTGGGCCGAGAGCCAACAAACAGACATTTTATTTATTAACCCTATAAAAAACAGGAGAACAAGATTATGAAAAAGTACATCTGCGACGTTTGCGGTTATGTTTATGACCCCGAAGTAGGCGATCCCGACAATGGCATCGAGCCCGGAACAGCATTCGAAGATCTGCCCGAAGATTGGGTATGCCCGCTCTGCGGCGTTGGCAAGGAAGACTTCTCAGAAGAGTAATCTGCCATCGTAGAGGCATCGGCCTCACGGTCCATTTGCGACCGCCAGAGATAGAAAAAACGCCATTTCATCGAATGAAAACCATCTGTTTCATCAAGATGGTTTCGGTGTTATGCTGAAAAAAATCTAGAAAAAACTTGTCGAAACTGCCGTTTTCGATTGATTTTTTCTAGATTTTTTTAGTGCATTGCGCCAGTTTTGAAATGCGGAAGTCATAAGACGGATGCAAAAGGCCGACCATCTTGGTCGCCACAAGCGTCGGGATCACTCTTGCATCCCGTAGGAAAAATAAGCAGAAATTCTCTTTCTGATGCCTTGGTCTGGGTTATTCCAATGCATCGATGAGGATAAAGGGGTAGTTGTAATAAGGCGCAGAGAACTGATTTTCGCCGTTTTCATCGGTCAATGTGGCCATCTGATGCTGCGCTTTCTCGAAAGCCGAGCGTAGTGTCATGCCAGCCTGAAGGTTTTGGAACAACGGAACAAATAGCTGAATGGTGGACACATCGGCCACACTCCACAGACTTAGCACCATATTTCCCACACCAGCATTCTTGATACCGCGCTGTAGTCCGTAGACGCCCTCGCTGGTGAGGAAACCCAATCCCGTCTGGCAAGCAGAGGTAATCAGTAGTTTTACGTGCGAAAGGTCGGTGCTGCCCAGTTCGCGTGCCGACAGAAGTCCTTCGCGCATTGAGTGGTCGCGATGGCGACCATCGCCCACAGCCACTTCGCATCCGGCCATATAGAGGAAGGCTTGCGAGAGCGATTCGTCGGTCAGACAAGGTTTCAGATCGCTGCCTTGCGCCACGTTGGCAGCACTGAACTCGCCGTGGGTGGAGAAGAAGACGGCATCGAAACGGCCTGCCTGTTCCACAAACGACTGCTCGGTAGCGTCGACACCCGTGAGCAGACGGTCTTTCTCGCAATGACGAAGTTCGTAGATTTGTTGTGTCTCGGTGACCGACCAATCGAGGAAGTTCACTGGGTCGAGGCTGCCGTTTCCGCGGTTGTACACATAGTCGTAGGTCACACTGTCGTTACCCGGATGCTCGTTGTCGGCTTCCTCATCATAGACTATGCCGCCGTAGATAAGCATCGCCTCGATGCTGACCGGTCGTCGCGGCTCCATCAGTCTGCGTGTGCTGGTCAGCCGCCATAGGTGTTTATGTGGAGCTTCTTCGGGCTGCAGGTATTCAATAGGCATGAGATGCTGGTAGCCATCGGGCGAGAAATAGATGGTAGTGTCGTTCTTCAGGGCTTCGAGCAGGTCGCTGGTCCATAGTGTCTGCCGCAATTTAGCGTTGTTGAAGAGCACGTTTTTCGCATTCGCATTGTCGGTCGTCAGCATCTGTTCCACCGACTTTCCAATGCCTACACCGACGCGCAGGTTCATGACGTCCGATGGACTCGACATCGCAACCCAGCGCGGCAGGCCGCTCTTTTCCAACACGATTGCCGCCATGTGCTGACCGTCTTCCATGTCGTATTGCACAAACTCCACTGCCGCCTGTTGCCCTTTTAGTCGTGACTGGATGTCGCGCCAGGTGTAGCTGAGCGACGCGAGACCATCTTTAGAGGCCGTTCCGTCGGCTGCCTCATGGGTCTGCAGCTGTAGCAAGAGTCCCTTTGCGAACAGGGTTACGTCGTAGAGCAGGGCAGGGTTAGCGCCTTCCAAACGGTAGCAGTCTGCCACGAAAGGACGCAGACGGAGCCAGTAGAGTGCACGCTCCTCGCTCGTCATCTGACCGAAATTCTGGCACGCATAGTCGCGCTGACGACCGAAGTAGTCGCGGTAGAGTTGGGCAACGGCGATATCATTCTGTCCTTGTTGACAGAGCAGCATGATTTTCGCCTTCTTCCGAAGCAGTTCGCCGTAGCGATGGCTTTGCGTGTTTTCGTAGTTCTCGATGGCCTCGTCGATGAGTTCAATGGCCTCGTCAGCGCGCCCGTTGCGGGCCATGCACATGGCCAAGTCGGCTTGTCGGTCGAGGTATTCGTCGGTCAGGTCCATGTCGCGATAGCCGTCCATCACGGCCTCCATGTGGCTCAGCGCGTCGGCATATTGTTGGCGTCGGTAGCATAGCTGGGCCCAACTGATATGGATGTTCAGCGTGTCTTGGAAACCTTCCGACCAGTCGTGTTGTCGGTAGTTGTCGAGACACTTGCTGTAGAGTTGGCAAGCCTGTTCGAAGGCCTCGTCGTCGTTGTCGGAGCGTTCGGCCATCTGGTCGCCGCGTAGTTTCAGCACGCCTTGTCGCCATCTGTCGAAATCGCCCTTCAGTCCGAGACGCTCGCGACGACTAATCAGTGTGTCGAGTCGGTCGGCCGCGGCGCCAATCTTCCCCGGATGACTAAGCATCACCCATTCGTTGCCCTCGCTCCTGACGGTTTTCTCGTAGTCGCGGAAGGCCGCGTCGGGCAGTTGTGCAGGGTCGATGCCTTGCTTGGCGCAGAGTGAATCGACGTGTTCGCGCAGCTGTTGCAACAACCGTGCGCCCTGAACGTAGTTTCCCCGTTCGTGCATGTCGATGGCCTGATTCCACAGGGCTTTCGCCTGCGGACTTTCTGCCAGACCTTTCCATGCCGACTGAGCACTGCTTTGCGTCAGCGACAATGCCAGACAGACGAGGGTGAAACAGGTTTTGAGGGCGTTCATGACGTTATTTGCGGGTGTTGTGATTGAGAATGACGAGCGAGATTGGTGCCGATCCGTTGTTGCTGATTTCGAGCGTCAGCGTGTCGTCCTTTCCGATGCGCTCCTTGGTGGTGAGCACCAGCGTACCGTCGTTTTGTCGGGTTGTGGTGCCGATGGCCTTGTCCTTCCACATCAGTTTGACGCTGAAGTCAGTCCCCGACTGTGCGAAGGGAACGAAGACGAAGGTCTGCTGGCCTTGCCGTCCATGAAAACGGTAGCGTGCGGTGTGGTTGTTGCCGGCCTTGATGCTTTTTTCGTAGAGCGAGTAGTTGTAGGCCTCGTCTTGCCCGTTCAGGAAGTTGTCGGTCGAAGTGGAGAGTCCGTTGCGGCGCCGTTCGGCTTTGTTGAGCAAGGTGTTCAGCCGGAAGCGTTTCACGGTTTTGTCGGCGGGTCGGCATTCGGCGCCGTTCTCGTCGCGTAGTTCGTTCATCGGTGTCCACCGAGTGTCGTCGGCCAGAGGCTTGATGGCGGCTTCGTACGCCTTCTTCTGCTGGGCTTCCGATGGGGTGCGAAGGCGTTTCACGATGTCGACGAGCTGTTTCAGTTCGGTGTCGGCAATCGTGTTCTGCGCCTGTGCTACGCAAAATGTGGCGAGCAGGAGGACGAGGGCGGCTATTCTTCTAAGGTATGTTCTCATTGTTTTCGGGGTTGATAGGATGACTGGTTTCCCTGAGTGTTCTTGGCTTTCTGGCGCTATGCCATCAGGCCACGGGTGCTCCTCATCTCTTCGGGCCACAACTCGCTGTCGGGTAGGCGGTTGGCAGTCGCATCGGTGGTGGCTTTCGGAGCAGGCGGTTGCGATTCGCGTTGCCGCCAATAGTCGTATTGTTGGCGGGCGAGGGCTTCGATGTCGGCGAGCGATGGCCGCATCGAAGGCTGATAATGCAGACAGCGTTGCACCAGTAGACTGAGGGGCGCCCAGTCGTCGTGTGACCGCATGAAGGGCACCTTCGAGCGTGGCCGTTGTACCTGTCCGCCGCGATTGTTCATCATCATCCGCCCCATGACCAGCTGGAAGATGGTGGCCGCCAGTGACCAGACGCCGCTCTGCTCGTCGGGCTTCGCTCCACTCACCACCTCGGGCGGACAGAAGGGCGAGCCCGTCTCGTAGTTCTGGAGCGGATGGAACACGAAGCCGTCGTCGTCGATGAGCACGTTGGCGGGCGTCACGACGTAGCACTTCAGTTCGCGCATCTGGCGTGGAAGCGTGGAAAGCAACCGCCAGGCCGCTGCGGGTTGACAATAGCCGGCCAGCTGACTGATGGGTCCCTCGGCCGAGGGCGGCATCGGCGTGTGACCAGAAGACTTTTCTATCGGGGATTTGTTCATGGCTTGGCTCCTTTCATTCGGTCTATTTCGGTGATGGGAACGGAATATTTGCGCGTCTGCTCCTGCCTGTCCACCACCGAGACGATGCCCACCACGCGCCATTCGTTGCGGCCCGTACGCATGAGGACGGGTCCGCCGGAGAAGCCGGGAACCAGTTCGCCGTTGTGATGGATGTCGCCGTCGGGCAGGCCCAGCGCGTCGAAATGAGGCCGCATCTGCACTTGGTCGTCGCGCTGCTCGAAATGAGGCACGGCACCGATGGCGGGATGCCCC
>JAILAI010000255.1 GCA_024681705.1 Prevotella sp.
ACTTCCACGCCCTTGCCGTTGGCCATGCGAAGTGTGAGGTTACCCTCTTGTGCCAATTCGGGAACTGCGTTGACAATCACCTTGTCGGCAGCCACCTGAATGGCGATGGGGTCGATCACGTTAGGCATCTCGACAGATGTCACGACGTCCATATCCTGTCCGCTGATGGTGAGCGGCTGTCCGGCTTTGACTGGCGAGGGTTCTGCCACACAGCTGGAAGGAGCTACGGTGACGAGCGTGCCAACGGGTACTTCCACCTCGGAGCGGCACACCAGATTGATGCTGCCGTCGGGAGCTTCGGCGGGAAGCGTGAACGACAGTGTCTTGCCGTCTTCGCTCACGGTGAAGTCTGAAAGCTCGAAGATGTTGCCTTCGTCGCCGAACTTCACGGAGCCGATGAGGTTGAAGTGGTCGCCCGTCACGGTGATGGTCTCACCCTGCTTGGCTGTGATGGTGCCTTGTGCGCCAGCTTTGCCGCGTGGCGATGAGAACTCGCTGATGGTGGGTGTGCCCACGATGAGCGCTTCCTCGGTTTCAATCACGTTGTATGTTACGTCTTCCGTGGGATCCTCAAGTGTGGAAAGGTCGATGTCGAGCAGACGAATCTTACCTGTTCTTGCGTCTTCGGGAACCTTCACCTCTATCTTATATCGGTCGTGATAGAGGAATTCCTGCTCACTTACCTGCAGTTCGCTGGTGAATTCAATCATGTGGACGAGATTCAGGTAGTCGCCTTCGATGGTGACAACATCGCCCGGCATGACGGCAGCAGGCGAGAAGCCTGACACTTCGATGGCCTCGGTATAGGTGAGTTCGCTCTCGGTGCGCAGTTCTCCGTCGGTGCGCGATACGAGGGTGACATATCCCACCTCAGGACCATCCTTTGGCACCGTGATGCGGATTTCGCTTGGCGTTCCTGCCTTTACCACTTCAATACTGGTGATGGGACTTACGCCAGGAATCACCACCTGCGAGATCTGGTCGAGGTTACTGCCCACGAATCTGAGCTGTCCGCCGCGCATCACGGGGTTAGGACCGTAGGCGTTCAGTTTGACACCGCTACCGTATTGGTTGGTGTCTAAATCGTCTTCGCTGCACGCCGTCAGCGCAAGCCCCGAGATCAGGGCTAGAGCCAACAGTGTGAATATATTGATATACTTTTTCATGTCTTTACGTTTTTACTTGTTAGGTACTGCACGTATGTTGTCGATCTTGATGATGGGTGCGCACTCGGTACCAGTGATGCCGCCGCCAAGAACGAAGATGGTGAGACTTGCGAAGTCCGAGAGCTTCGGCGTGTTGCTGGTGACGCCACCGTCCTTGTCGTAGATGAAGCTGGTGAGTGGAACGGTAACGGTAATCCACTGGTCGCCTGTGTCGAAGCTGCCGGTTGTTGTCCAGGGACGATACATTGCGCGGCCGAACTTTCCGAGGTCGTTGGCCTCGTTGTTGAAGGCGTAGGCATTGGCTCCGGCCACCGTTCCGCCGTAGTCTTCGATGGGGTTGCCCGAGATGGTCACCTTATCGTAGCCTTCGAAGCATATCTGCATGGCGCCAGCCATCCAGGGAGAAGCCGACGGGATGTACATTTCGAACTTCAGTGCCATGTTCTCATAGTTGGAGAAGTCTACGAGGTTGTTCAGTGCAATACCGTCGCCCGAGGTGACGTTCTGTGGCGAATCCCACGAACCGCACCAGTATTCGAACGCGAAGTTGCTGTCGTCCCAACCGGCGTCTTCCGTCAGTTTGGCCGTTCCGTTGCCCAGCTGCACGAAGTTTCCGGTGATGGAAGTCTCGTCAGAGAGTACGTCGCGGGCGTGCCAACCGTGATTGGTCAGACCAGTTGCTCCATCGAAGTCGAAGAGCAGACCTCTGGTATCCATATAGCGGAACGGTGCCTGTGTGGCGCCATAGACCGATGTCACGGTGATGGGACCTTCGACGGCTCCTTCGGGAACGGTGAACGATACCGAAGAGTAGTCGGCAGCCACACTCACGTCGGTGGCCAGCAGGTCTTGTCCGGCAGCATTCTTGAATGCCACCGTGAGTGGGATGTTCGGGTCGTCAATCATGTAGCCGCCGTAGATGGTTGCCGTAGAGCCTGCGGGTGCATACTCGCACGACATGGAGGCCACCGTAGGAGCCGAGATGATGACTTTGAAGTCTACCTCGACCGTTTGGTCGTCGGAAGTGATGAGATACATCTTGTCGCTTACCTCTGTGGGCACGCTTCCCGGTACGTTCACGATGAGCGTGTTGTCGGTGATGTAGCTGGTGTTGAGGTTTGCTTCAAGGTCGTTGAAGAATATTTTCACTACGCTGCGCAGGTTCTCGCCCACCAGACAGAGGGTGCTCGAGGGATATGCGCTCTCCACGAGCTCACCGTTGGTATACTTAGTGTCCTCATCGTCCGTGTTGCTAGTGACTTCGCTGCTGAGACACCTGATGTAGTTGACCACGGGTGTTCCGCTGGTCACCTCGTATTTGTCGGGCTCATCCTCACACGAAGTCAGGAACACGGTGAGCAATGCTCCCGCGAAGACCATGATTTGCTTGATATATTTGTTCATAACTTTGGTGCTGTTAATGATGAATGGTTTAATAACTGTAAGTCTCGCGCACGTCGACATGCACGCCATCGACGGACGATCCGAGGTTCGGGTTGAAGATGACGTCTTCCGTCGGGAACGGCATGAAGAAGTACTTCTTACCAGTGTCGGGATCGTTCTTCATGAGCGAGGTGACGGTAGGTGCAGCGGTCTGGTTGTCATATTGCATGCTTGAGGTTACATTCCAGACGCCTGTCTGATAGTAGGTGCGGTAGAGTTCGCTCAGGCCCCACATGGCATTGCGCTTCTGGTTGACCAGTTCGTTGACGCAGAAGTCTGAGTCGTAGTAGGAAACGCGTACGTAGTCGTACCAGCGGTCGCCTTCCATGGCCAGCTCCAGACGGCGCTCCTTCCAGATGTCGTCCCAAGAAACCGACGTTGGGCGCGGTGCACTGGGAATGGCGCGATGGCGCACGGTGTAGAAAGCATCGATGACGCTGGCGTCTGACGATGTGGCGCGATTGGCTCCGAGCATGGCCTCAGCATAGACGAGGTAGACGTCGGAGAGGCGCAGAATGTGAGTAGCCAGGCTATACGACATGCGATCAGCGTTGTGGCCAGTGCCAGCAACGTGGTCGGCATCGTCGCCATAGAGGTGCTTCACGGTGTTGGAACCTGTTGCCGACTGACAGATGATCTGTCCGTCCTGCACGGTTACCGATGGGTTGTATTGTTCGTCGAACATGAACTTCAGGTAGTCGAAGCCCTTCTGTCCGTTGCCCATGTCTCTGTCTGTCCAGAAATAGTCGTACTTGAATCCGGGCAGCATCATGGTGGCCTTCAGGCGTGTGTCGACGGCATTCATCCAAGTGTCGGGCGTCTGCTCGAGAAGTTTCACACCGAAAGCTTCCTGCAGGTCTACCGAGATGCCATTCCATCCGCCCCAGAGGTCGCCAAACTCGTCGAATCCGTTGGCGAAGAGGTCGCTCTGCAACGTGTTCTGTGCGGTCCATTCACCGTTGATACAGCTCCAGCGGAAGGCGATGAGGCTTTCCTCGCTCTTGTTGTTCTTCAGGCGGAACACATCGCTGTAGTTGGGCAGAAGGTGGCGTCCGGAGTTGTCGATGACGTCCTTGGCATACTTTGCCGATTTTGCCAGGTCTTCGCTATTGAGCGAACCTTTCACGCCGGCCTTTGTCAGATAGACCTTTGCGAGCAGACCTTCGGCGCAGTAGTAGTCGATGCGGCCAGCCTCGAGTGGCGACTTCGGCAGCACTTCCATAGCCTTCTCCAGCGTCATGATGATGTATTCGTAGACGTCTTCGCGCTTCACCTTGGGTGTGGTGCTATAGCTTCCCTTGGCCAGTTCTTCCGTATTGTCGTGCACGATGGGCACTTCGCCGAACGAGCGTACGAGGAAGAAGTAGGCCATAGCCTTCCAAGTGAGGCATTCGCCCATGCACTGATTGCGCACGGCCTCCGATACGGAGCTGTCCTTGATGTACTGATATACGGTGTTGGTGTGGGCGATGACCGACCACAAAGAGTACGACATGTTCACCAGGTCGGGGTCGGAACCGTTCAGCGTGAACGTCAAGTAGGGAGAACTGCCCCAGTAGTAGTTGCCCGAGAACACCTCAGCCACCTTGATGAATCCGCGCTGGAAGTCGTACCAAGGTGAGTTATAGAGATAGGCGGTTCCTGCCAGACACTGGGCGTCGGTCTTGTAATAGCCGTCGGCCACATAGCTGTCTTCCGTTGGCTTGTCCAGATAGTCGTCGCACGATGTTGCCGTCAGGGCGAGCATCGAGGCAACTGCCAGATATTTGATATTGGATAGTTTCATAATGTTCATCTTTATATATAGGTGTCAGACTTAGAATGAAATGTTCAGGCCGAACGAGCAGGTCGTTGGCGAAGGATAGCGTCCGTTGTCCAGTCCGAGCACGTTGGCCGACTGAGTGCTGCTACCGATTTCAGGATCGTAGCCGTCGTAGCCGGTGATGGTGAGCAGGTTCTGGATGTTGGTGTAGATGCGTAGCGACTCGATGCCCCATTTGCGAACCATCTGCTTGGGGAACGTGTAGCCCAGCGAGATGTTCTTCAGTCGGATGTACGAGCCGTCCTCAATGTAGCGGTCGCTCCATCGGTCGTTGTCGTTCGGGTCGCCCAGAGTGAGGCGCGGCAGGCTGGCACCGGGGTTCTTCACGCGGATGTTGGTGATGTCGTCGTACCAGTTGTAGACGAGCATTCCGTCGCCGCGATCAACGCCTGCCGAGTAGTCCTTCGAGGCGTCGATGGGCTCCAGGATGGTGCGGTCGATCACGTCCTTCAGCTGGTTGGTCCACGATGAGTTCATGTGGGTGAGCTTCATCTTGTTGTAGTTGCCCACCTTGTTGCCATACGAACCATTGATGAAGATGGTGAGGTCGAAGTTCTTGTAGCGGAATGTGTTGTTGAAACCGAAGGTGAACTTGGGCAGCGGCGAGCCGATATTGGTGCGGTCGTTCTCGTCGATGATGCCGTCGCCGTTCAGGTCCTTGTATTTGATGTCGCCCACCCATACGGTGCTGGCCTTGGCGTAGACGCCATTGCTGGGATAGTGCACGGGTTTTGGCGATGTCTCGATATCTTCGAGGTTCTGGTAGATGCCGTCGGTGACGTAGCCATAGAACGAATAGAGGCTCTCGCCCACCTGAGTGAGGCTCACCAAGTCGCTCCACTGACCATAGCCAGGCAGAGGCACGTCGCTGGCACTGTTGCCGCTCAGGGCCACCAGTTTGTTCTTGTTGAACGAGATCTGGAACTCGCTATCCCACTCGAAGCTGCCGATGAGCGGATGGGTG
Organism: Prevotella sp.; assembly: GCA_024681705.1. Classification (GTDB taxonomy): domain Bacteria; phylum Bacteroidota; class Bacteroidia; order Bacteroidales; family Bacteroidaceae; genus Prevotella. The sequence goes on from JAILAI010000255.1 coordinate 5,396, forward strand.
GAGAGCGTCATCTCCACACCCGTGTTGCGAATCGTACCGTAGTTACCCCACGGGGCCTGCAACTTCGACGAGCCGTTGCCCGAGGTACCCATGGTCGAGGGGAGCTTCAGCTCCATCAGCATGTCTTTCGATTCTTTGCGATACCAGTCGACAACGAGGTTGATGCGGTCGCGGAGGAAGCCGAGGTCGAGACCGACGTTCCATTGCTCCTGGCTCTCCCACTTGATGCCGGAGTTGGCGATGTTCAGCGGACGATAGCCCTTGCCCAGGTCGGACGTCATGACCGAGAGGCTGACGCCCCACTTGTAGCCACCGATGCTGGCGTTACCGGTCTGTCCCCAGCCGACGCGCAACTTACCGTTGCTGACGATGTTCTCGAGCGGTTTGAAGAACTTCTCGTTGTTGAAACGCCACGAGGCAGCCAGCGAGTGGAAGCCTGCCCAGCGGTTGTCGGGACCGAAGTTCGACGAACCGTCGTAGCGGTAGGTGTAGGTGGCATTGTAGCGGCTATCGTAGCTATAGGTCCATCGGGTGAAGAACGATGCCATCGACGAAGAGCCGAAGCCGCTTCCGATGGTCGGCACGTCGGCACCCAGCGACGGGTTGTGTACGTCGTTCGAGGGGAGACCCTTGCCGGCCACCTGTATATAGTCGTATTTAGATTCCCAGCACTCTTGTCCGAACATGGCGGTCACGTTGTGCTTGCCGAACATGTTGCTATAGGTGATGTAGTTCTTGAACTGAAGGAACGTAGAGCTGTTCTTCTGGATGGAGCTCTCGTTCTTGGTCACGTAGTAGTGGGGCAGCTCAACGGTGGGCTGGAAGGTCTCACCCTTGCTCCAGTTCAGGTCGAAGCCCACTTCGGTGTGCCACACGATGTGCTTCAGCGGTGTCACCTCGAAGAACAGGTTACCGTTCAGCTTCTGACGGTTCAGCAGGATGTCCTTCATCTTCGCGATGGCGATGGGGTTCGGGTTGGTAGAGCCTTCTGAGGATACCGACGAGTAGTTGCCGTTCACGTCGTAGATGGGGATGTTGGGCGTGGTGGTGAGCGAGTAGTTGATGATACCCTCTTCACCGTCGGCCAGCTTCAGGTCGTCGTTGGTGTTGGAGAAGCTGACGCTGGCGCCCATCTTCAGCCAGTTCTTGAGCTGGGCGTCGAGGTTGGCGCGGAAGTTCAGACGTTCGAACTCCGAACCGATGATGGTTCCTTCCTGGTTCATGTAGCCGCCCGACACGTAGTATTGCACCTTGTCGGTACCACCCGAGACGTTCACCTGATGCGAGTGCTGGAGGGCGGTCTGGAAGATGGCGTCCTGCCAGTTGGTACCCTTGCCCAGAATGCTCGGGTCGCTCATCGAGGCGCTGGGGTTGAGCACTTCGCCCTGAGCCACGAATCCGTTGTAGTAGTCGGCGTATTCGCGCAGGTTCAGCAGGTCGAGTCGCTTCTGCTGGCGGTTCATGGCCACCATGCCGTTGTACGAGAATTTGGCGCTGCCTTCCTTACCGTGCTTGGTGGTGATGAGCACTACACCGTTGGCGCCCTGAGCACCGTAGATGGCGGTGGCGGAGGCGTCTTTCAGGATTTCCATCGAAACGATGTCGGCGGGGTCGATGGTCGACAGGGGCGAGATGGTAGACACCGAGCCGTTACCCAGCGCGTCGCCCAAACCATAGGAGTAGCCCGTGGCGCCACCGCTCTGCACGATGACACCGTCGATGACGTAAAGCGGTTCGGCATTGGCGTTGATGGTGGCGGTACCACGCACGCGGATGGCCGAGCTACTGCCCGGGGCACCCGACGTAGAAACGGCGGTCACACCGGCGGCGCGGCCTTGTAGCGACTGGTCGAGAGAGGTAATGATAGAGCCTTTCACGGCCGACTCACCCATGGAGACTGAGGCGCCCGAGATGTCGCTCTTCTTCATTGTTCCATAACCCACAACAACCACCTCGTCGAGGCTTGTGTTGTCTTCTTCGAGCGTGATGCTCAGTGTGGACGAGTTGCCCACTTTCACTTCGCGAGTCACGTAGCCCACATACGAAATCTGGAGCGTAGCCCCGGGCTTCACCGTGATAGAGAAGTTGCCGTCCATGTCGGTGACCACACCGTTGCTGGTGCCCTTCTCCATGACTGTGGCTCCGATGACCGGACCCATTGCATCGCTGACGACACCCGTCACCTTCCGTTCCTGTTGCACCGACTGCACGTTGGCAACGCCGGTATCTGCCTTCGCCTGAGGCGAATAGCATAGGCCTAAGAACGAACAGGCGCCGATGAGCAACGCTGTCTTTCTAAAGTTCATACTCATAATTTTAGGTTTTTATCTTATTAGTTATTATAAAGTCCTCGCGGTATACTGTTATTAGGTAGTATCATGTTTACTTGAGGTTTATTGGTGCAAAGATAGCACAATTCCACCAAACAATATGGTATTTTCTTGCTCTTTATTTATCATTTTCTCCCTTTTTGTCCTGAAGCATCGAGAAATGTGTTGTTTATGTGCTTTTTGTGGTGCTTGGAGACTTGGATTGACGGGTAAAACGGCCCGATTTACTCATTTTAGAGAATGGGTTCTACGCGTTTGGTTGGAAATGACGGTCAAACTGGTTGGCCAAAACTTCCGTCGCCTCTCATAATTTAACCCAAATAGGTCGTTAGGATTTATGTTAGATTTGTATTTGTTTTGAGCAGTTTGGTTGCATCGATATCGAAGGTGTAGCGGGCTACGTCGAGATATAGATAACAAAATGCCAAAAGAAATGCCGAGATGAAATGAATAGACTGAAACATCAGAAAAGTAATCAATCTTCGGCCTAACGACCGATTTGGGTTAAATACATTGTTTATGACCTTTTTATCTCAACATTATGACTTTTCTATGGCTTCTTCGAAGCACGTTCACGGTGTTTCAAGCTTAGGTCTTGCAATGCTCTCCCCATCTCGTCCTTTTGGGCAAGGAGTAGGATATCATCATCTAATTGTAAAGCATACAGCACGCGAAGATAGATGCCTATTGCCACAGTTGGTGTTCCCTTTTCTATTCGAGCTATGGTCATAGGCGAACAAGTTGCCCTCTCAGCAACTTGTGCAATACTCAAGTTTCGGCGGAGCCGAGCCAGTTTAATCTGTTCGCCCACCGTTTGCATCTTTTGTTCAAGCTTGCGAGGCATCTTTGTACCCATAGTCATCTTGCTCATAATCCATTCAATCTTTAATTACGAGTGCAAATATAAACATTTTTCTCTATTTTATGTTATATTGAACTATCTTTTTCCTTTTTTATCCCTCTTTTTAACAATTACCCCGTTTTATCGTCTAGATATCATCTCATTTTTAACAAAACTATTATGCATGATGCATTAAGATCAAAGCATTTTATGCGTATGTTATTCATAAGAATAAAGCCTTTGTATGTGTGCATGAAGAATAAAGCACGATAAAAACCCTCTGTTTGCTTCTTTTTTAGCCAAATTATTTGGCAATATCGCTAAAAAACACTACTTTTGCAACGAAATTTCGACTATAGACGGGAATGGTGCACTCACCCTATATCATGATATACAAGTTTAAGGATAATAAATCTCCATTTCACCGTGAGTAATCAATACTCTCGGTGGTCTCGTTACGCCCACCCGTCGACAGTTTTATTATTAACATTCAATACCTCTGCGAGTTCTCCTTTAGCGTGAACTCCTAAGCGGAAGCGAATTGAAATGTCATGTACCACCTGCATTCCATTTAATGTGGGAAAAGAAGTATGTGCTTATCCGATTCGTTTCCAGACAACATTTATTTAAAATGAAAATAGCAGTAGCAGGAACAGGTTACGTTGGTATGTCCATCGCAACCTTGTTGTCACAACACAATGAAGTTGTGGCAGTTGATGTCATCCCTGAGAAGGTGGACCTGATCAATCAGCGAAAATCCCCCATTCAGGATGACTACATCGAAAAGTATTTGGCAGAGAAAGACCTGAATCTCAGGGCCACTCTCGATGGAGCGTCGGCATATAAAGACGCCGATTTCGTCGTCATCGCCGCACCCACCAATTACGACCCTATCAAAAACTTCTTCGATACCCATCACATCGAAGACGTTATCGATCTCGTCCTCTCCGTCAATCCCAATGCCGTGATGGTCATCAAGAGTACCATCCCCGTAGGTTACTGCCGCAACCTTTATGTACGCTACGCTCTGAAATTCGCCAGCACACCCGAATTGCGCGACAAGAAGTTCAACTTACTCTTCTCACCGGAGTTCCTTCGCGAGAGCAAGGCCCTCTACGACAACCTCTATCCCAGTCGCATCATCGTTGGCTATCCCAAAATCATAGACAGTCAGGAATTCACCGAAGAGAATGCCGCCATCAACGCTTTTGGCAACCCCAAGGCAGAGGAATATGCCCATACATTTGCTAGTCTCCTCGTTGAAGGTGCTATCAAAGAAGACATTCCCACTCTTTTCATGGGCATGAAAGAAGCTGAGGCCGTGAAGCTCTTCGCCAATACTTACCTCGCCCTTCGCGTTAGCTATTTCAACGAACTCGACACGTATGCTGAGGTCAAAGGACTCGATTCGCAAGCCATCATTCAAGGCATTGGTCTTGATCCCCGAATAGGCACCCATTATAACAACCCCTCCTTCGGCTATGGCGGCTATTGTCTTCCCAAGGACACTAAGCAGCTCCTAGCCAACTACAATCAGGTTCCCCAGCAGATGATGACCGCCATCGTAGAGAGCAACCGCACTCGTAAGGACTTCATCGCCGACCAGGTGCTGAAGAAAGCTGGTTATTACGACTATACCACAGGCAGCCGCTATGCGATGGAATCAGAGAAAGACGTCACCGTCGGTGTCTTCCGCCTCACCATGAAGGCCAACTCCGACAATTTCCGTCAGAGCAGCATCCAGGGAGTCATGAAGCGCATCAAGGCCAAGGGCGCCACCGTCATTATCTATGAGCCCAGCCTTCAAGACGGCACCACTTTCTTCGGTAGCCGCATCGTCAACGACATAGAACAGTTCAAGGCCCAAAGTGATGCCATCATCGCCAACCGCTACGACGCTGTTCTCGACGATGTGGAGAACAAGGTGTACACTCGTGATTTATTCAGGAGGGATTAGTTTCCATAAAAATCATGATGCCAACGAAACGAATAGAATATATTGATGCATTACGAGGCTTTTGTATGTACCTCGTAGTTTATGCTCATATATGGTGTTACGGCTATCATACTGAAGGAGTGGTTTCATTTAACCATATTCTTCTTAACTTCTACCTTGTTTTATTCTTTTTTGTTAGTGGTTTTGTTGCTTACAAGAAAGACATCCAGTGGTCAGGAAAAACAGTAAGAAAGCAGCTTCAGAAGAAATTTGTGCAGCTCATCATCCCCTCTGTTGTGTTCTGCTTTCTGTTCTGTATCTACGACCATCATTCATACAATCCCCTGTGGCATGTCTCTACCAGTAGGTACTGGTTTACTGTTCAGTTGTTCCTTTTCTTCCTGTTCTATTACCTCACAAGGACGATAACGCGAAAGCTAGGAAGCACTCAACAAGACATCTGCCTCATTGCCGTAGCAGCAATACTATATCTCCTCAGTTACTCCCATGTTCTGATTGAACGAACCGCAGTCGGTGCAACCTTATTCTCCTATTTAGGCATGGAGAAATGGCGTTTATACATCTTCTTCTGTGTAGGTGTATTGATAAGGAAACACATGGAAGGAATAAAGCGATGGATTGACACCCCGATCATCATGGCCGCTTTCGTCATCGTCTTTTTCCTGATGGTGTTCTTTGCCGATAAGATCACATACACTCTGTGGCAGCCCATCCGATCCCTCATCTACGGCAGTGTCAGCATCATGGTCATCTTCGCCTTCTTTTATAAGTACCGGCGCTCTTTCTCCCAAGATCGAGCCCTCGGACGCATCATGCAGTATGTAGGCAAGCGAACCCTGGACATCTACATGATACACTATTTCCTCCTCCCATTCCGTCTGGACATGATGGGTCAGTGGTTCACCAATAACCCCCAACCCCACCATCGAGTTCTTCATCACCACGGCCATTGCCGCAATGGTCATTGCCCTATCCATGGTGATTGGCAACATCATCCGCCTCAGTCCTACACTATCCCATTATCTGTTGGGAGGGAAGAAAGTTTAGTATAGATAAGATTAAGGTTCATGCGTTTCTGTGTTTTCCGTGCTTTCCGAGTGAGATAAAACTAATACTCTGTGTGTGTTTGAACATTGAACACTGCTTGCAGTTTTTGAACGGCCATAGGCCTTTTGAACGCGCTTTAGCGCCTTATATTTCATATGAATAAGAAATACGATTATCTGATAGTAGGCTCCGGCCTCTTCGGCGCTACCTTCGCCTACAAAGCACGTCAGGCAGGCAAGAAATGTCTCGTCATAGACAAACGCCCCCACCTCGGCGGTAACGTCTATTGCGAGAACATCGAAGGCATTAACGTCCACAAGTACGGTGCCCATATATTCCACACCTCCAACAAGCAAGTGTGGGACTTCGTGAACTCCATCGTTGAGTTTAACCGCTACACCAACTCCCCCGTGGCCAACTACAAGGGCAAGCTCTACAACCTGCCCTTCAACATGAACACCTTCTACCAGATGTGGGGAGTCACCACCCCCGAGGAGGCGCAAGCCAAGATCGACGAGCAGAAAGCCGAAGCCATTGCCAAGATGAAGGCCGATGGTGTTACTGAGCCCCGCAAACTCGAAGAGCAGGCACAAGTGCTGATAGGTAAGGACATCTACGAGAGATTGATCAAGGAATACACCGAGAAGCAGTGGGGTAGGAAGTGCACCGAGCTCCCTGCCTTCATCATCAAACGCCTGCCCGTCCGCCTTGTCTTCGACAACAACTACTTCAACGACAAGTACCAAGGCATACCCATCGGAGGCTACAACAAACTCATCGATGGACTCCTCGAAAGCGTGGATACCCTGACGGGTGTGGATTTCTTCAATTCGTTAGATTCGTCTGATTCGTGGTCGGTGGGAAAAGAAATTTATGATTATTTGCGAGCAATTTGCGGTAATTCGCGTTCTATAAAAGAAGCATGGAAAGAGATTGCCAGCAATCTCGTATATACAGGTCTGTTGGACCAGTATTTCGACTATCGTCTTGGAAAGCTCGATTGGCGCACCGTCTCCTTCAAGACCCGTGTGGAGAACACCCCCAACTACCAAGGCAACGCTGTGGTCAACTACACCAGTCATGATGAACCCTACACCCGGGTCATCGAGCACAAGCACTTCGAGATGTTCGGTCAGGAAGTCTACGACTGTCCCAAGACCGTAGTCAGCGAAGAGTACAGCACCGGGTACAAAGACGGCATGGAGTCTTACTACCCCGTGAACAACGACTCTAATAATGCTTTGGTGGAAGCCTACCGAAAGTTAGCTCACCAAGAAGGTGTTATGTTTCCAGAGGATCTTAGCTCCCTTCCTATTGGGGAGGGCAGGGGAGGGGCTGTCCTCTTCGGCGGCCGCCTCGCCGAATACAAGTACTACGACATGGCCCCCATCATCGAGAAGGTTCTTAATTTGACACTTTAGTTTATCAGATATATATAATTCTGAGAAATTATAAACCATAGTTATTAGTGCTTTTATCCATAATAGTAATATCCCACAATCAAAAGGAACAACTTAGGCGTTGTCTTGACAGTATTCTTGCCCAGTCAATACCCTTTGAGCATGAGGTTATTGTTAGTGATGATGCCTCAAATGATGGTACATGGGAATTAGCACAAGAATATGCATCCCATTATCCTCAGATAAAAGCTTATTCGTGTAATACGTCTGACTTTCACCCGGCAAATACTTCCGATCGTTGTGGATGGAACAAGTGCAATGCATACCAGCATGTAGCTGGTAAATATGTTGCTTTTGTAGATGCGGATGATTTCTTTCTTCCAGGAAAAGACATATATAAGGAACAAGTCGAACTATTAGAACAGAATCCAACATGTTCTTGTTGCATGGCCAATAATTATAATCTCAATGAGGATGAAGATGTTTCAAGAGTAAGAATAAGGCATCATGAGGGTTTCAAAACAGGTGAGATCATTGCTTCAGAAGATTATATAAGAAAGTATTTCCGTGAGTTTCAGTGTTTCGCTTTTAGGAGAAATGTTCAAATTGATCCTGTAAAACTATATGGTGGAAATTATGATGATACTGTTATAACCGACCATCACTTACAGTTTGGTGATATCGTTTGCTTGGATGATGCAGGATATGTATATGTCCACTCCGATTCTTCCATATGGTCTCAGCAAGTTCAATGTAACGATTACATCGTTTTTGCTCATGCACTGTATATTCCATGTTTAATGCCCAAATGGACAGATGCATTTTACACAGAGGTAAGGCATTATAAAGAAATCTATAAAGTTGTACGTTTAGCATTGTCACGGCATCAATTAAAAGAGGGTAATTTACGTTGGATTAACCAGTTTGATGTTTATTTGTACCATGTTTTCAATCGAAAGCTCAGTTTAATAGATTGGTCGCATTTATCTTTCTTGTTAGTGTTTTTGAGGTTTTTGATTACATTTAGATTAAAAAGTAGAGTATTTTCCAAGATATTAAGGATATTGTTATGGTACAGAATGATTGTCCCAAATTTATTCAGTTGCCCAAGTTCCTCGATACACAAGGCAACTTGTCGGTCATAGAAGAAACGAAGGTTATACCTTTTAAAATCGAACGAACCTACTGGATATATGATGTTCCGGGCGGTGAGGCTCGTGGAGGGCATGCCTATCGCCAGAATCAAGAGTTTATTGTAGCTCTTTCTGGTAGCTTCGATGTTATACTTGATGATGGCAAGGAAAAGAGGTCCTTTCACTTGAACCGTTCTTATTATGGATTATATGTGCCAAAAGGTATCTGGCGAGAGATGGAAAACTTTTCAACCAATTCGTTGGCTTTGGTTTTATCTTCCACCATATATGATGCGAATGATTACATACGAAATTATCAAGAGTTCTTAAAACTGAAAAGTGATGAAGAATAATAGTGTATATGACTGTACAATTATCGAACTGGACAAGCACCATAGTGACAGAAAGGGGAACCTTTCCGTTGTGCAAAATGGGGATACAATTCCATTTAATGTGAAAAGAGTGTACTATTTATATGATGTTCCTGGTGGCGAGAGTCGTGGCGCCCATGCGCATAAAGAGTTGTCACAATTGATTGTTGCTGCCAGTGGAAGTTTTACGGTAACTCTTGATGATGGGAAAGTGAAACGTTCTTTTTTGCTGAATCACCCTTATCAAGGATTGTTGGTGGTGCCGGGCATATGGCGTGATCTTGATGACTTTTCCTCAGGTAGTGTTTGTATGGTGTTAGCTTCTCATCCTTACAATATAGAAGACTACATTCGTGATTATGAAGAGTTTTTAGAGTATAAGAAGAAATGATACATCGATTAGCGGATTGTATGAACCTCAATGTGCCAGAAAACACAAATGTTTGGCAGTTTTGTGTGGTGTTCCCCAATTGTAGGATAGGTGAGCATTGTAATATCTGTGCCAATGTCCTCATTGAGAATGATGTGGTCATTGGTGACTATTGTACTGTCAAATCTGGTGTTCAGTTATGGGATGGAGTTACATTAGAAGACCATGTCTGCGTTGGGCCCAATGTCACTTTTACCAACGACTTGGTTCCAAGATCCAAGAAAGGCGGTTTCGTTCCATCAAGAATCCTGATAAGGAAAGGAGCTTCCATCGGTGCAAACAGTACAGTTGTAGCCGGAGTGGAAATAGGGGAATATGCTTTTATTGGTGCCGGAAGCGTTGTTACGAAAAATATACCGCCTTATACTACTTGGTATGGAAATCCAGCAACACAAAGAGGATACATTACAAAAGATGGAATATTGTTAGACATGAACAAGAAAGATAAGGATGGTATTCGGTACGAGATATGATTTAGTTTTAATGAACTACAGAAGGTAACAGGTCTTTCCATGAATGAGCAGCCAATAGTAACAGTTGTTGTATATACATATAACTCCTCTGAATTTGTTTTAGAGACGTTAGATAGTATAAAACAGCAAACATATCCAGACCTTATGCTGTGCATATCTGATGATTGCTCATCAGACTCTACGGTTGAACTATGTAAGAAGTGGATTGAAGAAAACAAGGATAGGTTTATAAAGACAAAACTCCTCACGTTTGATAGTAATACAGGTATCTCTGCAAATGCTAATCGGGCATGGGATGCATGCGAAACAGAGTATATCAAGGACATAGCTGGAGATGATTTGTTGTTACCCAACTGTATTCAAGACTATGTAGATTACATTCAGGATAATCCAGATGCAGTTGTGGTTTTTGGCCGGGTAAAGTCTTTTTACGTTAATCACGGTAAGAAAAAATGGAGAATAGATCCTTGTCATGACTATGGCTTTTTC
>JAILAI010000008.1 GCA_024681705.1 Prevotella sp.
GCTTTTATCTTTGAAGGGGGACTAAAGTTGAAATCTGTTGTTCTTTGCATGCAAGGTGGCAAAGTCGGATGGCGGACGTTTACTTAAAGTATTGTCTGCACCTCCTGACGCTTGGCTCTTGCTATTTTGTTTGTTGGGAACTCCTGCAACTCCTTATGATGTATCTCCTCATATTATAATATAATTATGTTCACGCGAGCACGTAAAAGAATGAATGTCGGGGAGCGTCTTCCGCCTTTTTGTTCATTCACGTACAGGTTGATTCCTTGTCTGCCATTTGTTGTTCCAGTTCTATCTTCTTGCCATTTTGGGCATCCGCTCCTTTCTTCATCGACGTTCATTCAGTGAATTGTTGACCTTTGAGATTGTATCAGGAGCGACTTTTGGGGGAACAAGGCTTAACAAGCGACCGACTTTCATCGCGTGAGAGCAGCAGGTCTGGCGATAACATTTGTTTACAATTCGTGTGGGTAGTTTTAACACGGAGATTTAAAAATTTTCAATTGCAAAGTCCGAAGCACCTAAATAAGCCAGCCATGAGGCGTTAGCGTAAGGCCTTGATTGTCAAACGATTACAAAACCGCCGACGAATTTTCAGAATAAAAATACCAATATTATGCAAGAAAACCCGAAAAAAGGGTGACTAAAAGCGGCAGTTTCGATGAGCAAAAGCGGCAGTTTCGGTCATCAAAAGCGCCAATTTCGATGATCAAAACTGTCGGTTTTGGTAAAACGACTTTTCGACTGTAATCTCGACATTGCAAAAAGGGGATAGATATGTGGGTAGTTTTGCTCCAAAATTTTAGTCTTTTTGAAGGGTGTTTTTTAACAGAAAAAGGCACCGAAACTGTTAAAAAGGCTCAAATTCTTTTCGTGAAGAACTGTGCTATGTGTTTATAATTATTGGTGTCCGCCTAAAAATTTGTTCGAGTGGTGAGTGTTGATTTAGTTCATAGTTCATAATTCATAATTCATAGTTTAAAATCCAAAGGATTCTTCACTCTTCACTTAAAGCGAAGCATTCTCTTGGCCGGGGAATCAACCCCACCCCTGCCCCTCCCCTGTAAACAGGGTTGGGGAGTAAATGAAGAGTTATAGGCAGCATCAGGAATTATTATGTAGAGTTCTTTCTGTTCCGCCCTCTTGATAGGGAAACAAATACTATCTATGCTTGCAGGGGAGGGGTAGGGGTGGGGTCAACAAGGCCCCCTATGTTAGGGCTGTAGTCAACAAGCATGGGACTTTAAGCGGACACCAATAATTAACAAAAAAGCGGCACCCATTTCGAGATGCCGCCTTTCTAGTTGGAAGACTTCTTCCGAATAACCTTGTACGCGATTACTTCAGGACCACTTTCTTGCCGTTGACGATATAGATGCCCTTTGTGGCGGGCTTGCCCTGCATGCGCTTGCCGTCGAGGGTGTACCACTGAGCGTTGTCGTCGATGTCGCTCTCGGCAACTGAGATGTTCTCGATGTCGGTAGAGATGGTTGCGAAGTCGAGCGTCATTCTCTCATAGTTGGCAGCCTCGATCATGATGTGGTGAATGTTCTTGCCGCATGCATAGCCATTGTTCAGTTGGAAGTAGCCACGGAAACCGTCGATTCCTACAGTGCTGTCGCCTTCGGGAGTGAAGAGGTAGCCTGCGTCGCTCAGGAAGAACAGGCTCTTCTCTTTCTGCTCATAAGACATTGGCTTGTTGGTGCCGCAGAAGTTGACGACGTCGCTTGTCTCTTCGTACAGATCGCTGCCGGCGATGGTCACCTGACGGAATACGGGAGCCACGATGTCTGTTGCGTCGTAGTATCTCAAGAGATACGGCCTACCAGCCTCTAAAGTACTCGATGTGTTCTTGAATCTGATATACAATGTTCCGTCGTTTCTCAGTTCTGAACTGGTAAGGGGCATCAAGAAGGCATTCTCGAGAACGGTACCTTTGCGCTTGTCGACGTTAAACGGCAGGCAGATGGTGCTCCACTGGTTGTCCTTGGCGATGGTGCGTTCGGGATACATCACGTCGAGCGTGCGTCCGGCAAGCTGGTTCAGCACTTCTGTGTTGTCCTCGGAGTCGTAGAGGCTTACTGCGCAGGTGTAGGTCTTCTCGCCCACCTTGATGCCGTAGGCGTAAATGATGTAATCGTTGTCGAGTAGAGCAAGTTGTTCGCCAAGGTCGTACTTCTTGATGTCGTCGTAGACTTGTACGGCTCCGTGATTGTCGCTGATGACGTCGCTATTCACGCCCTTCAGATCGGCAGCTGATGTGAAGTAGAAGTTGTTCTCATAGCTGGTGACGGTGTTGCCCTCGATTGTTTTGCCGCTGATGGCTCCCTTTTGGGCATTGCTTGCATTGATGTCGTTGCCGTAGTAGAAGCATTCCTTGACTAAAGCCTTATAGAGGACTTCCATGCCCGGTTCACCACAAGCACCTACGATACCACCTACATAATAGTTGCCACTTACGCTTGCTGCACTGGTGCATGCGCTGATAGAACCACCTACGATGACACCAGCAATACCACCATGGTAATTGTTCCTTGATCCCTGAATGGCCACACTGCCTTCGACGTGACAGTTATGAATGGTGCCGCCAAAAAGTCTGCCCACGATACCGCCTGTGGCGTCACCACCGCAAATGGTGCTGTTTTTCAGAGTGAGGTCCTTCACCGTTCCCTTCATGACTCCGAAGATGGCCTGACGGCCGGTGGTCTTGTTGACATTGATGCCGCTGATGGCGTAGCCCTTTCCGTCGAATGTGCCGGCGAAGTAATACTTGGTGCTGACATTGCCTATGGGCTGATAGTTGTTCTCGGTGCCGTTGTATTCGATATCGTTTGCCAAGACGAAGTATTTGCCTTCATAGGTTCCGCCGGCGTTCACTCTTGAGGCCAGAAGGTCCAACTGAACGGGTCTGTAGATGATATAGGGGTCTATTTCGCTACCTTCGCTCTCCTTAGCCCAGTCGCGGTCTGCCCACTTCAGAAGCAAAGGATACACCTCGATATCACCTTTCTTGACGGACCAGTCAAGTTCATTGCCATCTTCGTTCTGGAAACCTGCCACATACTCGTCATCAGCAACCGTACCGTTGTAAGTGAACTTCACCTTCAGATTCTCACCAGTGTAAAAAACACGAGTGTGAGGGAAATAGATACCATTCTCGTAGGCTACCATTTCATCGCAATAGGCATTGTTCCGACCATCAATGCCAACGCCCGTTGTCAGAGTAAGCTTTACGGCCTTCATCGCTTTCTTTAATTCCTCTTCAAACATAGTTGCCCTATCCTCGTTGCAGTTGTCATAGTAGCAGTTGACAAGAGTGCCTACATAATCATTCGTGTTGGGAACGGTAGGTGTAATAGCAGCTTTATATATCACAGATTCATCTGTGGGCAATGTGATGTTCTGCGCAATACAATCTCTGATCGTTCCGTTATTGTCACCTGCTACACCACCATATTTCTTGGCAATTCCATTTCCCGAGTGCGAAATCTTACCTGTTATATAGCAACCGCTGATTGTTGCTCCCTTTTCGTTCAAACCAACGATACCTCCTATAAAACTAGCCTTATTGGTGGTTGCAATGGCTACGACAAGAACACCATTGTAGATGTTTCCTATCTGACAATTGGTGATGGTACCTTTGTTGATGCCAGCGATGGAGCCGTTATAAGAACCGTTGCTCTGAATGTCGACACTATAAAGACGCAGGTTCTTCACAACGCCTCCCTCGCCAATCTGACCGAAGAGACCCTGATAGCCATTGGTGCTGGAGAGCTTAATACCTTTGATGCTGTAGCCGTTGCCATCGAAAGTGCCTTTGAACTCAGTGTCTGCAGAACCCAGCGACAACCAGTTCTTGGCGCTCATGTCAAGATGGTTCTTCAGCACAATGGTCTTTCCCTCGAAGGTGCAGGGTGTTGTGGCATTGTTCAACATATAGCAGAATTGCGCCATCTGTGCCTCGTTTGTAATTGTCAGCTCGGTGGCATCGTTATAGTCGGGATACCAGTTGGTATCGCGATTCCCTTCATTTGTCCAAACATCCGTCTGGGCTGTTGCAACCTGACTCATTACGATCAGGGCAACCATCATGCAGAATTTCATTACATTCACTCCGTTCATGTACTTGCGTACGACCTTCATGGTCTCTGATTTGAAATTTGTTTTCATTTTCTCTTATTTTTTTGTTTTACATTTATTTTCTTTTTTGTGTCGTTCATCAGTGTGATTTTTGTTGATTTCTGACTTTCGACATTGCAAAGATACAAGTATAACAAGGTATGCTCCAAGTAGTTTGGATAGAATTGATAACAGTTGTTGCGACAGACTAGGTGCTTTTGCGACATATCGGCAGAGCAGTGCTTTTTCTTGTCGCAACGACCGTCGGAATCATAAGAGAAATGTAAACATGGTGGTTGTTGGTTAGTCTGTTAGTTTAACGTGAGTTCGACGGAATAATTATAAAATATGTCTTTTCCGAAAAAGACCTACCGACCTACCATCATACCCCTCAAACCCCTATAAATAAAGGGATTTCTAGATGGTAGGTCTTTCCTTAACACCTACCATATACCTACCATCGTTCAAACTCTTTGCCGTTGGTGTTTGCTAACGTCTATGGTAGATTTATGGAATATTCATGGTAGGTCTATGGTAGGTGTTGGAGAAAGACCTACCATGCCTCAAACCCTTTGTAGATGGGCGTTTGAGCGTGGTCATGGTAGGTCGGTAGGTGTTATTCGAAATTATAGTAGAAAATAATTTTCTAACCTAGATAAAGTGAGACTCAAAAGCACCGTTTTTTATCATCTATGGCATTGCTTTGCATGAGTGGAATCGGCGCTTTCTATGTGCAATATCGTTGCTTTAGTGTACCTAATAGTTCCGAATTACCTCATATCAAGAAAGGGTCCACGCCCTTTTCATCAAACTCACGTTAAGATAAGTTGATGGGATTTCCTACGATGTTGTGTGTCGTGTGTTTAATAGGCAGCAGGCATCCAGACGGTCATTTCCGACTTGCCGCGATTACCCCAGGCGTAGTAGGGGATGAGGCGGATGGTCTTGCGCTGTTGCGTGCGCGATACTTCGCGATAGAGCGTGCCCGTCCAGGGGGCCTCGCTCCGCACCACTACTTCGCCCTCGAGGGCCATCAGGCGGCTGCCGTCGATGGTCGTCTCCACGGGTTTGAACTGTGCGTCGGCCGGGATGGCGATGTTGTCGATGTCGATGCCGGCGAGGTCTTGCGACTCAGCGCAGTAGACGATGGGGCCGCGCTGGATGGCCACCTGCCCGCGGTTTTCTTCCACCAGCGGGTTCGACTCCATGATGCGTGTCGGCATACGCATGGTATAGCTGATTTCGTCGCCCTTCTTCCATGTGCCTTCCACCACGCAATAGCCGTTCTCGAGGCGCGTCGTGATGGTCTGTCCATTCTTCTGCACGAGCGATTTCTGGCACCATTCGGGCAGGCGTAGCTTCAGTTTGAAGTCCTTCTTGCCCTTCAGTTGCTTCACAACCATCTTCACTAGTCCGTCCCAGGGGTAGTCGGTGGTCTGCTCGAGCACGATGTTGCCCACTCCTTGCAGGTTGATGTTGAGACTGTTGTCGCTGAAGAGGTTCACGTAGATGGTCTTTTCGCCGATAGAATAGGCATAGTTTTGCGCCTCGCAGAGGGTTCGGAGCGTGTTCGGCGGGCAGCAGAAGCAACTGATGTACTTGGTGCGTTCCTTGGGCCAGCGTAGCGTGTAGGGCAGCTCGTCGGAGAGGCGCAGCGGATTGGTATAGAAGTATTTCTCGCCGTCGAGCGAGATGCCGCTGAGGATGCTGTTGTAAAGGCAGTTCTCCACGATGTCGGCATACTTGCCGTCGCCCGTTGCCTCCAGCATTCGCCAGTTGAAGAACAGGTTGCCGATATTGGCGCATGTCTCGTTGTGGGCGGTGGAGTGGGGCAGCTGGTAGGGGCGTCCGTAGCTCTGGTGCACCTTCTGAATGCTGTCGGGCTTGTAGTTGGTGCCGTCGGGCGAGGTGCCGTCGTAGAGGGCGCCGCAAGCACCGTTGATGTACATCTTGCGCGTGACGATGTCCTGCCAGATGCTGGTCAGGTTCTTCATCAGCTGTTCCTCGCCGCTCTCCAGATAGAGGTCGGCCACACCGGCGTAGAGATAGTTGGCGCGTACGGCATGTCCCATGGCGCGGTATTGCTGGCGGAAGGGGATGCGGTCCTGATTGTCGTCGGTGCCGTTCTCCACCATGCCGCGAATGTCGATGAACTTCTTGAGCAGTTCAAGGTATTTCGGGTCGCCTGTCTCGCGGTAGATTTCGGCGACGGCCATGTAGTGCGACGGACAGATGGCGTTGCCAGCCAGTTCTTCGGGAGCCCGCTGACAGAAGTCGTAGAGGAAGTTGGCTGCCTTGACGGCAGCGTTGAAGAGTGTCGTCTTGCCTGTGGCGCGCTTGTGGACGATGCCTGCCGTTATGAGGTGGCCCAGGTTGTAGGTCTCGAAGTTCAGACGGTTCTCGAAGGCCTTGTCGTCCTTGGTTCCCGTAGCGGTGCCGACGACGGTGCCGGCATCTGTCCCAGCGGCCGATACAGATGCGTTGCGTTCCTTGATGATGACGGGTGTGTGGATGTAGCCGTCGGCGCGTTGCGATTTCACCACGCATCCGATGAAGCGGTCCATGATCTTCTCGAGCTCAGGGTCTTTGGTGATGGCATATACCGATGCCACCGCCTCGAGCCACTTGTACATGTCGCCGTCGTGGAAGGGAGGGCCGTGATGCACGCCCTGCTTCTCGCCTGAGGCGATGAGGAAGTTGTTGAAACCCTTCCCCTCGTCGGTCTGCCATGTGGCCCACATGCTCTGCACCGACGTCTTGCTGAACACCTGGAAGCGCTCGCCCCAGAAGCCTCCGTTCCAATGCACGGCGCTCATGGGCGTTGCCGACATCACGGCGTGCAGGCTGTTGCGCGTGTCGGTGAGTCCGTACTGCTGTGCCCAAAGGGGCAAACTGCAGCTCATCAGAATTGCTATCAGTGTCTTCTTCATATCGTTCGTGTTTTTACAGTTCTCCTCCTCTTGCCTTCACGCGTTTGTACCACTCCTCACGCTCTTTGTTGAGGTCGTAGCCACGCTTCGACAGATAGTTGTTGATGCGGCCTTTGTATTTGCCGAACACCTCGTGCTTCTTCTTCGAGCTCTCGGCGTCGATGGCCAGCTCGCGCGCCTCCTTCAGCCACGCCAGGATTTGCACTTTCTCCTCTTCTTTCAATGTGGGAATCATGTCGCATTGTGCTTCGTAGGTCACTTTTACGACGTTGAATGTCATCACGTCCTTCACGGTCTCTACCTCTCCGGGCTTGAGCCACAGACCAAGGTCGGTGTCGAAGGCGAAGTGAGAGCGGTAGAGCTTTGAGTCGGCGATGGCTGCCGCGCGCTGCTTGTCGGTCTTGGCGATGGAGTCGCGCTCAGCGTAGATGTCGTTGAGCTGGAAGTATCGGTTGGCAATGATGTTACGCGCGTTGAGGCCCTGCACGGTATAGGTGAGCCCGAGTTGGTCGGTAGCCTTTTGCGAACGGCCCAGGATGGTGTTCACGTAGTCGGCCTCGCGACCGTCGCTATTGAGCGCCACCTTTGCCTCGACCGGTCGTCCGAACACCTCGCGCAGGTAGAACACGTTGGAGCCGTAGTTCATCTTTACGTTGCGCACCATCGAGACGTCGCGCGAACGTTCCACGAAGAGCCATCCGCTCCAACCCATCTTGTCGAGTGTCCGACGGATGGCGGGCATGTCGATGAGCGAGTCGTTGCGAAGCCATACGCCGTCGGTGTTCGACGCATGTATGGCGCAGATGTTCTTGGCACCTAGCTTCTGCAGGTCCTTGCAGATGTCGGCGCCGCGCTCGAGCACCGTCTGGAACTTATAGAAAATGGCGATGCCGTCGCTCTTGATTTCCTTCAGCAGTTTCAGGTTGTCGCGGGCGTCGAAGGGTGTGTCGAGTCCAATCACCTTGCCACGTGCCTTCGCCCGTTCGCCCATCTCGTGCAGACGCTTCACGATTTCCTTGCGCTTGGCCTTGTTGGTGGGCCAGTCGTTGCCACATCCGCCCAACGGCATGAAGGCCACGCGGGCACCGCCCATCTTGTCCATCGTGTCGAAGCAGTCGTCGGCCAGCGCGAGATAGGTGTCCTTTTTCGTCAGGTCCTGCGCATAGAATCCACTCATGGCCACAGCGCCCACTTTGATGCCGAGGCTGTCGGCCACGTGCTTGAAGTGGGCGGCCTCTGCATCGTCGCGCAGCTTGTTGTCGAAGGCGGCACGTTGTCCCAGTCCGCCCATGTCGAGCTCCACGCCGTCGCAACCCAACTGTCGTGCGAGGTCAAACTCTCCCAGTTTCTGGCGTTTCAGCACCATCCAGTCGCAAACGCCCACTTGGTAGCGCGGTTCCTGCGCCACCGATTCGCTCGGCAACAATAGGCCGAGCACCATTAGAAGTAAAATAGCACTTGTCTTTCTCATAACTATTAATAAGGACGCGCGTGAACGACGTTTGTACTACCTTGGATTCAGGGGCGTTTCGTCCGTCGCAATCTGTGGCGTGCAGGGGAAGATGTGTATGGGAAAGGTCTGGAAATCGGTTGTGGATGCGCCGACGGTTAGTTTTACGATAGCAGCGCGGCGGTTGATGTCCCGTTGAGGATCGAAGATAAAGTTGCCCAAACTATAATAGATGGGGCAGCCTTTGTAGTGCTCTACGGGTTGGAAAGTGTGGGTGTGGTGGCAGATGAGCGCCGAGGCACCAGCGTCGATGAGCCGGTGTGCCTCCATCACCTGCTGTGGTAGTGGTCTGAGTGCGTGTTCCTTGCCCCAGTGCAGACTCACGATGATGACGGCATCGGGCTGACTCTGTCGTAGACGCGACACACGGTTGCAGAGCGAGTCGAACGGTTCCTGACTCGGACTGAACCGATGGGGCAGGTAGGCGAAGTTCTCGAGCGTCAGTCGCAACGAGGCAAACAGATAGACCGGGCGTGGCTGCCGACAGAGCAACACGGGCTCTGAGGCTGCCGCCATCGTGCTGTCGGCACCTACGGGCGTCATGCCAGCGGCTTTCACGTTGCGCCAGGTGTCGGCTAGTGCCGTGCGCCCTTGGTCCACCGTGTGGTTGTTGGCCATGTTCAGATGGGTGAAACCATGACGGCGGAGGTCGTGAAGCCACGACGGTTCGCCCCTGAAGATGTAGAACTTCTGCATGGGACGGCAGATGAGCGTGGCCGGACATTCCAGATTGCCCACCACAGCGTCGGACGATTGGAACAAGGAATCTATCTGGGGCGCGAACAAATGGTCGATGCCCGCTGAGTCGATGGCGGCGCGCACACCTCTGTCGAGGAGGACATCGCCAGTGAAAATGACCGAAAACTCACCTTTGCCGTCGCCCTTCGGCGACTGACAAAAGACGGGTTGTGTTAAACATGATAGTAGGAAAAGAAGCGGAGCGAGCACTACAAGAGGCAAGCAGTGAGCAATCGGGGAGAAACTTTCAGCACGTTGTCTTTCCATTTACGCTTGAAGTTTGCCATTTGTAGTGTTCGCTCCATTTAGCATTCAGCAGATGGACACGTCAGCATCCAGAGCTGTAGAAGATGTATTCGTTGTCGAGTTTCTTGCCGTCGATAGGCACGATAATCTCTTCCATCCATGTGGGGATGCCCTTGTCGGGCTTGGTCTGGAGTTGCTCTTGCCACTCTTCGTCGGTCAGACGTGGGCTAAGAAGAGGCTCCTGGAACTCGCGATAGCTGAAGACGGCACCACGTGTGAGATAGAGATAGCCTTCGATTTCTACCACTACGTAGATTTCGTGAGCGGGACCAACGGCTTCGTAGAGCACCGACTTGTTCGGGTTGTTTCCGGCGTTGGCGGTGTAAACATCGGCCACGACGGCGATATTCTTGTCGGCACCCTCAACATCGTTCCACCCCATGAGGTACTGGTCGGGCTCGGAAATGAGACCCAAGGTGATGTACTCAAAAGTAGAACCGATGGTTGCGATCATTTCATACTCGGTGTCGTCGAGTTTCTTTCCGGCCAGTTCCTTTTGGCTGACATTGAGCAGGAACTCGGCTTGCTCGCGAATGTTCTCCACGAATCCAAACAGTCTCTCGTCGGAAAGTCCGAAGCGCTTGAACGTCTGCTCGGTTACATTGAGCAGGTCGACGGCTTTCTGCCAGTAGGCAACGTTGGGCTCCACATAGCCACGGGTGATGGGATCTGGTGGTCCGCCGCCGCCGCATTCTGCTCCCATGGGCTGCTTGGCGTAGAGAATAGCATCGTGTTTGAGTTCGGCCCATGAGGCGAGGGCGCTGTTGAGCGACTTCTTTTGCCATTGTGGGGTGAGCATGAAGTAAGGCAGGTTCTGCGTGTTGCCCGACTGGCCTTTAGCGTCAGGAACGAGCGACGTGAGGCTTTCAATCCAGCGGTTAGACACATTCTTCTGCCAGTTGGTCTTGTTCATCAGCTCCTTCATGCGCTGAAGGTTGACCTTGTATTCGTTCCATCGTTCCTGTTCCTTCAGTTCATCGATGAGGATGCGCTCGGCTGCGCTCACGCCCATGGCTGCGAAGATGTCGAGTCCGCGTGGAACGTCGCGCTTGGTCGTATCGCTGTTGTAGTCAACCATTTCCTGTAGCACCTCGCCATCGGGCATATAGCGCTGGGGCATGAAGTTGATTTTGTAGCGGCTGGTCATCTGGAACTTGGGTATGATGCGCGACTGCTTGTCGGACAACAGTTCGATTGACTTGCGCACCTTTTCGAGTTCCTTTTTGTTGGAAATGAGTTTTTCGAGCGGTTTGCCCTGCTGTTTCATGATGTCATAGACCTGCAGGATGCTGACATTGTCGAAATCGCCCATCAGATAGGTGATGAGTTCATCGAGCGTCTTGTAGTTCTCCACGAACTTGGCGTTGCTTCCCACCACGTCGGAGATGAGAAGAGCTCGTTGCAGGAAATTAGGACGGTCGGTGCCGAAGGGTACATTCTGCAGCCACATCATGCATTTGAAGTAGCGTTTCAGCACATCTGAGCGGGTGTAATGGCCGCGCGGACGATAAATATTATAGTTGAATGGCGGCACGATTTGTTCAAGGAACTCGGATTCATCCATGTTTGCATTCTCCACATTCACTATTTCCTGTGCTGCCAGTTCCTTCCATTGTGCTGCTACGGGGAGCAACGGCTCGTTGGTGAGCAGTGAATAAGCTACGGCAAAGTAGGCGGCATCCCATTCGGCAGCCTCTCGGACGGCTTTGTTCTTTGTAGAGCTGGCGCGCTCGTTCATGGCGTTGTAGAGGTCGCGGGTGTAGTCCTTGAGCAGTGGATAGAACTTTTCACTCTCCACACTCTTGAGGGCTGTGTCGAAGAAGATGTGGAACATCTGGAGGAAAAGGTCTGTAGTGACGAAGTTGGGGAACTCGTGGTAGTCGTTGCGCTCGTAAACCTGGAAGAGCTGCGGTTCGTCGCCAGGGACGATGGCGAAGCCCTGACGGCCCAAAGCATTCTTCAGATTCGGGTCGAACTTCGTGAGCTGGAAGGGGTTCACGAGGTTGTCCATGTTCACCAAGTTGCCGCTGGACGCTTTGAAGTTCTGCTTCTTCAGTTCGTCTTCGCGGGCCTTCAGCTTGTTGATGAATGCCTGCTCGGCCTTTGTGTAGCTGATGGGATCCACCTTTTTTCCTTCGTCTTCTTTCCAGAAGCGGTCCTCCATGATCTTCCTATACCATGAGGTGGCATTGAAGATGCCGCGCAGGTCGGAATTCATGAAGCAGTAGCCCTGCTTGGCAGCAAAGGCATTACGCAACACGCGGAGCTCGCTCAGCGACAACTGGGAGATGTCCATGTTCAGGTCAATCTTCTTGTTGAGCTGCTCCACGTCAATGTTTCCCTTTCCGGGAATCATAACGCTTGTAGCTGTCTGCGACCAGGCTGACGTAGCGAACAACACGGTCGCGATGAATGTTAAGATCGTTTTCTTCATAGTGCTGTGAGTTTGTTGAATAGTTCTATTGCTTGTTCTCTGGTTATGTTCTTGGCATGGAATCTGACGAAACTCATGCCAAAGCCTTTCCATTCGTAGTCGGCCACTACGTAGCGGTCGTCGTCGGTGCGCTCCAATGCGGTCACTTTTCCGTTGGCGAACTTGAAGTCTTCGAGCTTCCCGCCGAGGCGGCTGCCCATCCACAGGGGTCTCACCAGACCGTGGAAGTTCTTGAAGATGAAGATGCGCCGTCCCTTCTCGGGAAAGAAGCGCGTGCTTTTCACCACGCCAACGAGTGCATCTTCGCTTCCATCGCCATCGACGTCGCCCGTGCAGAAACGGTAGACGGGATAGGACAGTGGCCATTCGCTATGGGTGCTGTCGGTGCTGATGCTGAGAACGCTCAGCGAGTCGCTCTTCTGCATTAGGCAGAATGGCGATGCCTGTTGCGCCAGAGCGGTCGTCGAAACGACCACGCTCAGCAACCAGATGCTAAAGCAGACTCTTGATCTCTGCATCCAAGTCCTTCACTTGAACGTCGCGCTTGTGCAATGTACTAGTGCGGTCCACAAGGAAGAAGGTAGGAATGGTCTGCACATTGTAGCGCAGCAGTTCCTCAGAGTCGAGTCCGTTGGTGGCACGCACGCATACCCAGGGCAGTGCCTGCGTCTGTTGCTTCCAGAAGTGCTCGTCTTCATCGAGCGACACCTGGTAGATTTCGAATCCCTGTGCGTGGTATTTGTCGTAGTACTCGCGCAGCTTCATGATGCGCTGAGTGGATTCCTTCGTGCCGTAGACGTGGAAGTCGAGCATCACCACCTTGCCTTTCAGGTCGGTCAGTTTCACGCGTCGGCCGTTGTGATCTATCAGGTCGATGTCGATGACATTGCTCGTATTGATGATCGAGGGGTCGTAGGCGATGTTCTCGCGTGCCTCGATAATGCGCTGGTTCTTCATGCCCTCGATGGCGATGTTGTGGAGGTTTTGTCCGCGCAGGGCGTTGGGATAGTAGGTGTCCCAGCTGGTGGCCACGGCGGCAAACACCTTATTGTCTTCCTTGTCGCCCCTCGGGTCGAAGATGAGCTGGTTGCCCAGCGCCTGGAACAGGGCGAAATAGGCGTATGCCTTCATGGGTTCTTTGAAGATGTAGTTGCGCTTGATGTCCTCTTTGTAGGCGGCAACAAGTCGGGTGATGCTATCGTTAGCCTGTTGCAGACTGATGCCGGGCGCCTGCTGAATGGCGATGGCGGCTTGCAGGAGACCAATCTGTCTGATCGACAACTCGCGAATCTTCTCGCAGTTGTCCGAACCTTTCACCTGGTAGCCCGTGGCCATCTCGGGATAGTTGGCCGAGATTTGGATGGTCTCAGTGCTGTCTACGCTCAGGTTGATTATCTGGTTCTGGATGCGCAATCTGTAGAATTCCGGAGCTTCGGGTGCCTCGTCTTCGAACGCGAAAGAGCCGTCTTCGCTCAATTTCACGGAGTCGACCACCACGGGCCCGTCGAGACTCATATTCTCGAAATAGAGCACGCTGTCTTTGGCTTTTTCAATATTGCCTTCCACATGGAACTTTGCTTTCTGACAAGCGGCCAAGGCAAGAATCGCGGCAAAGAGAGCCGCTGCATTCAGCATTTTTCTTTTCATCTTTCTTTATTTTTGCTTTATTGATGCGCAAAGATACACATTCCACTCGATAAAAACGAAAAATTTGGGAATATTAACGGAATTTCTTGGGAGTATTTTCCTGGTTTTCTCCGCTTCGCATTCAGACTCGGCAGAGGTTCCTTGCCCGTATGCGCCGTTAGTATCCTGGATTCTGCGTCCACGAAGGATGCATGGTCAGCAGGTCGCCGGGGATGGGGAAGACGGTGGTGTGCCCGTCTTGCTCGTTGGGCTGTTGCGGACGATCGGTGTAGGCATTGCCGTAGATGCCGAAGCGAATCATGTCGTTGCGGCGCCAGCCTTCCCATGCCAGTTCGATGTAGCGCTCGTTGAGGACATTTTCCAAATTCACTTCCACGAACGGGGCATCGACTCTGAAGCGCACCAAATTGAGCAGCAACTCCTCGTTGTCACCGTTTCTGAGCTGGGCCTCTGCCTGCATGAGCAACACGTCGCTATAGCGGAAGAGCACGATGTCGTTGTTGCAAGCTCGTCCATCGGCATTGGCGTACGGGTCGACACCATATTTGCGGAGTCGGGCGCCGGCTGTTTTTTCGTAAGGCGACCCCGTCAGATCGGGCTTGATTTCCAGTGGATAGTAGATGAGCGGGTCTTTGCCGTTGTCGTGATACACCTGTTTGCCGTTTTCTATCACGGGACCTGCATAGAAGGTGAGGTCGAAGCGCGGGTCCTGCTCTTCGGTTCCATACTTGAAGGCGCGCAAGATGTCGAGCGTGGCCGAGGTGCCATTCTCCGATGCTCCTCCCAATGCGGCGCCATGACTATAGTGTCGCGACCGGAAGAAGTAGTTGTAGCGGTTCTTGTAGCGCGTGGGGTCCATGGGTATGGTAAAGATGTTCTCGTGAGAGCTCTCGTTGTTAGGCTTGAAGTTGTCTTCGAACTCTGGCTCAAGCCAGTATCCATATCCCCCCACACTATCGCAACAAAGGTCGCAGTACCTCCACGCGTTTACGATTTCTCCGTCGTGTAGGAAGAAGATGGTCTTGCCGTTTATTCGGGGTGTCGTGGTCCAGTTGTCCTGGGTGTATACCTCGGCATTGAGCGCTAACTTGGCCAAGAGGAACCACGCCACAGGCTTCGTCATGCGTCCGTAGTACTCGCCGGGAAGGTTGCTTTTACTTTCGGAAAGTAAGGGCAAGGCCTCTTGCAACTCGTTCACGATGAAGAAGAAGACCTCTGAGCGGTTGGCCTGCACGAGCTCGCTTGTAGTGACGTCGGTGGTGGTGACTATCGGAACGCGGCCAAAGAGGTCCATCAGATAGAAGTAGAACAGTGCACGCACGGCCCGAAGTTCGGCTATATAGTTGTTGAGCACGGCGTCGTTGTGGGTTGCCTGATACGCCTTCACCCGTTCAATATACTCGTTGCTGAGCATGACCGAGCGGAAGAGGTAGTCCCACATGTCTTTCAACGAGGGCGTGCCCGCGTTCCACGAGTGCTGGTAGAGCGTACGCCAGAAACCGCGATCGTACCAGTCGGCTCCGCGTGTGGGCATGATGGCTTCGTCGGTGGTCAGCGAATTGAAGTCGAACACACCGCGTCCGGTGCCTTGCAATCCTTGCGATTCCTTGTCGCCACCGATGCATTCGTAAATGGCCAGCACGGCATTGTTCTTCAGGTCCTCGATAGAGTTGTAGGCCTCGTCGGGCGAGAGCGCACCACCTTTGTCGGGATCCAGGAATTCGTCGCATGCCGTCAGCATGGGCATTAGGGCACAAACGCAAAGCAGCTTTGCGACATGTGAAAGCCTATGGATATTGTTTTGAAGAGTGGACATTTTTATATGAGTTTCGGGAGTTATGGATATTCTTTTTGAGTTTCAGCGGTTCTCCGCAAGCGGATGGTCGATGTGATGCTCAAGCCGTTGCCTTTTGAGTTCTCAGAAGCTGAGGTTGACAGCAATTGAGTAGGCGTGGTAGAGCGGATAGGACCGCTTGTCGTCAACGCCGAGCGTGTTGTTCAGTGCCGAGCTATTGAGCATGGGCGTCAGTCCGCTATAGCCCGTGAACGTGCAGACGTTGTCCATCGTGAACGACAAGCGCAGACTTTCGATATAGCGCGACGGACGCAAGGGTACGCGCCATCCGAACGTGATGAAGTCGATGTTCACGTAGTCGGCGCTTTCCAGCCAGTAGTCGGTGATGGCCTGGTCCTTGATATTGGCACGGGGAGCGTCTTCCAGAATGTTGTAGAGCGGGAACGACGCCACGTTCATATAGGTGAGCGAGGTTCCGTTGAAGAGTTTGTGGCCGAAGGCTCCGTTCACTTGCATGCAGACGTCGAAGTTCTTGTAGCGTACGGAGAAGTTGGTGCCGATGAGCACTTTCGGCATGGCCTGTCCGCAAATCTGCCTTTCTACGGTGAGCGGGTTGCCGTCAAGATCCTCCGTGCCATAGGTGTAGCCCGTGGCATCAGAGCCAATGAGCCCGGTGCAATGGGGGAGTTTGAACGATCCAAGCGGTTGTCCTACAATCTGATAGGTCACGTCGTTGTCGCCCCCATGGAATCCGGCGCCATTGAGTTTGGCGATGCCTATCGATTGAGATGCCGTCAGGTATTCGCCATTGTGGTATCCGTTCAGCGCCAGTAGCTTGTTGCTCTGGAACGTGATGTTTCCGTTGATGGTCAGGCCTAGGTCCTTTGTCACCAGAGGCGTTCCGCCGATGGAGAGCTCGAGGCCCGAGTTGCGCATCGATCCCAGATTGGCCACCATCTCGGGATACTTGAATGGTGGCACACTCACCTTGTAGGAGTAGATCATGTCCTCCACCTTGGTGCGGTAGTAGTTGAGCGAGAAGAGCAGGCGGTTGTCGAGCATCTTGGCGTCGATGCCGAAGTTGAAGGTCTTGGAAATCTCCCATTTCAGGTCGGGGTTGATGTTCTTCAGCTCGGAGTACGACACAACATTGCCACCACCGGCGGGTATAAACCCGCTGGGGTTCAACAACGCCAGCGTGGTGTAGGAGTCGATGCCGGCCTGACTACCGGAGAGTCCGTAGCCCACGCTCGCCTTCAGATAGTTGAAGAAGTGCTGGTTCTTCATAAAGGGCTCGTTGGTCAGCACCCATGCGGCCGATGCCGACGGGAAATGTCCCCATCGGTTGTTATCGCCAAACTTGCTGGAGCCGTCGGCACGTACGGACAAAGCGAGGATGTAGCGTTCGAGCAACGTGTAGTTGGCACGCGCCATGAACGACGTCATTTTGGGCGTTTCGTAGATGGAACCGGTGCCGCCCCAGGGCCGCAAAGATCCCGCCGCCAGGTTGTCGTAGCCGGTGACATCGTTGGTGAAGTTGGTCACCGTGGTGAAGAATCCGCGGTGTTTTTCTTCCTGAACTTCGGCCAGTCCCATCAGGCCGATGGCGTGTTTGCCGAAGGTCTTGTTGTAAGAGAGAATGGCGTTGCCCAGCAGGTTCTCCGACTTGATCGACGAACGATAGGCCTGCCCTTTGTTCCATACGGTGGTGGGCATGTATTGCGACATGAGGTTCATGTCGTAGGAATAGGCACCGAAGAGTGTCAGCTTCAGCTCGGGAAGCAGGTTGAGCGTCAGCTTGATATGGGTGCTGATGTGGGCATCCTCGGTATCGTCTTTCTTTCCCAGGTCGGCCATTGGGTTGACGATTTGCGAGGCCGATGGGTAGCCGGCCCATGTGCCGTCGCTATTGGGCTCGTCGGGGAAGGTGGGATTCCACGCAGATGCCGAATAGAAAAGGTTATGCTCGTCGGCAATCTTCTCGGTAGCACCAGTACTGCCGAACATGCCCAGGTCCATGCGTATCAGGTCGTCGAACAACATCTGTGTCATGTTCATGTTCGACATGAATGTGCGGTCGCCCATATTGCGGATGACGCTCTTGTTGTTCACATAGCCCAGGGAGACGCGGTAGCTCGACTGATCCGTACCGCCATAGAAGGCGATGTTGTATTGCTGGGAGAAGCCCGTACGTTGGATGAGTTTCTGGAAATCGGTGTCGGCACCGAGGTCGATGAGCGGCGTGGTTCCCGATGTCAGGGTGCCAATTTGCCGACCGTATTCGCGATATTGGTTGGCCGATAGCATGGGAAGCGTCTTGTACACGTGCTGAAGTCCGAACGAACCGTTGTAGACCACTCGCATCTTTCCGGGCTTACCGCGAAGCGTGTTCACCTCGATGACTCCGGCTGCACCTCGCGAACCGTATTGCGAGGTCTCGGAGGCGTCTTTCAGGATGGTGAAGCTCTCGATATCGGTGGGGTAGACGTTGTAGAGCAGCGACAGGTCGCCCATGACGCCGTCGACGATGATAAGCGGGTCGCTGGCGCCGGTGAGCGAGGTCGTACCACGCAATCGAACGGCACTGAGCGCGTTCGCACCGTTGCGGGCCACCTGCATACCGGCCACGCGGCCGCGGATGGCGTCGAGGGCGTTGTTCGATTGGTTCTTGATGTTCATCTGGCTCTCGTCCAGCTTCTTCACATTGGCGGTAAACGAGGAACCGCCGCCCGTGGCATAGCCCACCGTGATGGTGGAGTCGCGCAGGGACGAAACGTGTTCTGTGGCTTGCTGACCATGTGCAGAAAGCAGGCAGAAACTTGAGCTAAGCAAAGCGAGGAAACGTATTCTCTTCATGAGTTTCATAGGGTTCTTCGGGTGATTGTGCCCACAAAGGTAACACATTTTTTCAACGCACAAAAGAAAATGTAAAAGAAAATAGCACAAAAATGTGTGTCTTTTTATCCTCCCCTCTGGGGTTTTCTTGTCATCTCCTCGACATTCTCAACAATGAACGACGACCTAAATTAGGTTTTCTTAACCAAATTCACTATGCCTATTGTTAAAAAAACGACCTAAAAACGCCCAACTTTTTAACATAAAACTACCCACATATCTACCCCCTTTTTGCTATCTCCGAGATTACAATCGAAAAGCCGTCTGAGCAAAACTGCCGCTTTTGATCATCGAAATTGGCGCTTTTGATGACCGAAACTGCCGCTTTTGCTCATCGAAACTGCCGCTTTTGGTGAAGAAAATCTAGATTTTTCGCATAAAAATCAATGTTTTATGCTAAAATTTTTGTCGATGAATTTGTAACGTATTGTCAGTTAGAAAGTTACGCCTAATCGCTGAGAATCGCGTATTTTGCCGCCCCGAGTCTTGAAGTTGAGAATTTTTAAATCTCCGCGTTAACAAATGCGGATTCAAATACAAACAAACGTTAACAACTTAGGCACCATTTCCATCTCCTTTAGGCTCGTCTGGCGCTTCTTGCATCTTTCGATTTCCGTCTGTCATGATGAAAAAATCGAAAAAAGAGTACGCCCCGATATGCTGATGACACATCGGGGCGTATATCATTCCGCCATAAAACCAAGCACGGTTGTATAGCCGGAGCGAACACTTTCGCTGGGTATCTTTACTTGTGCGTCTGGTAGTATTCCAGACCAGCCTTCACGTTTTTCTTCAAGGCGTCGCTCGACATGGTGGCACCAGTCACGCCGTTCACCTTCAGCTTGACGGCCTTCTTCACCGTCTTGCCGTTCCACTTGTTCAGCATCTCTTGCTTCACGCGGGTGAAGTATTTCGGCGTCTCCTGGTTCTTGAGGGCCTCAATCTTCTCCACCTTGTCGTTCTTGATGTATATCTTCAGCGGTGTGGTGCTACGATAACCTTTCACCTTGCAAAGCGTCGAAGTGTTCACCACGTAGGTGCCGTCACTCTGCTTCGACATGGCGTTCTGTTGCGTGCTGATGGCCTGCACGCCCAAAACGGTGAACATCAGAGCAGCCACCAACAGGCCACTCAGGGTCTTGCTCATACTTTTTCTTTTCATTTCTTTTATCCTTTCTTTTTACCTCTCAGCGTTTGGCGAGCTTCCCGAAGTGTCGTTCCGCCTGCGTTGGAGCGTTGCAAAGGTAATCAGAAAAACGCAACCTTCTATCTCTCCCCCTCCTTTTTTAATGTTTATTCAGTTTTTTTATTCCATTGAGAATGTCGAAGAGGTAAAACCAGAGCGCCCGCATCGCTCCCTCCCGTGCCTGGCGTAGGTCCAAAGAAAGCTGTTTTCCTCCCTTCATCCCGTGCCTAGCGCAGGCCCAAGCAGGGCTTTTGCGTCCTTCCGCCCCGTCCTAGCCAAGGCCCAAGTAGGGCTTTTGTGTCCTTCCGTCCCGTGCTCTGCGCAAGTAGCGCAGAGCCTCCCCCGCGCCCATCCCATCCCCCTTTTCCTTCTCTTTTTGCGTTTTTTGTTGTCCTAAGTGCCGTTTTTAGAAAGAAAATGAGTAAATTTGCACCACTATTTAAAAATCTTTCTGACTAAAAACCAATTCTGACATGAAAAAGAATCGATACTTATTGGTCATTCTGCTCGTTTGCTTGCCCCTATTGGCCGCCGCCAAGGACGGAGGCACTTTCGGCGTTGGCGACAAGACCTTCCTGCTGAACGGTCAGCCTTTCGTGGTGAAGGCGGCAGAGGTGCACTACCCGCGCATCCCCCGCGAGTATTGGGAGCACCGCATCCGCATGTGCAAGGCCTTGGGCATGAACACCCTCTGCCTCTACGTGTTCTGGAATATCCACGAACCCCAGCAGGATGCTTTCGACTTCACCGGCCAGAACGATGTGGCCGCCTTCTGCCGATTGGCTCAGAAGAACGGCATGTACGTCATCGTTCGCCCTGGTCCGTACGTCTGTGCCGAATGGGAAATGGGCGGCTTGCCTTGGTGGTTGCTGAAGAAGAAGGACATCCGCTTGCGCGAGCAAGACCATTATTTCATGGAACGCGTCAAGATATTCGAGCAGAAAGTGGGCGAGCAACTGGCTCCGCTGACCATCCAGAACGGAGGCCCCATCATCATGATTCAGGTGGAAAACGAATACGGCTCGTATGGCGAGGATAAGGCTTACGTCAGTGCCATCCGCGATTGTCTGCGCGGCATCTACGGCAATCAGATAGCCCTCTTCCAATGCGACTGGGCCTCGAACTTCGAGAAGAACGGACTCGACGACCTCGTCTGGACGATGAACTTCGGCACCGGCGCCAACATCGACCAGCAGTTCCGTCGTCTGCGCGAGCTTCGGCCGCATACGCCGCTCATGTGCTCGGAGTTCTGGAGCGGCTGGTTCGACAAGTGGGGTGCCCGACACGAGACCCGTCCCGCCGAGAAGATGGTGGCCGGAATGGACGAGATGCTCAGCAAGGGCATCAGTTTCTCGCTTTATATGACACATGGCGGAACGTCGTTCGGCCACTGGGCTGGCGCCAATAGTCCCGGATTTGCCCCCGACGTCACCTCGTACGACTACGATGCGCCCATCAACGAGTACGGTCAGCCTACGGAGAAATACTACGAACTCCGCGAGATGATGCAGAAGTATTCAGACAAGAAACTGCCCGCCGTACCCAAACCCGTCGCATCGCTCATCAGCGTGCCTCGTTTCGAACTGACGGAGTTTGCACCGCTCATGAATAGCATGGAGAATCTGAACTTTGATTCCACCACCGAAGGCGTCGATGTGGGACCGCTACGCACCTTCGAAGAGATGAACCTGGGTTGGGGATGCATGCTCTATATGGCCCAGTTGCCGGAGACGAAAGGCGAGAGTCAGCTGACACTCGACGCCCACGACTACGCTCAGGTGTTCGTCGACAACCAATTCGTCGGCAAGACCGACCGCGTGAAGAACGAGCATACCGTCACCTTGCCGCCGCTACCGAAGGGAGGTCTGCTGAAGATTCTTGTGGAAGGCATGGGACGCATCAACTTCGGACGTGCCATCAAGGACCATAAAGGTCTGGTGGCTGCTCCGGTCATCACCATCGCCGACAACCAGATGGAGACGTCGTGGAAGCCTTTGAGGTGGATACAAATCCCTATCCCCGATACCTTCGAGACGGCTCTCGCGGCCTTGAACAAGACGGATAAGAAACCCACGATTGAGCTGGGAATGGGTCGAGGTTACTATCGTGGCTATTTCACGCTGAAGAAGACGGGCGACACCTTCCTCAACATGGAACGCTTCGGCAAGGGACAGGTGTGGGTGAACGGTCATGCGCTGGGTCGCTTCTGGAACATCGGACCGCAACAGACGCTCTATCTACCGGGTTGCTGGCTGAAGAAAGGTCGCAACGAGGTGGTGGTGCTCGACATCATCGGCCCCGAAGGCGAAGCCACATGTTTCGCTCAGGATCATCCCGAATTGGACAAACTGAACCTTCAGACCGTCCGCGACAAGGGCGCAAAGCTTGATTTGAAGGACTTCCAACTGGTGGCTGAGGGTGAACTGAAACCAGGAAACGGTTGGCAGACCATCGACTTCAAGGGTTTTGTGGAGGCGCGCAAGGTGGCCATCGTGTGCGAGAGTGCTCACGACGGCGGTCCTGTTGCCGCCATTGCTGAGTTGCATTTGCAAGACACCAAGGGCAAGCGCATCTCGCGAGAGCTATGGAAAGTCGGCTACGTAGATAGTGAAGACACCCAGAACGGCAACCTTACCGCCGACAAAACCTACGACCTCCAGGAAAGCACTTATTGGCAAACGGCACCCGGAGTTAAGTTCCCCCACGCGCTCGTGCTCTCGTTGGGTCAGTCCGAACGCATCTCTGCCCTCGACTATCTGCCGCGTGCCGAAGCTGGTGCGCCCGGAAGTGTCAGAAAATATAAGGTGTATGTAAGTACAAAGGAGAAATAACAGAACTGGTGGCATAGCCAAAAAACCAGAGAAAGTTTCTTCTCCAAATTCGAATAATCATGAAAAGAACAATCACAATGCTCCTTCTGGCCTGCTCTTTTTCGCTGATACAGGCTCAGAATCTTCAAAAAGGCGACTACGCATGGCTTTATTGTCACATGAGTGACAGGGGAGAATGGACCGCCTATGCCGTCAGTCGCGATGGTCTCAACTACGAGGATATCCTCGGCGGTCTGTCAATCTTCAACACCGAGGAACACGCCCTCATCGAGGGAGGAACGCGCGACGCCTATATCACGCGAACGCACGACGGCACCGGATATCTCATGGTGACCACCGATATGTGCGTGGCCCGCTCCCACAAATGGGACAACTACGGCATCAACCTGCACAAATCCAACGACCTGATACATTGGGAATCGACGACTTTCGACTTCAGAAAGGGCCCGAAGATTTTCTGTGATCGCAAGTCGAAGAATTGCTACAAGGACTTCTCGAAGGTGCGCCGCGTATGGGCACCCCAGATATTCTGGGATCCGAACTACCGCTGGTCCAATGGCAAGCAGGGTGGCTACCTTATTTATTATAGCATGCTCAACGACGACGAGGACCACTACGACCGCATGTACTACTCCTACGCCGACGAGTCGTTCACCCAACTCACCAAGCCGCGCCTGCTCTTCGACTGGGGTTACGCCACTATCGACGCTGACATCAACTACTTGGAGAGCGACGGGAAATACCACATGCTCATCAAGAAAGAGGGTGGTAAGCCCGGCATCTACACCGCTACTGCCCCCCAACTGACAGGTCCTTGGGGCGAGCCGGTGGAAGACGATTACGTGAGTTTCGAGGGAAAGAAGAATTGCGAGGGTAGTAGTGCCTTCAAACTTGCGGGCGAGAAGGGATGGCGCGTCGCCTACATCCAGTATAGCGACCGTCCGAAGCACTATCGCATTTGTCAGGCCGACGAGAATCTTCGCAACTTCAGCAATCCTCAAGATATAAAGGGTGTGACGGGACCGCAACATGGTTCGTTCATGCGCATCACCGAGGAGGAATACAACCGACTGAAGGCTTGGTCGGACTCGTTGATGGCAAATCCGCGCACCGTCACCGTAAACATTGAGAATCCCACCGACATGCAACGCCAGGAAGTGGTGGAGATGGACATGAAGCCCATCCGCCAGCGCCTTGACATCAGTCACTATGAGCCGATCGTGGTGCTCAATGGCTTCGGCCAGCAGGTGGATTATCAGCGTACATCCGACGACAAACTCATCTTCGAGGTGAGCGTTCAACCCCGACTGACGGCATCCTTCACCATTCGTCGCGGTTTCCCTAAAGAGGCAACGCGCTACGTTTTTGGCAAGCAATACCCGCGCCGACTCGACGACCTCGCTTGGGAGAACGACCGCGCCGCCTATCGCGTCTATGGCCCCGCGTTGCAACGTCGTGGCGAGCGCTCGTTTGGCACCGATGTGTGGACCAAATCCACGTCTGATCTGGTGCTCGATCGTCGCTATCAGGCTGACTATGAGGGCAACTTGCTCGAGGACTCTTTGCGCCGTATCGGGCAGAAAGACGCCGCTCGCACCATCGATCTGGCCACTTCGTTCCATCTGGATCACGGCGACGGAATGGACGCCTACTCGGTGGGTCCCACCCTTGGATGCGGTGCTCCGGCGCTTATGCAGGCCGATAGTCTGCTCCTGCCTTGGTGCTACGAAAGCGTGCGCATCCTCGACAACGGTCCGCTTCGCTTCACCGCAGAGTTCGACTATCCGGCACGTGCCCGTCAATTGGTTGCCCCAGGTGGCAAGCTAAAGGAGCAACAGGTGACTGAACACCGCCGCATCAGCCTCGACAAAGGTAGCAACTACAATCGCATGACCGTGTGGTACGAGGGACTTGAGCAGACGCCAACAACCTTCGCTACTGGCCTTGTGCTACATGGCGGCGACCCCATCGTGACCAACGATATGGTTCTTTACGCCGACCCTACCGACACACCGCAACGCCATCAGTCGCAGATATTCGTAGGTTGCCTGTTCCCCAACGGCGCCCAGCGCACCTTTGTGCATCAGGCTGCCGACGGCCGCACGCAACACGCTCTGGTCACGGTCGGCAACTATCGCGGCGAGCCCTACACCTATTGGTTCGGCTCCGCATGGAGCAATGCCGACGTGCACTCCATCGCCGAGTGGCAATTGCGCTCATCCAGTCACTTGGAGATGCTCCGTAACCCCCTCGTCGTCACGCTCCAATAACCCTATTCCCGCTCACATAGGTCAGGGAATAAGGCCCCGTAATTATAGCAATTGTGGCAGAAAGGTCATCGCACCCAGCGGTTGACTTTTCTGCCACAAATGTTAATGGAACCAAAAGGTGTAGCGAAGTGAAAATGAAAAGGAGGGTGGCAACAGAAGACGCTTCTTCGTGAGTCAATCCTCTATCCAGAATCGCCAACCCTCTATTTCCCTATATGACTATATCGTTATAGTTTTGCATCATTCACTACTCTCATAGTAGTGGGTGCAAAATTACGAAATAATCACCGAAAC
>JAILAI010000018.1 GCA_024681705.1 Prevotella sp.
TAACTTCTCTAACTTCTTTAACTTCTTAACTTCCCCAAAAAATAAAAGAATATGGCAAACTATTATAGCGATCATCCTGAGATCGGGTTCTACTTGAACCACCCCCTGATGGCTCGTATCGTCGAGTTGAAAGAAAAGGGCTTCGCTGATGCGAAAGAATTTGACTACGCTCCCGTTGACCTGGGCGATGCCATCGAGAACTACAAGCAGATTCTCGACATCACCGGCGACGTGGCTGCTAATATCATTGCGCCAAACTCTGAGGACGTTGACCTTGAAGGTCCGCACCTCGAGAATGGCCGTATGATTTACGCTTCTAAGACTTACGAGAACCTCGACGCCACCCGTAAGGCTGGTCTGTGGGGTGTTTCTATGCCTCGTCGCTACGGTGGTCTGAACCTGCCCAACGCGGTATTCTCGATGCTCTCTGAAGTTATCTCTGCCGCCGATGCCGGTTTCCAAAACATCTGGTCTTTGCAGAGCTGTATCGATACGCTCTACGAGTTCGGTTCTGAGGAGCAGCGCCAGAAGTACATCCCCCGTGTTTGTGCTGGCGAAGGTATGTCGATGGACCTCACCGAACCCGATGCCGGTTCCGACCTCCAGCGCGTGATGCTGAAGGCTACTTTCGATGAGAAAGAGAATTGCTGGCGCCTGAACGGTGTGAAGCGTTTCATCACCAACGGTGACTCTGACATCCACCTCGTACTTGCTCGTTCTGAGGAAGGAACAAAGGACGGACGTGGTCTTTCGATGTTCATCTACGACAAGAAGCAGGGCGGCGTAAACGTGCGTCACATCGAGCACAAACTCGGTATTCACGGTTCACCAACTTGTGAGTTGACCTACAAGAACGCAAAGGCAGAACTCTGCGGAAGCACTCGTCTCGGACTTATCAAGTATGTGATGGCTCTGATGAACGGTGCCCGTCTGGGTATCGCCGCTCAGTCGGTAGGTGTGGAACAGGAAGCCTACAACGAAGGTCTTGCCTACGCCAAGGAGCGTCAGCAGTTCGGCGACAAGATTATCAACTTCCCTGCCGTCTACGATATGCTCTCTCGCATGAAGGCAAAACTCGATGCCGGCCGCTCGCTGCTCTACCAGACAGCTTGCTACGTTGACATCTACAAGTGCCTTGAGGACATCGAGCGCGACCGCAAACTCGCTCCCGAGGAGAAGCAGGAGATGAAGAAGTATCAGCGCCTCGCCGATGCTTTCACACCGCTGGCCAAGGGTATGAACTCTGAGTATGCCAACCAGAATGCCTACGACGCCATCTCTATTCATGGTGGTTCGGGCTTCATTATGGAGTATAAGAGCCAGCGCCTCTATCGCGACGCCCGCATCTTCTCTATTTACGAAGGTACGACTCAGTTGCAGGTAGTTGCTGCCATCCGCTATATCTCCAACGGCACCATGCTGAACAACATCAAGGAGATGTTCGAGGCTCTGCCCGAGGGTGCCAATGCAGCACTGAAGGCCCGCATAGAGAAGCTCATCCCCATCTACGAGGATGCCCTCAACTACGCAAAGGGTCTCGGCAATCAGGACGCTTTCGACTTCTTGGCTCGCCGTCTGTACGACATGACTTGCGAACTCGTGATGTCGCTGCTCATCGTCCGCGATGCCGCCGCCGCTCCCGAACTCTTCGAGAAGAGCGCCAACGTATATGTTCGCATGACCGAAGAAGACGTTATCGGAAAGTCAGCCTACATCAAGAACTTCCAGGTGGAAGACCTTGAGAGTTTCAAGGCTGCTGAACCCGAAGCAGAGGCATAAAACAAAATACCGGAACTCCAAAAGAGGATGTGTCAAAACAGGCACATCCTCTTTTTTAAACCCTAATCTTACCTACACGAAAACTTTTATTCCACCAAAGTATCTATCACGTCCATATTGTTGTCGGCATCATAATGGTCTGTGTCCTAATTCCATTTGTCATCAGTGGACTCGTGGATATGCGACGCTACCGATGGGTTCTGTAAAAAAAATGGTAATATATTTGGAACTTTTGGTTATAATAACTATATTTGCAGCCGAGTAATAAAATCTATTCACTAAAAACAATTTCTATGAAAAAACTTATTAATGTAACCCTGTTGCTGACAGCTATGCTCATTGTGGCTGCCTGCGGAGACAAGAAGGCGGAGAAGGCCGACGGAGCCGACGCCGAGAAGAAAGAGAGCGCCAAGAGCGAAGCGTTCACTGGCGAGGAAAACTCTAAGGATGCAGTTATCTTCTATTTTGACAAAAATTATGGCATTGACTTCAAGAATCTGGAGCCCGACTTCAAATACGACGAGTCGGGGAAATACACTTTCAAAGGTAACGATTCGGAAGTGTCTGCCCGTTTCATCGACCCTGAAAACGGCTATACCACAGAGCAAATTGAAGGTTTCGTAAGGAAAATCTATGCGGAAACAGCTAAGGCTTCCGAAGGCGGAAAGAATGTGTACGGTTTCCTGTTGAGTGGCAAGGACACCAAGGAAGGCGCTATGGAAGAAAAACCGATTGAAGAAGTGCTGAAGGGTGGCTACACCGAAATCTTAGGTGTCAATGCTTATACCGGAAGCTATTCTTGGTCAATCCTGAAAGGCGATATGTTCTATGACGTAAGCGTCTCTGCCATCGAGAAGAAAGCTGAACCCAATGAAACTCGCGACCCCTTAGAATATGTGGGACGTGGCTATAGAGTAAGCATCGCGAAAGGTCTGCAGAAGAGTCTGGACGATACCATGCAAGATGCTGATGAAGCCTTCAAGAAGATTGAGAATGACCCTGAATTGAAAAAGAAGGTTCAGGAAGAAGCCGAGAAAGTGAAAAAGCAATACGGGCTGTAAATGGCCTATGCTGACAACAGAGTAATTTGGTTTGTTCAGCATACAGGCTTTAGAGTTTCAAGGCTGCTGAGTCCGAGGCTGAAGCATAAGCCTCGAGAATATCGATGCAAATAAAGGAAAACGGCGTATCCCTGAGGTGGGTGTGCCGTTTTCCTTTTATCTTAACGTGAGTTCGACGAAAACAACATCATATAAGTCTTTTCCGAAAAAGACCTACCGACCTACCATAACACCCCTCAAACGCCTATAAATAAAGGGATTCCTATATGGTAGGTCTTTCTCCAACACCTACCATAGACCTACCATCGTTCAAACCTTTTGTTGGTGGGCGTTTGCTCGAAAAGACCTGAAAACAACCATAACAAATCGCTAAAACCTATGAATAAAGGACAAACGTCTATGGTAGATTCATGGTAGGTCTATGGTAGGTGTGTGGTAGGTGTCGGCGAAAGACCTACCATCGCTCAAACCCTTTGTAGATGGGCGTTTGAGAGTGGTCATGGTAGGTCGGTAGGTGTTAAACGAAAATTATAGAAATATAGATGACCTTTCTATTTTCTTTTCTAAAAATGTATGCCTTTCAAAAACTCAATAGCACCGCTTTCCATCATCTAAAGCGTTGCTTTGCATGAGTAAAATCGGTGCTTTCTAGGTGTGATATTGTTGCTTTTGAATGTCTAAAGTGGCGAATTTTCTCGCAACAAGAGAAATAATCTACAATCATTTTCGTCGAACTCGCGTTATCTTACGTTTCGTAAGCCGAATTGTCGCTTACGGAGTGAAAGTGAAAGAAATCTTTCCCCAAACTGCATTTTCGTTTATCATAAAGGGAACATGATTTGGTCGTGTTCATATTTTTTCGTTACTTTGCAAGCTGTTTGATGGAAAACAATATGAACACAACAATATTGACAATCACAGGTAGTGACGGCACGGGCGGTTCGGGCGTGCAGGCCGATATCCGTTTCATCAGCGAACTAGGTGGAGTGGCGGTATCGGCAATAACCTCCATCACCGTACAGAACACGTTAGGTATTCAGGAATTCTACGACTTGCCGGCGCCAGTTGTCCGCCAACAGGTGGAAGCCATCGTCAACGACCTGCAACCGCAGGTGGTGAAAATAGGACTTCTGCGTAGCATCGAGGTGGTGGAGGCCGTCGTCGACGTGCTCAAGAAGTACAAGCCGAATCAGATTATCTATGCCCCAGTGTTGAAATCGACGAGAGGCGACCAGCTCGTCTCGCCGAAAGTCTACGATGCCATCAGCCGATTGCTGATACCCATGTGTACGGTAGTGCTGGAACCCTCCGACCTGCCCATCGGCCCTCGCCGTCATGGTCACGCTAACCAGTTGGCATCGGCTCTGGCATTCTATCTGAGTCATGGTGAGCGCCTCGACGAAGCCATGCTTCATGCACGTGCCTACCTGAACCAGTTGCCGGCTAGCTATGCCGATGGAAACAGCCGGAGCGAGGAACTCTACAACCAGTTCCTTAGTGCGGTGGAAACCTACTTCGGCCGTTATTCCGACGTCGCCTTCTATGCCGAGCAGCTCAATGTCAGTCCCCGCTATCTCGGACAGGTCACCCGACGCATTGCCGACCGTTCGCCCAAGTCCATCATCGACGAGCGCATCACGACCGAAATTGCCCTTTTGCTGACCAAGACGAACAAACCCTTGAAGGAAATCGCGATGCAATTCGGCTTCTCGTCGCAAGCGCACCTCTCCCGCTATTTCAAAAAACAAAAAGGACTTTCCCCCAGCCTTTACAAACAAGCATTACAAAAGATATGAAAGAGAACAGACAAGAACTAAACCGTCAGTTGGCGCAGATGCTGAAGGGCGGTGTGATTATGGACGTTACCACTCCCGAACAGGCTCGTATTGCCGAAGAAGCCGGAGCCTGCGCCGTGATGGCGTTGGAGCGAATACCCGCCGACATCCGTGCCGCTGGAGGTGTTTCGCGCATGAGCGACCCGAAGATGATTCGCGGCATTCAGGAGGCCGTGAGCATCCCCGTGATGGCCAAGTGCCGCATCGGCCACATTGCCGAAGCGCAGATTCTACAGGCCATCGAAATCGACTACATTGACGAGAGCGAGGTGCTAAGTCCTGCCGACAACATCTACCACATCGACAAGACGAAGTTCGACGTACCCTTCGTGTGCGGTGCGAAGAACCTGGGCGAGGCCCTGCGACGCATCGCGGAAGGTGCC
This sequence comes from Prevotella sp., assembly GCA_024681705.1. GTDB lineage: Bacteria > Bacteroidota > Bacteroidia > Bacteroidales > Bacteroidaceae > Prevotella. The sequence goes on from JAILAI010000018.1 coordinate 5,059, forward strand.
ACCATGATCCGAACCAAAGGAGAACCGGGTACTGGCGACGTCGTGCAGGCCGTTAGCCACATGAGAATGATGCAAAGCGAAATCCGCCGTATGGTCAGCATGAGCGAAGACGAGCTCTACGAGGCCGCCAAGCAATTGCAGGCCCCTTACGAACTGGTGAAATACGTGCATGAGAACGGAAAACTTCCCGTCGTGAACTTCGCCGCAGGTGGTGTGGCCACACCTGCTGATGCGGCCCTGATGATGCAACTCGGCGCCGAGGGCGTGTTCGTCGGTAGCGGTATCTTCAAGAGCGGCAACCCCCGGAAACGTGCCGCCGCCATTGTTCAGGCCGTCACCAACTATCAGGATGCCAAGATGTTGGCCGAGTTGTCCGAAGACCTCGGTGAGGCGATGGTGGGCATCAACGAACAGGAAATAGAACTCCTGATGGCGGAGCGCGGAAAATGAGGATTGCCGTTTTAGCTTTGCAAGGGGCCTTCGTCGAACACGAGCAGATGTTGCACGACCTTGGTGCGGAGACTTTCGAGGTGCGCCAGTTGTCCGATTGGCAACAACCCAAGGATGCCCTTGTCGTTCCTGGTGGCGAATCGACCACCCAGCTCCATCTGCTCACCCAATTGGGCCTCCTCGAACCCATCCGCGAGGCCATTCTCGGCGGTCTGCCCGTCTTCGGCACTTGCGCCGGACTCATCCTGCTGGCCAAACAAGAGGACGGCCAACCACGAGAAGGACTCTGCACGATGGACATCGACGTATGCCGAAACGCCTACGGCCGCCAACTGGGTAGCTTCCATACCGATGGCGAGGTCGCTGGTTTCAGCACCCCTCTGCCCCTTACTTTCATCCGGGCGCCCTACGTTCATCGTTGTCTTTCGCCCGAAGTCGAGGTCCTGTCGAAGGTCGACGGACGCATCGTCGCCGTCAGACAAGGCCGTCAGCTGGCCACCGCCTTTCATCCGGAACTGACGAACGACAACCGTCTGCACCAGTATTTCCTCAGCCTCATAGACAAAGTCTGAATGTCATGCAGGCCGAAATCCCTGCATCTTTAGGAAAAACGTATGGGAGAGCCCAATGGAGACTCTCCCATACGTTTGTTTCTTTTGTCGAAATAGAATAAAACAAAAATAATCATAACGCCCTTTGTCGTTCTCTCGCATCGTTGTATCTTTGCATCCGACGGAGCGTATAGGGCGTTCTGGCGCTTAAAAATGCCCAACGTCCTTCAAGCCATTCCGACTGGTCGACCGATAATATCTATCGCCAGAAGCGTAGTGTCGACGTGCAAAACTACGATGATGCGAACGAGTGGTCCAACTCGTTTCGGGCGTAAGCCAACGGCAAAGATCCGACAGCTATTCTTTCTTGAAGTAGTCGTTGTACATCTTGATGCCAAAGACAATGACACTACAGATGGTGGTCACGAGGTTTGTGATGAACAGCGACCAGATGATTTCCGGCTTGTGAAGCAGTCCTTGCAACATAAAGCAGATGCCGCCAATAGCCATCATCAGGAAGGTGGGCAGTGCGATGCCGTCGGTGTTACGGGTCTTGATGGTCTGGATGGCTTGTGGGAGATAGCCCAAGATGAGGGCGACGCTGGCCACTACGCCACAGATTTCGTAAAATGTTCCTTGTTCCATATCTGTTTTCATCAACGGTTATTGGGCACAAAGATAGTGATTATAATCTGAACTTGCAAGAAAAAAGGCCGAAACAATGAATATGATGCTACACATTTCATTCCCCGTGATGCTCAACGTGTCGTTTGGCATCTTTATTTTCTATCCGCTTGGCTGGTTGTTCATGCTGGTCATCATGTTGCTCGAGTCGTATATCTTGTCGAAACGTCTCAGCAAAAAGTGGTTTGATGGGAAGTGCACTTTGACGGCGTTTCTTAGTAATATCGTCAGCGGATTGTTCGGTTTATTCCTTTCCTTGAAGTTGAATGGCGGCTGGTGGATGGTGTTGTGGCTCCCCTGGGTGAGTCGCCACGAGGTGAATGTCTCCGACGCTAACGTCCTATGGAGTCTTTTGGCCTACTATGTAGCCGCTTTCGTGTTGTCGGTTGTCATCGAGTTGGTCGTCAACATGCTTTGCTTGCATAAGCGTTATGGTCGTCAGTCGGTGTTGAAGGCCACATTGGTGGCCAATATTGTGAGTTATCTGGTAGGTAGCATTGTGCTCTATTCTTTCTCCTTCAGCTAAGTGCCCAAATGAAAGATTATTACACTTTTTAACTATTTCGATGGTCATAACTGTTAAAAATGAGGCCTCAAAAGAACAATTCTTTTAACACAAAACTACCCACATGTCTACCCCCTTTTTGCTATCTCGGAGATTACACTCGACAACCCGTTTGAGTAAAACTGGCGCTTTTGATCATCGAAATTGGCGCTTTTGATGACCGAAACTGCCGCTTTTGCTCATCGAAACTGCCGCTTTTGATGAAAAAAATCTAGATTTTTTCGTTAACGAACGTGAATTTTTGGCCCATAAAATTGTCTTCTTGTTTGTAACTAATTGACAGTTAGTGTTTTGCGCTAACGCGTCGAGAATCGCTTATTTTGCACCGTCGGACTTTGTGACTCAAAATTTTTAAATCTCTGAGTTAAAAAGAGAGGGGTGAAAAGCAAAAAAATGTTATCGGCTTGTTCCCCCTCGCTCCCTTCTTTTTTCGTCTTCCGAGCATACTGACCTAAGCTTCATATCGTAGATTGAAAAGCGAAGGCAATAATATAGCAGTTGACCTATAGTTTTAAAAATCGACATAGAACGCTTGTCGATTTTTTAATTATCATGTAATCCTCTATTGTGCAAATATATACAAAATAATCGATAAAAACAAATTCATCGTGATATATATAAAAAAATACGTATAGAATATGAAAAATAAACAACTTATAAGATTAACGGAAAATGACCTTCATAGGATTGTGAAAGAATCTGTTAATAAAGTTCTCACAGAACTCGATTGGAAGACATATGCAAATAGTTGATAACAGAAACGTTCATTTCGTATTAAATAAGAACTATTGCCAACAAGTATATAGTTCCCTAAATATGTTATATCTCGGCGGAATGTACCCAGATGGAAGTGAGCTAAGGTGGTCTTGGGGGCATAATGGAATGGAGGGTACTCTGGGTAGAGTAGGGGATGAAAGCCAGGCGGGAGCGTCTCCTTTCATGCACGTCATCATCCGCCTTTCAGCATCGTCTCAGCGCTCAAGTTCCAGACGTCAGAACCGATCGCCACTACCTATTTATTTTATAGAATTGCGTTAATCTATCAAAAAAGCAATGAAAAGTCAGCATTATTTTGTATCTTCGCACCAAATTTACGTAGACACCGATGATCGACAGAGCAACCGTTGACCGGATTATGGACGCTGCAAACATTGTGGACGTCGTTTCCGAGTTTGTCGCACTCAAGAAGAGCGGGGCAAACTACAAAGGTCTGTGCCCGTTCCACAACGAGCGCACCCCGTCGTTCTATGTGTCTCCGGCGCGCGGCATCTGCAAATGCTTCTCCTGCGGAAAGGGCGGCAACGCCGTGAACTTCATCATGGAGATGGAGCAGATCAACTATCCCGAGGCGCTTCGATGGCTGGCCAACAAGTACCACATCGAGATTAAGGAGCGCGAGCTCACCGACGAGGAGCGCGAAGAAGAGAACCGCCGCGAGTCGATGTTCATCGTCAACGATTGGGCGGCCAGCTACTTCGAGGACCTGCTTCACAACAATCAGGACGGTCAGACCTACGGTATGCAGTACTTCCGTTCGCGCGGTTTCCGCGACGATATCGTGCGCAAGTTCCGTCTCGGCTACGACCTGCGTGACGGCTATGCCCTTCCCAACACGGCGCTGAAGAAAGGCTACAAAGAGGAATTTCTCTTGTCGACCGGCATCTGCTATAAGCGTGAGAAAGACGGAAAGGTCGTCGATCGCTTTGCCGGACGCGTCATTTTCCCGTGGTTAGGACTGAGTGGCAAGGTCGTAGGTTTCGGCGGTCGCAAGCTCGATCAGGCCACCAAGGGCGTACAACAGAAATATGTGAACTCGCCCGATAGCGAGATCTACCACAAGGAGCAGCAACTCTACGGCATCTATCAGGCCAAGAAGGCCATCGCCCGCGAGAATTGCGTCTATATGGTCGAGGGCTATACCGACGTCATCTCGATGCATCAGTGCGGCATTGAGAACGTGGTGGCCAACTCAGGAACGGCACTGAGTTTCCACCAGATTCGCATGCTCCACCGCTTCACGTCCAACATCGTGCTGCTCTACGACGGCGATGAGGCGGGCATCCACGCCGCCATGCGCGGCACCGATATGCTGCTTCAGGAAGGCATGAACGTGAAGGTGCTCGTGTTGCCAGACGGCGACGATCCCGATTCTTTCGCTCGTAAGCACACGGCCGACGATTTCCGGAAGTACATCGAGGACAATCAGGCCGACATCATCCAGTTCAAGACGAACCTCATGTTGAAGGGCGTCACCGACCCCATCAAGCGCGCTGAGGCCGTGAATAGCATCATTCGTAGCATCAGCGTGATTCCCGACCAAATCGTGCGCGCCACCTATCTCACCGAATGTACCCATCGGCTGGGCATTAACGAGGCGACGCTCATCTCGTCGATGAACAAGATGATTCGCAACGACAAGGAACAGAAGAACCGCGAGGCGGAGCGCGAACGCGAGCGGCAACAGAACATCCGCGAGCAGGCTCCACCGGAAACGGCACAGGCCCCCACCGTCACAGGTACCGAGGTGCGCACGCAACGGCCGCTAGGTCTGGCTACGCCCCTACAACAGGCATCGACGGTAGAGCGCATGCTCGTGCAGGTGATTATCCGTCACGGCGAGAAAATCATCTATAGAAACGTGGCCACCGACGACGGCAACACCATCGACCTGACCGTAGCACAATACATCAGCTACGACCTTGGGGCCGACGGACTTTCGTTTAGTCAGCCTCAGTTCAACCAGATTCTCGACGAAGCCACACAGCACTCGACGGAACCTGGATTCAAGGCCGCCGACTACTTCGTGCGGCATAACGATGTGACCATCAGTCAGGTGGCCGCCGAGATGGTGCTCGACCGCGTGCAACTCGCCAAGAGTCTGCAGATGAAGGTCGAGGAAGACTCGCTCCGCCATCAGGTGGAACACCTGGTGCTCGACTTCCGCATGGACTATGTGGAGCACAAACTGAAGGAAATTCAGCAGCAGATACGTGAATCGTCGGGCGACACGAATCGCATGATGGAGCTCATGGCGCAATTCAAGGACCTGCAGCTCATCAGGAACAATATGGCAAAGATGCTGGGGACGAACTTCATCGTCTGATCCCCAGAAGACATCAATAACGAAACAAAGAATCAGAACGTGTATTACATCAAGAAGACATTGGAAATTTCGGCGGCCCACAGGCTTGAACTCGACTACGAGAGCAAGTGTACGCGGTTGCACGGACACAACTGGAAAATCATCATCTACTGCTGCTCGAAGGAACTCGACCAGAACGGAATGGTGGTGGATTTTTCCGAGATAAAGCGCCGCATCAAGCGAGTGCTCGACCATCAGGTGCTCAACGATGTGCTGCCCTTCAACCCCACGGCCGAGAACATCGCGCGGTGGTGCACCGAGCAGATTGAAACCTGCTACAAGGCGGAAGTGCAGGAGAGCGAGGGCAATGTGGCTGCCTATGTGGACGATGCAAAAGTAACGGATTGACGACGACGATGAAGAGCTATCGCGTGAACGACATCTTCTACTCGTTGCAAGGCGAGGGCCATCACACCGGACGGGCGGCGGCGTTCGTCAGGTTCAGTGGTTGCAATCTGCGTTGTCCGTTTTGCGACACCGATTTCGAGTCGTTCAACGAGATGACTGGCGAGCAGATTGTGGCCCACATTTCTGCCTTCGCGTCGCGCTTCGTGGTGCTCACGGGGGGCGAACCGTCGTTGCAAGTGGACGAGTCGCTGGTCGATCAGCTCCATAAGGCAGGTTTCGAGGTGGCGATGGAGACCAACGGTACGCATGCGTTGCCTCAGAATCTCGACTGGATAACGGTTTCGCCAAAGGGCAAAACGGTGGTGGAGCGATGCAATGAGTTGAAAGTGGTGTTTCAGGGAGCGTCGCCCAATGTCCCTGACATTGTCGCCGACTACTACTATCTTCAGCCCTGCGACACGGGCGATGCCGTTCGCAATCGGGCGATTGTCGACGCTTGCGTCGAATACATCAAGGAGCATCCACAATGGCGTTTGTCACTACAGACGCACAAATTGACTGGGTTCAAATAGCCCAACTCCCTCTGAAACCCCTTAACTCCTAAATTCGGCTTTGCCGCTCTGCTGGCAGAGAACTTCTAAGACTCTTGAAATACCTAGCATAATAACCACAGATGATCTATTTGAACTGGCTTGCGATGATAGTCTATGGGCTGATTGTAATTGCCGTGATGGGCAATGTGCTTATGGACAACCGGCAACCCGCCAAGACGATGGCGTGGATGCTGGTGCTCATCTTCTTGCCGGTGCTGGGCATCATCCTTTATTTCTTCTTCGGACAGAACACCCGGAAGGAGCGTCTCATCTCGCAGAACTCGCTTGACCAATTGACCAAGCGGTCGATGCTGGGATTCGCCGAACAGCGCGACATGCGCTATCCTCTCGAATACGAAAACCTCATCAAGCTCTTCACGAAGGAGAACTGGGCGTTCCCCTTCAAGGACAACGAGATTGACGTCTACACCGATGGCTATCAGTATTTCCACGCACTCTTGCGCGACATCTCTCAGGCCCGTCACCATATCCATATAGACAGCTACATCTTCGAGGACGATGCGTTGGGCACGATGGTGGCCGATGCGCTCATCCAGAAGGCAGGTGAGGGCGTGGAGGTTCGCGTCGTCTACGACGATGTGGGCAGCTGGAAGGTGAAGAGCAGCTTCTTCGAGCGCATGAGAGACGCCGGTATCGAGGTGCATGGTTTCATGCCCGTGAAGTTCCCTGCGTTTACCAGCAAGGTGAACTACCGTAATCACCGCAAGATTTCCGTCATCGACGGTCGTGTGGGCTACATTGGTGGCATGAACATTGCGACGCGCTATGTGCAGGGGCGCAACGGACAGGCTTGGCGCGACACCCATCTGCGCATTCGTGGCGGTGGTGTCTATGGCATCCAGCGCGCCTTCCTCATCGACTGGTATTTCGTGGACCGCACGCTCATCACGAACCGACAATACTATCCCGAGTTCAAACTTGGCGACACACAACTCAGTCTGCCTCCGGGCGACATGTGGCAATCGGTGAGTCGCAACGATTGTCTGGTGCAGATTGTGACCAGTAGTCCGGTGGCCGAGTGGCCGAGCATCATGCAGGGATACACCCGCATACTCTTGCAGGCCCGCAAGTATGTGTATATGGAGACGCCCTATTTCCTTCCCACCGACCCTGTTCTCTTTGCCATGCGAACGGCGGCCTTGTCGGGTGTCGACGTCAGGCTGATGATTCCGAAGAAGAGCGATGCGAAGTATGTGGAGTGGGGGAGTCGTTCGTTTGTGCGCGAGGCTGTCGAGAGCGGTATTAAAGTCTATTTGTACACGGCGGGATTCAACCATTCGAAGTTCCTCGTGAGCGACGACTTGTTGTGCACCTGCGGTTCCACCAATGTGGACTTCCGTAGCTTCGAGAACAACTTCGAGGGAAACGCTTTCATCTATAATCGCGAAATGGCCATGCGGATGAAAGAGGTGTTTATGGCCGACGTGGCCCAGAGCCAGTTGCTCGACGAGGAGCAGTATTTGCTCCAGCGTCCGTTCTATAAGCGTCTCTGGGAGTCGATAGTGCGGCTCTTCTCGCCGCTGCTCTAATGGGTCTTGTGGTGATTTAACGGAATATGGAGAAGTTCACGCTGCCATATTCGCGGTGTTCGAGAAAGCGTGGATGACTGGAGAAATCGTATTGCTTGCCGTGTTCAAACACAAAAACGCCATCAGGTTTGAGCAGATCATGCTCAAACACCATGTCGGGAATCTGTGGCAATTCTTTCAGAGCATAGGGCGGGTCGGCGAAGATGAAGTCGAACTGCTGACGACAACCTTTCACGAAACGGAACACGTCGCCTCTGATGGCGATGCAGTTCTCGGCACCGAGCTTCTTCAAACACTGCTTGATGAAAGCATGATGGTCCTTGTCGGCTTCGACGCTCACCACCTGCGAACAGCCCCTCGAGAGCAGCTCGAGCGAGATGCTGCCCGTGCCGGAGAACAAGTCGAGTGCGGTGGCTTCGTCGAAATCGATGTAGCCATTCAGCACGTTGAAGATGTTCTCTTTGGCAAAATCGGTCGTCGGTCTCGCCTTGAAGTTGCGCGGAATGTCGAAATGGCGCCCTTTGTAGATGCCTGTAATGATTCTCATATTTGGTGAAGTGCTGCCGACCTCTCATCAAAAGGCCAGCGTTTGCGTATAATCTCTTGTTCTTATTTCTTCGAAAACATTGCCATCAGGTCGTAGGGTAGGCCCTCAATCTTCGTGGCAGGCGAGCGGTTGAAGTCGGCTGTGGGGTTGATGACGTAGACGTTCTGCAAATATTGGTGCAGCTCCTCCTGAAGCATGTCGCGTTGCGGGATGTCGCCCACCATGTGGAACTCGTCGGTCTTCTGGTCCAATCCAAGCATCTTCCACACGTTCAGCACGAAGAACACGACGTCGGCCAGATGGCCAGCCTCGTAGGAATTGGCAAAGCGGAACCTGTTCTGTTGGAAAACGAAGAGGTCCATGCGGCGCTCGTGGAAGAAAGCATACATCTTCCGTCTGAGACCCGTGAAGCTGCGACGGTGCAGATGTGTCCAAACGGGGATGCAGATGTGGCTCCAGCGAACGTCGCCGAAATGGTCGTCGACCACCAGTTTCAGGTCTTTGTTTACAGCATATACGGCCACAGCGTTGAGCGATGGTATGACCGTCCACATCACCAAGTCCGCCTTGTTTCCGGTGAAGGTGTGTTGGAAGAGAACTTCTGCCTGATGCTGAGCGAACTCTTCGACGGGCACAAGCATCAGTGGTGTGTCGACCAACACCTGTGCACGCGTGTCGGCCCCAGCCTTTTCGAGCAGGGGACTCTCACCGAACGCCTCGCGCAGGTTGGCGGCTACAGACACACCAGTGCGCGAAGAATAGTGTTCAAATTGCAGACCGTTTTCAGCCTGCGTGTCGGGTTGTGCAAACATCAGTGAGCTACGCCCCACACGAATGGTCAGTCGTGGGGTGGTCTGCTCGGCGGCTTTCGCCGTTGGTTTTGCTTCGCTTTCTGCCATATTGCGGTAGTGCTTTGTTTTTCTTTCGTTTTCCTTGTGCGTGCAAAGTTAAGCATTTTTTCCCATTCTACGCCTATCTTTCCTTTGTTTTTTCATTCGGAGAAAGCAGAACCTGAGAAAGTCCAGATGACCGGAAAGCCTCTTCAACCTATTAATCGCATGCCGTTCCCATAGCTTTTTTCTTTCTCCATCCTGATTTTTCATGGCCAACAGTGCATGTTTGTCAACGATTTTGTGTATCTTTGCATCATCATAGAGCTATTAAACCATGAAGCTTAGGGATTTTCTTTATATTCAGAAGTCAGACCGTATCGTCATGTTCGTGTTGTTGGCCGTCATCTCCATTGCCATCGCTTTTTTCTTTGTGGTAGGCAGTGTGGACAAATCGTCGCAGCTCGCTGATGTCGACAGCTTGCTTGTCGATAGTATGGGAAAGCGCGATGGGCAACAGTTCTATGCTTCGCGGTCGGGCCAGCAACGCTATTATAGTCAGCAGGGTTCGTCGGATGAGGTGTCGGCCGGTGAGCTTTTCCCCTTTGACCCAAATACTGCCGACAGCACTCAGCTGCTGAAATTGGGCTTGAAGGATTGGCAAGTCCGCAACATCTACAAATATCGCGAGCGCGGAGGCGTGTATAGCAAGCCAGAGGATTTTGCGCGAGTGTATGGGATTACGGTGAAACAATATCGGGCCTTGGAACCCTATATCCGTATTTCGCCCGACTATCGTCCCGCATCAACGCTCTATCCTTCGTCGTCACAGGGGTATACTCGCAATGAATACCATGAAGAGCCCTTCCCGCAACGTCCGCCTCGCGACACGCTGCTCTATCCCAAGAAACTGGCACCCAACGAGCATATATCGCTAAACACCACCGACACGACGCAACTCAAGAAAGTACCTGGCATAGGAAGTGGTTTTGCGAGGGCCATCGTGGCCTATGGAGATCGGCTTGGTGGTTATTACAGCGTGTTGCAACTCATGGAGATAAGGAACTTTCCGGAGCAGGCACTCGACTATTTCGTAGTCGGAACACCGAAGCTAAGGAAGATAAATGTGAACAAACTAAAGCTTGAGCAATTGCGAAAACACCCTTACATTACATTCCATATGGCTAAGGCTATAATGGACTACCGACGACTGAACGGGAACCTCAAGAGTCTTGAGGACCTGCATCTGCTGCCTGATTTTACACCCGAAGTTATTAGTCGTCTGAATCCTTATGTCGAGTTCTGAGTGCCCCAGTCGTATGCACTTATGAAAAAAAGACCCGGTGACAGCCTTGTCACCGGGTCTTTTTGGGGTCGGTTATATTATCCAATGACAAGTTTCTCCAGCCAATAGCAGAACATACCGGCCAGATAGCCTACGAAGGCAATCCATGTGATGTGCTTCATATACCAGCCGAAAGTGATTTTCTCCAATCCCATCACGACGACACCAGCTGCCGAACCAATGATAAGCATCGAACCGCCCACACCAGCACAGTAGGCCAGCAACTGCCAGAAGATGCCATCGACGGCCATATCGCCAGTAGGAGCCACGGGATACATGCCCATTGCACCAGCCACCAATGGCACATTGTCGACGATAGAAGAAAGGACACCGATGATGCCTGTGACGAGATAGTGGTTGCCACCACTCACGCCGTCGAGCCAACCGCCCAGAGCCGTCAGCACGCCTACGTGTTCCAGACAGGCCACAGCCATCAAGATGCCCAGGAAGAACATGATGGTGCTCAGGTCGATGCGCGACAAGAGGTCGGTAACACGCTTGGCCATCGTGTCTTCTTCGTTCTCGCGGTGTACGGCACGGTGGAAGATTTCGGTAACGGTCCAGAGCACGCCAAGTACCAGCAGAATGCCCATGAACGGGGGCAGGTTGGTGAGTCCGCGGAAGACGGGCACGAAGCACAAACCACCTACGCCGAGCCAGAAAATGATGTTGCGTTGTGTCTTCGTAAACGTGCTGACATCGGCAACAGGAAGGTTCTGCGACTTGTCGAACTTGCCCTTCAGCTGGAATTGCAGGATGAAGGCAGGTACCAGCATCGAAACGAGTGAGGGCAGGAGTATCTCGGAGATGACACCACCAGTGGTGATGACACCTTTAATCCAGAGCATGATGGTCGTCACGTCACCGATGGGCGAGAAGGCACCACCGCTATTAGCGGAAATGATGACCAATGCCGCATAGATGATGCGCTCCTTGCGGTCCTGTACGAGCTTGCGCAGCACCATAATCATCACGATCGACGTGGTGAGGTTGTCGAGGATAGCAGAAAGGACGAACGTCATGAAAGCGATGCGCCACATCAGTTTCCGTTTCGAGCGCGTCTTCAGCGTGTCGCGCACGAAGTTGAAACCGCCGTTGGCATCGACAATCTCCACAATCGTCATCGCGCCCATCAGGAAGAATAGCGTCTCGGACGTGTCGCCCAACGACTCCTTGATTTTCTGCGACACTTGCATCAGCACGTTGTCGCCGCTGATGTAGCTCTCGGGCGACATCATGAACAGCGTCCAACAGGCTACGCACATGAGCAGTGCAATGGCTGCCTTGTTGATTTCGAGCACGCTCTCGGTGGCGATGCAGGCATAGCCGATGACGAAAGCGATAATAATGCAAATTGTTAATGTAGACATAAGATTTTGGTTTTTATTTTTTCGATGTGCAAAGGTACATCTTTTTTATTTACCACGTGCCACCATTGTCTACTATTTTACGAAAACGTTGGCGTCGATGGTTAAAAAAACGATAATTTAACGTCTATAGAATCTAGAAAATCTAGAATAGTTCGAAGAACATGGTGCGCGAAATGGCATAAATAAGCATGTTTCAACAAAAATGTGTATTCGTTTGCAACAAAACAGCACCTTTCGTCGTCTAACGGGAAAAGTATTAGTAGTTAAGATAATGAAAAGAATGTTTTTGAGGATGTCAACCGTGATGGTTGCATCAATGATGGCCTTAATGGTGAAGGCACAAGCAGTTAGTATTCAAATGAACGAAACCACACAGACTATCCGAGGTCAGGTGAGCGATATCGGTTCTGGTGAACCCATGATAGGCGCGGTTGTTGTAGTGGATGAAAACTCCCAGATGGCAAAAAAAGAAATGATCGCCATCACAGACGTAGAAGGGAACTTCGTGATTGAACACGTTCCTGTGGGTCGACACACCATCAAGGCCAGTTGCTTAGGCTATGAGACTTTGATTATGAAAGAGCTTCTGCTTTCTTCGGGTAAGGAGATGGTATTGAATCTGAAGATGACCGAATCGCTTACCCAGTTACAAGAAGTATTCGTTCAAGCTCATGTGAACAAACAGAATCCCCTTAATGAGATGGCTCAGGTGGGCGCCCGAATGTTCAGCGTTGAAGAAGCATCGCGTTATGCTGGTGGAATGGCAGACCCTGCCCGTACGGCCTCGATGTTTGCTGGCGTGGCAACAGGTGGTGCAACCAATGGTATCAGTATTCACGGTAATTCACCCCAGATGCTACAATGGCGCGTGGAAGGTGTCGAAGTGAACAATCCCAACCACTTTGCTGAGATTACCGAAGCTGGTGGTGGAATCTTTACGTCTTTGAATGGTACCGTTTTGGCAAACAGCGATTTTATGACGGGTGCCATGCCTGCCGAATACGGAAATGCCCTTTCGGGTGTCTTCGATATGAAGATGCGTGTGGGCAATAACACCAAGTACGAACATGCCATCCAAGTGGGCACTTTGGGTGTTGACTTCGCGTCAGAAGGTCCGCTCGGGAAGAACACGAAAGCATCATACCTTATTAATTATAGATATAGCTTCCTCGAGATTGCCAAGAAATTGCACGCCATAAACATGGAGAAGGAGACATTGGACTATCAGGATCTCAGTTTCAAATTGAATTTCCCGACAACTAATGCTGGTACCTTTGCTGTATGGTTCACTGGTCTTGTAGATAACTATAGAAACGATGTACCGGATGTGTCTGATTGGGAGACGTTATGGGATTCGAACGATTCATGGTCGCGCCAGCGTAGTTGTGGCGGTGGTCTGACGCACACTTATCGTTTTGGCACGAAAGGTATGCTGACCTCCAGTATCGCCTACGTAGGTGGCTATACGCGTTTGGGCACCAACGACTACGATGAGCAAATGATCAAGACGCCATGTATGGACGGACGGAATGTGTCATCGAGTTTTGTTTTCAGTACGAAGCACAAGCATAAGTTCTCGTCTTACTACACGATGCTGAACGGTATCGAACATACCCATATGAACTTCGCAACATGGCTCGATTATGTGCATGAGATAGCTGGCCCTCAGTATCGTGTCTATGAATCTGATGGAAATACGGGTCTTACCCGTTTCTATAGCAACCATAAACTCTCGTTGTCGTATCGCTTCTCTATGGTGGCTGGTCTGAATGCAATGTGGTTCAACCTCAACGATCAGTTCCTTGTAGAGCCACGTGTCAGTTTCCAATATGTGCCAACAAGCTCTACCACCATCTCTATAGCATACGCGATGAATAGTCGTAGGGAATCTGTTGACACCTATTTCGTAAAAGCCCCTTCCGGTTCTTCGATAGGGGAGAATCCCAATCGGGACCTCTGTCTTACCCGCTCTCACCATATCTCAGCCTCGTTTACCAAGCGTATAGGGCAGAATGCATTGTTGAAGATTGAACCTTATTGGCAATGGCTTTTCGATGTACCCGTAGAAGAAGGCACCACCTATTCTATTATGAACCACCGTCAGTTCTTCCAGGATCGGGCATTGGTGAACGAAGGTGTTGGTCGTAACTACGGTATCGACTTTACCTTGGAGCGCTATCTGAAGGATGGCTTCTATGGAATGCTCACCGCCACGCTCTTTAAATCAGAGTATCGTGATGCTCAAGGCGAGTGGCACCATTCTCGCCACGACCGTCGTTACATCACCAATATCCTTGGCGGAAAGGAATGGATGGTAGGAAAGAGCAAGAAGAATATGTTTGGCGTTAATGGCCGTCTTACGCTTATGGGAGGTGACCGTTATACACCAATGGAAGAGGGCATAACCTTTGAGGATGTGGTTAAGCGTCCCGATCAGTCCATTCCCGAAGATGGCAGCAATCCTTTCAGTAAGCAGATGAAGATGAACGTGGGCTATGCTTTCTCCGTGAAGTACACTATCAATAAGCAGCATACGGCCCATCATTTTATACTCGAGTATCTCCAGATGAGGTCGTTTCATGGACAAACCTTCGATTTGAAAACACACGATGTGGTGAACAAGTACACTTCTCTGACCTTCCCAAACATCGCCTATAGGGTGGAGTTCTAAGAGTCTTGTGAGTTCGACGTAATGCGTGTAGATCTTTCTCGTTGTTTGGTAATTCAGATTTCTTAAAATTTCGTTTAACACCTACCGACCTACCATAACACCCCTCAAATGCCTATAAATAAAGGGGAATTGGCATGGTAGGTCTTTCCCCAACACCTACCATAGACCTACCATAGCAGAACCCCTTTGCGAATGGTCATGGTAGGTCGGTAGGTCTTTTTCATGTTGTTTTCGTCGAGCTGACTTAATTTTAATGCTTTTTTCGACAGAGGACCTTGCACCCCATAGAATTGTTGAAAGTTTTTGTTAGATGAACATAATTTGGAAGTTTCCAAAATTTTGTGTATCTTTGTAGTCAAAAAGTGATGACAAAGATGCATTATATAGAGAAAGGTATAGGAGAACCACTCATCCTTTTGCATGGCAATGGAGAAGATAGTTCGTATTTTGCCAATCAGATGGATTGCTTTGCTGAGCATTTCCGTGTCATCGCCTTAGATACGCGTGGTCACGGACAAACACCCCGAGGCGAGGCTCCTTTCACCATTCGGCAATTTGCAGAAGATCTGCTTTCTTTCATGAATCAGCACGGCATTGAAAAGGCCCATCTTCTCGGCTTCTCAGATGGTGGGAACATCGCAATGGTCTTTGCTTTGGCACATCCGGAACGCGTTGGAAAACTGATTCTCAATGGTGCCAACCTGGATGCTTCTGGTGTGAAGAGGAGAATTCAGATACCGATAGAAATAGGCTATCGCATAGCAAAACTCTTTGCCGGAATGAGTTCCAAGGCAAAGAAGAACGCCGAAATGTTGGGCTTGATGGTTCATGATCCAAATGTGAAGCCGGAAGAACTCTCGAGGATTCAAAGTCCCACCTTGGTTATAGCGGGGGATAACGACATGATAAAAGACAAACATACCCGTCTGATTGCTGCTTCAATACCCAAAGCCGAACTATGTATTCTCCACGGTAGTCATTTTATTGCGAGTGAGAATCCCATCGCCTTCAATAATGCGGTTCTGAAATATTTGATGAAGTGATCTTTGATTTCCTTTAAATTTAGATGGTTCTCTGCATCTAAACGGACAAGCAAACGACAACCCGAAAAAGGGTTTGAACGATGGTAGGTCTATGGTAGGTGTTGGAGAAAGACCTACCATGCCAAATCCCCTTT